>DATJXY010000032.1:0-37088 GCA_035499855.1 Puia sp. | reverse complement strand
AAGCCGGATATCCTTTAAATCAGTTCCATTGATATAAATATTTCCTTCAGTAGGATCGTAAATCCGGCAAAGAAGTTTAATCAGTGTTGTTTTCCCGGCGCCATTGATGCCGACAATCGCTATTTTTTCTCCCGGGTTGATGGAAAAAGAAATATTCTGTAAGACAAAGGGACTATCCGAATCACCATTTTCGACCGGATACCTGAATGAAACATTTTTGAATTCAATATGAGGCGGTTCAGTAAATGAAATCCTCAGTGCATCTTTTTTTGAAATAATTTTTGGTTTGAGATCAAACAAAATAAACCAGCGCGCAGCATACCGGGCTGCTTCTTCAGTAAATGAAATGGATTCGATATATGCATTCACTGTCTGATAGAAACGCGTATATGTATTGAAAGCCAGCAGGAGTCCTCCAACGGCGATGCTTCCGACTACTGCCTGTCTTGTCATGAAGGCAACAGCTGCGAAAAGAAAAATCAGATACCAGATACTCAAAACACCATAGGAAAGAGATTTTTTTCTTTCCGCTATCATGATCCTCTTGTTAAAAGAGACTTTCCGGTCCCATATCTGTCCCTTCAGCCAGGCTTTCAATTTTAAAAGAATTACATCGACTGCTTTTTGCAATTCTTCAAAATGAGATATGCGGTCACCGATGATCCGGTGATCATCGAGAGAGAAATACCGTATCCTGAAAACTTCCATACTGTATTTTTTATAAAAAAAATAGACAGGGGCTGCGGCGAGTATGGCAAAGAAGACAAGCCAGGGGCTCAATGACCATAGAATGATCATAGATGTAATAATGCCTGCAAAACCGGATGAAGAGTTGAAAACGAAATCCTGGAGATTAAGCACGCTCCCCGTCCCCCATTCTTGCGCACTTCTTAATAAATTTTGATATTCACTGCTTTCTATCGTACCAATGTCAAGTCCACCCTGCTTGTCAATTTTATACATTTCCAAATGGATATTCTGTTGAAGACGGAATTTATTCCGGTAATAAGAAGAAAGGTTGGTGATGATCGTTGGTATTAAAAAAGAAAGTCCAAGAATAACTGAAGATCTGATGAGTTCGCTGGTAGCATGAACACCCTGTTTGATTTTTATAATTGCATCAACAATTGCAGAGAAGCTGGTGAACTGGAGATATACTATCGAACCCTGAATTAAATTCAAAAGGATCAGGATCAAAAATAATTTCCGGTCCGTTTGCCAGGCAAAGGCAATAGATTTCATCACAATTGCAAACATGTTCTTATCATTTTTCATACTGAGTTCCTCCTCCTGTATACTGTTTAATTTTTCCCAATGATTTTAGGTAGGTTGCTGAACGATTATAGCAAGTTATCATTAAATTAATTTCTTTAAAAATGCGTTTCATATTCTGTGAGCATTAAAAATCTTTCGAAGATTAGCATTAAATTTGTTGGAATATTACCATGAATCATTAAATCAATTCCATGTTAACAAAAAATGAGGAAGCCCCCGGTTTTGAACTATTTTCTGTTCCGGATCGAAAAATTTCACTGAGTGAATTCAAGGGTAAAAATGTGATCCTGGCTTTTTATCCGGCCGACTGGAGTCCTGTTTGCGGAGACCAGATATCGCTATACAATGAAATGCTGAATTATTTCAAAAAATATAATGCAGTATTGCTTGGTATTTCAGTCGATGGTAAATGGTGCCACAAAGCATATATGGAAACCAGAAAACTGCAGTTTCCATTACTGGCCGATTTTGAGCCTAAGGGAGAAGTCGCCAAAAAATATGGAGTTTATAATATTAAAGAGGGACAATGTGAAAGAGCTTTATTTGTTATCGATGCAAATGGAATCATTCGATGGAGCTATCTCTCACCCAGGTCTGTAAATCCCGGAGCAGATGGTATTCTTGAAGCATTGGACAATATTCAAAAGAATACGGATCAGTATGTCAAAGCTTAAAACACCCGTAAACAGCCAGGATCATATCCAGGGGTCGCCTGATGCATTGATTACCCTTGTCGAATATGGAGATTTTCAATGTCCGCATTGTGCCGCGGCTCATCCTGTGATTCATAGAATACAAAAATCTTTTGCGAAAAAATTAAGGTTTGTCTTCAGACATTTTCCGCTTTCTAACAGCCATGAATATGCGTTTGCGGCCGCTGTTGCGTCGGAAGCTGCTGCCAGGCAGGACAAATTCTGGGAGATGCATGACATGCTTTTTGAACACCAGGCCGAATTCAGCGAAAATGCATTCTTGGTTTTTGCGAATGATCTGGGATTGGATATGCATAATTTCAGGAAAGATTTAACAGACAAATCGCTTGCACAAAGAGTCGAAATGGATTTTGAAAGCGGGATGCGAAGCGGGGTCAATGGAACTCCTTCCTTTTATATCAATGAACTTAAATATAACGGAGCATACGATTTTGCATCATTAGACCAGGAGATAACGGAAAAAATTCAAAAATCATTGGTTTAAATTTTAAATAATAAAAATGGGAGCATTCCAGGAACTGATTCAATCCGATAAACCTGTTTTAGTTGATTTCTATGCCGACTGGTGTGGGCCCTGTAAAGTGATGGCACCGGTTATCCAGGAGGTTGCAAAAGCTGTTGAAGGAAAAGCGCGTGTGGTAAAAGTAAATGTAGACAAAAACACGCAGGCAGCCCAGGCATACGGAATTTCAGGAATACCCACATTTATTGTATTTAAGAATGGGAATATCCTCTGGCGTCATTCCGGAACCATCGATAAAAAAAGTCTTGTAAATGTGCTTACACAGTATGCTTAATTCTTTTATCAAATATTTGTTGCCGACAACCTTTATGCATTTTCTTTAACGTTTAAAGAAATGCTGAACAGGGTCCCTTTTCCTGTTTCACTGAATACCTGGATTTTTCCTCTGTGATTCAAAATAATATTCTGAGTATTGGTTAAACCCAAACCATTTCCCCTGGTTTTAGAAGTGAAATAGGGGTCGAATATTTTGGAGAGGGTTTCCTGATCCATACCTCTTCCATTGTCAGAAATATTGATGACGCAGGTATTATTCTTGACAATCGTTTCAAGAAGAAGGGTTCCTTTTCCACCCGACATAGATTCAATAGCATTCATAATAATATTGAGAAAAGCAATCCTGATTCGCTCCTTATCAACCCTGAGAAGCGGAATATTTTTTGCGTATTTTTTTTCAATACTGATATTATTGAGCTGAGCCCGGTCTCTTGCATCATCTGTCGCTTCATCCAGCAGGTGATTGATATCGGCCTTCTCATATTTTAATTCGGAGAACTTAGTTGCATTCAATAAATCTTTGATCAGCTGATTGATTCTTTTAGAATTCCGGGAAATGATATCCAAAAATGTTTTTTTGTCTGCGGTTGGAAGTTCTTCGGAATCCAGCTGGCCGGCAGCAAGATCGATATTTGTCAGCGGGTTTCTTACCTCGTGGGCAATCACACGCGCAATCCTCCCCGTGCTCGCAAATTTTTCCATACTACGCAATGAAATAAGCTCCTCGTTAGCCGCGTGCAGTTCCCTGATTCTTTTCTCCAGTTGATTGTGATATTCCTCGGCAACATTTGTAGCTCTTTTCTTTGCCTTATTTTCAATATTAAAAGTAATGAGGGAATAACAAATGAGTAAAATAGAGATCACAAAAGAAATAATGATGAATGCATATACCACATTATTGGTTGAAGTAACATTAGTCGACCTCTCCTTCAATAATTCATTCTCACGATTCTCCATCAATCCGACCACAAAACGTATCGAATCCATAATCTGTTTGCTTTCAAAAACCTCTGCACGAACAAAATCGTTGACTTCGAGATGAGATTCCCGAAGTGATTGCAATTGTGTGGATAAAAGATCAAATTTTCTGTCAATCAGTTTTTTTAATAAGATCGTTCTCTCCTGCTGAATGGAATTATCGTTAGTAGAAGCATGCAAAATCGCATAAATTGAATCAACTTTTTTCTCACTGGTATAATAGGGCAATAAAAATTTTTCATCCTTCATCATAATCAATCCCCGGAATCCGATTTCCGAATCTTTTATATTTGATATCAGTAGTTCAAGTTTATTGATCACTTCGCGCGTATGATCCAGCCACCGGTTTTGATCTCTTAAACGGAGAGTTGCATTAATATTAAGAATATAGGAGAAAAGCAGCAGCAGGAAGGCCGCGAGATAACCACTGCGTATCTTTCTGGAGAAGTTAAACCTCATAGGATGATTGGTGTATTCAAATTAAAAAATAAACTCCCGCATAGCGGCTAAAAATAAATCCTAGCGATAGTCCCTTGTTTTTCTTCAAATACATCTGAAATTACATAAAAAAATGTGCCAATTATTGCATTAACGATGGCCGTTGATAGTTGGCCGATGTCCGACCCTGAATTCAATTTTCGGCCAGGGATCACGGTTAACAATCAACGACTAACATCATGAGCAAACAAAGCGCAGGTATATTGCTTTATCGTTTTAAAAAACCATTAATCGAGGTTCTGCTGGTCCATCCCGGCGGCCCATTTTGGAAAAATAAGGACATTGGCGCCTGGTCTGTCCCAAAAGGAGAATTTACAGATGAAGATCCACTGTCAGCTGCCATTCGCGAATTCAATGAAGAAACAGGAACCCTGTTGGATGGAAAATTTATTACGCTCTCACCTGTTGTACAAAAAGGCGGCAAAACTATTTTTGTCTTTGCCCAGGAAAGAGATTTAGATACCAAAAAAATTCTGAGCAATGATTTTGAAATAGAATGGCCGCCCCGTTCAGGGAAAAAAGAAAAATTTCCGGAAATAGATAAGGCCGCCTGGTTTTCCACGGTTCAGGCAAAAGAAAAAATAAATCCGGCACAGGCCGTACTGATTGATGAATTGACCATTTACCTGAAAATCGGTTAGTTTTCTACGTTAAAAAACTTCGCGACCCGCAACCTCTGTATGCCTTTTTTAAGCCTATTTGCTAATGAGGATCAATAAATTACAAAAAATTGTTTTTGCCGGTTACATTTCAATCATGGACGCTTACTATTATATGTTAGGATCAGATTTATTTACCAAAAAGAGTCGTTATGAAAACTGAAATGTCATATCCGAATTTTGAGAAGAACTTTAAACTTTCATGGGGAAAACCTTTTTTTGTTTGTGCAGGACTGGCGGGTTTGTATTATGTTGCTTACCTGGCTTTTCTCTTACATGTGATTGTTAAATCAGGTACACATTTTTTTTAAATAGGACGGCCATATCCATTATACCAGTTCCCGCCAATCAGGGCGGGGACATTTTTTATTTAGCCCCTAAAATAGTAAACATGATTTCAGCTTTATTATTTTTGTGGGCGATCTCCAACATGAAAAAGATATTTTTTTTATTGCTTGTCAGCCTTCAGGCTTATGGCCAGAATCAACCGGCACCTTCAGCCGGCAACGAACGGTTAAGTATAGCCGCAGAAATGGAAAGATCTCTGAAGCACGAGACGCTGGATAAATGGTATCCTCAGTCAGTAGATAGTTTTTATGGTGGATTTCTTAGCAGTTTTACATACAATTTCCAGCCAACTTTGAATCAGGATAAAATGATCGTTACCCAGTCGAGGCATATCTGGACAAATTCAAAAGCATCGATGCTTTATCCGGATATCTCATACTATAAGGCAGATGCGCAGCAGGGATTTCTCTTCCTCAAAAACAAAATGTGGGATAAAACTTATGGCGGGTTTTATACCCTGGTTGACAGAGAAGGACATATTAAGAATTCAGGTCTCGGCAATAAAACTGCTTATGGAAATGCCTTCGCCATCTATGCATTGTCTGCTTATTATGAAGCATCTGGTGATACAAGTGCTTTGAATCTCGCAAAACAAACTTTTTGGTGGCTGGAAAATCATAGTCATGATAAAACATACAAGGGCTATTTTCAGCATATGCAGCCCGACGGGACTCCAATAAAAAGGACGAACACAACTCCATCTACTTCTGAGTTCGGTTATAAGGATCAGAATAGTTCGATTCATTTATTGGAAGCTTTTACTTCTCTCTATGCTGTATGGAAAGACAGCCTGGTTCGGGAACGATTACAGGAAATGCTTTTTTTGATAAGAGATAAAATCTGTTCAAAAAAAGGTTCTCTGGTTTTATTTTTTCAAACCGATTGGACTCCTGTGAGTTTCAGGGATTCATCAGAAGCCAGTATTTTAAAACATCGCTCACTGGATCATGTTTCTTTCGGTCATGATGTGGAAACTGCATTCCTGATACTGGAAGCATCACGCGCACTCGGATTAAAAAATGACAAGCTTACATTGTCAGTTGCAAAACGAATGTTAGATCATGCATTGCGCAATGGTTGGGATAATAAATTGGGAGGTTTTTATGATGAAGGTTATTATTTCCGGGACAAGCCAGGAATTACAATTATTAAAGACAGTAAAAACTGGTGGGCCCAGGCTGAAGGATTGAATACGCTTTCTCTGATGGCTGGATATTTTCCAAAAGATACATTGCATTATTTCGATAAATTCAAATTGCTTTGGAAATATACCAAGACCTATCTCATCGATCATAGATATGGCGACTGGTATGAAGAAGGCCTGGATAAGGAACCTCAACGAAGAACAGCTTTAAAGGGACATATCTGGAAAGCAACTTATCACCAGGCACGCTCTTTGATGAATTGTGTAAAAAGATTGCGGGGGCAGGATATTTGATAGACGATGACCGTTAGCCGATGGTCGTTGGCCGGAGAAAACGAACCAAGTAAAATCGACCACGATCATCGATCATCGATCAACTGCCATCTTTAATACATTCTTAACTAAATCACCACTCATGAACAACCGTGATAAAAGTATTATCTACTGCATCCTGGGATTATATTCCCTGATGATAAGCTGGTACTATAATCATTCTATTTTCTGGCTGATTGTTCACTATATATTCTGGCCAATCTATTTATTATATGAATTGCTGACCGGACATCTTTCTCATGGAATGTGGAAGACAATCCCCGAATCCTATTTTAAGTAAGTACCAAGTGCAAAGGACAAAGTTCAAAGTAAGAATTGCTGCTTAAACTTTGACCTTTGACCTTTGTCCTTTGTCCCTTGTACTTTGGCTTTATATCACCAGCATTGCATCTCCATAACTAAAAAATCTGTATTTGTCTTTGATCGCTTTTTTGTATGCTTCCATCGTCAGGTCATATCCGGCAAAAGCGCATACCATGATCAATAAACTGGTTTTAGGAAGGTGGAAATTTGTTACAAGTGCATCAGCAATATTAAACTGATAAGGAGGGTGAATAAAAGTATTTGTCCAGCCCTCTGAAGGTTTCAATAATTTCTCTGCTGTGAAAGAAGATTCAATTGCACGCATGGTAGTGGTTCCAATGGAGCAGATCCTGTTCCCGCTCTGACGCGCTTTGTTCACGATCCTGCAGGCATCCTCATCAATCCTGTAATATTCAGCATCCATTTTATGTTTGCTCAGGTCTTCGACTTCAATTGGTCTGAAAGTTCCAAGACCGGTATGCAATGTTGCTTCTGCAAAACGAATTCCTTTAATCTCAAGCCTCTTAATTAATTCTTTGCTGAAATGCAATCCTGCAGTAGGTGCAGCTACAGCGCCTTCATACTTTGCATAAACAGTTTGATAGCGTTCCTTATCCTCTTCATCGGGTTTACGTTTGATGTATTTAGGCAATGGGGTTTCGCCCAATAATTCCAATTGATCACGGAATTCTTCATCCGTCCCTTCCCACAAAAAGCGAATGGTACGGCCACGGCTGGTTGTATTGTCAATGACTTCGGCAACCAGTTCGTCGTTTTCGCCAAAATATAATTTATTTCCTACGCGGATTTTTCTGGCCGGATCAACAATAACATCCCAAAGACGATTGGGTTTATTGAGTTCACGAAGTAAAAAAACTTCAATCTTGGCTCCTGTCTTTTCCTTTCTGCCATACATGCGGGCAGGGAATACCTTGGTATTGTTGACAACAAAGACGTCTTTATCATCGAAATAATCCAGTATATCACGGAAATGTTTGTTTTCTATCTGGCCCGTTTTACGATGGACAACCATCATCCTGCTGTCTTCTCTTTTTTTCGTAGGGTGCTGGGCGATAAGATTTAAAGGAAGATCAAATTTGAACTGCGAAAGCTTCATGTAAAATATATTTTTTTAAAGCCACATGAAACCAAAGGGTAGATAGAAGCATTGCGCTGCAGCATTTTTCTTGCAGAAACCAGGTCTTACGGCACCCGATTCGGTTCATGTTACGGCATGATTTTATGGGGTGCAAAAGTAGTAAAACCGACCCGAATAAAAAAATAAACCAGGTAAACGATGAAATATACAGGTCCGATATTTTCTTCAGCTTCAAAACCCTCATGAATATTGAATTTCACAAAATAATTTTTATGATTTCCCGTCTTTTATGCATCTTCATAACAATCGATAAGCCCGTATAATGAGCGTGAATAAAACCTGTAGGCAATTAGGGATATTGGTAATTTTAATTTTACTGTCACTCCTCGTACCAGCCCAGAAAAGGGAAGGGAAAAATTATCCGGCTCTTTTATGGGAAATCACCGGAAATGGACTTAAAAAGCCTTCCTATCTATTCGGAACAATGCATGTCAGCAGCAAAATGGCTTTCCATCTAAGTGATTCCTTTTACCTGGGCATAAAAAATGCAGATGTTGTTGCCCTTGAGTTGGACCCTCAATTATGGCAGGACCAGCTGTTCCGATATCAGAATATGCAAATGAACCTGCGATTTTACACGCAGGGATCTCCTAACGATTATATCAATGAAAAGTCATTCCAGCTGGAAACTTATGAAGATAAACTGCGTCTGGCAATCAGTGAAGAGCCAACTATCATCAATGGTTTATTGTACAGAACCTTTCAGCCCAAGGCCGATTTCGAAGAAGACACTTATCTCGATTTATATATTTATCAGACAGGAAAAAAATTAGGCAAACAGGCCACCGGTGTAGAAAATTATTTTGAAACGGAACGCCTTATTTTGGAAGCCACTCAGGACATGATGAAAGACAGGCATCGCAGAAATGTTGATGTAGATGGAGAATCTGCTTATGAACTGGAAAAAAAGACACAGGAAGCATATCGAAAAGGCGATCTCGATATGCTGGATTCGCTTGAGCATATGATGCAACCCTCCACTGCTTACCTTGAAAAGTTTTTATATAAAAGAAATGAAATACAGGCCAACGCAGTAGACAGTATCCTTAAAAAGAAATCTTTATTCGTAGGTGTCGGAGCTGCTCATCTGCCAGGAAAAAGAGGTGTGATAGAATTATTGCGCAAAAAAGGGTATATGCTTCGTCCTGTCAGCATGAGCGACCAGGATGCTCTTCAAAGAGAGAATATTGACCAGGTAAAAGTTCCCGTCAGTTTTTCTTCTTTTAGTTCCGAAGATCAATCTTTTTCGGTTAAGCTGCCGGGTAAGTTGTATAAAAGAGCAGATAGCCGCTCCGGAGACTCATGGCAATATGCGGACATGAGCAATGGGGCTTATTATATGATCACACGCGTCAAAACACATAGCTATATTTTCGGACAAAAAGAGGAAACCACTCTAAAAAAAATCGACAGCCTTTTATATGAAAATGTACCTGGAAGAATTCTCCGGAAAAAAAGGATCGTAAAAAATGGTTATAATGGCTTCGATATTGTCAACAAAACAAGGCGCGGAGATATACAACGATATAATATTCTCGCAACTCCTTTCGAAATACTTGTTTTTAAAATGAGTGGAAATGGAAATTATGTAGAAGGGCCCGAAGCTGATCAGTTCTTCAATTCAATCGCATTGAGAAAACCTGAATCAAAATCATGGCAGGTATTTGAACCTCTTCAGGGAGGATTCAGGGTGAACTTGCCATCCACTCCATTTCAAAATATGAATGCAACAGGTTTTGATGCAGTGCCCCGCTGGGAATATGAATCCAATGATTCGTCCACAGGCGATATTTATTTTGTCTGGAAAAAAAGTGTTCAAAACTATCGGTTCCTGGAAGAAGATACATTCGATCTTAGCCTGATGGAAGAAAGTTTCCAGCTCTCTGACTGTATCGAAAAACAAAATTTTAGAAAATATGGAACCTGCGCGGGATCTCCCTGCCTGGATGCTTCATTTATCTTAAAGGATGGATCAGTCATCAAAACAAGATTCATCATAAAGGGGCCTCATTATTACATGTTGGCTGTAAGAAGCAGGAATAAGAATAAATCATTTGCATCTTTTTTTGATTCATTCGCATTCACACCTTATCATTATTCAAATTTCAGAAAATATGTCGACACGTTTGTGAATATCAGCGTCAATACTCCTGTCGTTCCGGATATTGATGTTGATGTAAGGAACGTGATGGAAAGAACAAATAGCGAAGATTTTTTAAACAGTGTTTCCGATTATACCAGTTATTGGCCGAGAAACAAGTCGGCCCTGTTCCAGGATGATTCAACCGGAGAAGCAGTATATGTTTCCACACAACCTTATCCAAAATATTATTATCCCAAGGATTCCGCCTCTTTCTGGTTCGAAGAAACAAATGAAAACAAAATATCAGAAGAATTTATTCTTCTTAGTAAAAAACCGTTTCGGCTGAATGATTCGGTTTTTGGAATCAACTATGTCTTTACAGACACAAATTCATCGAGAGTAATTCGCAGCCGGGTATTTGTAAAAGATAACCGCTTGTACAAGATTATTAGTCTTGAAGATTCTTTGCCGGACAAAAGCTCATTCATACAACAATTCTATTCGAGCCTGAAGCCACTTGATAGAAAAACCGGAGAATCGATCTTCACAAATAAACTCCCTCTTTTCTTCCGGGATTTTTACAGCGATGATTCAATCTCTTCCAAAAAAGCAAAAGACGCCATATCGAATGTCTATTTCGGTCCCAAAGGAGTGCAGGATCTCTTATCTGCTATCCAGACTTTGGCTTATAACAATAAGGATTATTTTATTACAAAAACAAAATTGATCAGCGAGCTCGGCTATATCAACGACAGTGTGACATTAAAAAAAGTTGTTGATGGATTGAAAAATATCTATGAAAAATCTGCAGATACCAGCACGATTCAAAACTCGGTTTTAAAAGCGTTGGCCCAAAATAAAACTTCTGAATCATATGAATTGCTCAAAAAATTATTGATACAGGATCCTCCTGTTTTTGATAATCCATCCGAATACAATTATCTGTTTCAAAATATTGGAGATTCCCTTACACTGGCAAGCCAGTTATTCCCGGATCTGTTACAACTATCTTCAGTAGATGATTATAAAGATAATATCCGTTCATTGCTTACTGTATTGGTCGACAGTGGTTATTTGAAAGGGCAGGATTACGAATCTTTTTTCAACAAAATTTTCTTTGAAGCAAAAATTCAGCTGAAGAAACAACAGGGGAAGGATGAAAAAGAATTACAGAAGAAAAATGAAACGTATAACAACAGCGATAATGATATTCCGGAAAAATCAGATGATGATTATTATAATGATCTGGAAGACTATGCCGTATTGTTGATGCCTTTTTATGATAAAAATGCAGCGGTGCCACATTTTTATGACAAGCTGTTAAAAAGCAGGGATATTTCGTTGCGGTTGAATACAACAGTTCTGTTATTGCGCAATAATAAACCCGTGGCCGATAGCATTATCAGTTTCCTGGCTGCAAGTGATCAATACAGGAGCAGTTTTTTGAAAAAACTTGAAGCGGTGCAAAGAGAAAATAAATTCCCGCAGCAATTCAACAATCAGCTGGCTATTACCAGGAGTCAGCTGGTTTCCAGCCATACTAATGGAGAACTGGCAGCAATCGAATATGTAGATAAAAAGCTGGTTCAGTATAAACAACACAAGGGATATGTTTATTTCTTCAGGTACAAAGCACAGAGTGACGATGACTGGCAGATAGGCATCAGTGGCTTACAGCCTCTGGATTTAAAAAAAGTTAATAATAATGATGACCTGGTAAGATTGACCAATAAAAAAATCATACCCGGTCAGCCGATTCTTGAGCAGTTCAATATTCAATTAAAAAGATTGCTGTTTACAAAACATAAGAGCGCCATTTCATTTTATCTCGATAATGATTATTATGTAGGGAGAGAGGACGATGATTAGATGTCTGGAGTTTGAAGTCCGGTATAACTACAATCATATTTCAAATCTTTATGTCGTACTCCAGCTTACGCACTCCAGACTCCAGACTCCAGACTTATCTCCCTGGTATTGCCGCAATCAATTTCTTCGTGTATTCTTCTTGGGGATGATGATAAATCTTTTCAGCAGCTCCTATTTCTTCAATTTTTCCTTTGTTCATCACCATTATACGATCGCTGATATAGCGGACAACCGACAAATCGTGTGAAATAAAAATTACCGTAAATCCAAATTCTTTTTTAAGATCATTGATCAGATTTAATACCTGGGCCTGTACACTGACATCCAGTGCCGATACTGATTCATCAAAAACAACAAATGAGGGGTTCATCGCCAATGCTCTTGCAATAACAATTCGCTGTCTTTGTCCACCTGAGAATTCGTGTGGGTAACGGTGAAAATATTCGGCATTCAGGTTTACTTTTTCCAGAAGATCAGCCACTTTATTTTTTCTTTGCCATTCCGGCTCTACAAGATGATGGACCTTCATCGGTTCTTCAATTGCCGAACCAATCGTGATCCTTGGATTCAGAGAAGAGTAAGGATCCTGGAAAACAATCTGGATATCTCTCCGGAGCTTTTTCAATTCATTTTTTGTACAAGCAGTTAAATCCAATCCGGAAAAAATGATTTCACCTCCTGAAGGTTCAATCAAACGTAAGAGTGCCCTGCCCAATGTAGTTTTGCCGCAGCCGGATTCGCCGACCAGTCCTAATATTTCACCTTCGTATACATCGAAACTCACTTCGTCTACAGCTTTTACATAATCAATTGCTTTTCCAAGGAAATTTTTTTTCGAAGGAAACCACACACTGAGGTTTTGCACCCGTATCAGAACTGAAGAGTGAAGTCTGATGTCTGAGTTCTGAGATTTTTCTATCTGGGTTCCGGCTTCGGACTTCAAACCCCCTTCTCCATTTATGAAATCACTCACTACCGGTAATCTTTCGCCTTTCTGATGAAGTACCGGCCGGCAACGGAGTAATCCTTTGGTATATGGATGCCGGGGATCGGCAAATAACTTTTTTACTTCACCTTCTTCAACAATTGATCCATTATATAACACGACAGCCCGATCTGCAATCTCCGCAACTACTCCAAGGTCATGAGTAATAAAAATTACGCCCATATTTTCCTGAACCTGCAACTCTTTGATCAATTGAAGAATTGTTTTTTGTACAGTAACATCCAAAGCCGTAGTCGGTTCGTCACATATCAACAGAGATGGATTGCAGCTCATTGCAATCGCAATCATCACTCTCTGTTTCTGACCTCCGCTCAATTGATGCGGATAGCGATAAAAAATATTTTCAGGATCAGGCAGTTTCACTTTAGCAAATAAGGCATTGGCCTGGCTGATCGCTTCCTCCCTGCTTTTCTTTTGATGTAAACGGATTGCTTCCACCACCTGGCTTCCACAGGTCATAACCGGATTCAAAGAAGTCATTGGTTCCTGGAAGATCATAGCAACCTGGTTGCCACGAAATCTCTGCATCTGCGAACGGGATTGTTTGAGCAGATCAATCTGCCTGGTTCCATCAATAGAAAATAAAATTTCTCCGGAGATATATTTTGCAGGAGGAGAAGGCAATAACTGCAATATTGACAAAGATGTCACTGATTTCCCCGAACCCGATTCTCCGACAATTGCAACAACCTCTCCTCTTTTTACTTCCAATGAAATATTTTTAACAGCAGAAATAACACCTGCTTCAGTAACAAAATCGACAGAAAAATCATTTATTTGGAGAAGTGGAACCATGGGTATAAATCGTTTGTCGATGACCGTTGACCGAAAGCCGATGGCTTGGGATTCGTCCATCGATCAACGAACATCGGTCATCGTGCTCAAAATCGCAGATGCCTCACCGTGAGTCCGCCGTTGATCAGCTGTTTCAATGAATCGATCCCAATACGGATATGTCTTTCGACAAATTCACCGGTTACTTTAATATCACTCTCTTCGGTTTTGACGCCTTCGGGAATCATTGGCTGGTCGCTGACCAGTAGAAGAGCGCCGGTTGGAATTTTATTATAGAATCCCACAGAAAAAATAGTAGCCGTTTCCATATCGATTGCATAAGCGCGGATTTTTTTGAGATATTCTTTAAATGTCTCATCATGCTCCCATACACGACGGTTGGTAGTATAGACCGTGCCCGTCCAATAATCAACTCCATAGTCACGGATCGTGGTGGAAATTGCTTTTTGCAATGCGAAGGCAGGCAATGCTGGTACTTCGGGAGGGAAATAATCATTAGAAGTTCCCTCGCCACGTATCGCAGCAATAGGAAGGATGAGATCTCCCAGTTTATTCCTCTTTTTCAATCCACCGCATTTGCCCAGAAAAAGAACAGCCGCGGGTTCTATTGCTGTAAGGAGATCCATCACAGTCGCCGCCGTGGGACTGCCCATCCCAAAATTAATGATCGTAATCTCTCCCGAAGTGGCGCATTGCATGGGTTTCTCTTCCCCAATAACTTCAACATTATGCCAGGACGCGAAGAGATGAACATAATTAGAAAAATTGGTCAGTAAAATATATTTACCGAAATTTTCCAGTTTTTCGCCAGTATACCTGGGCAGCCAGTTTTGCACTATTTCCTCTTTACTTTTCATGGATTCATCTTTCGTTTTATATAATAAATAAAATCACGCTGAATATCGCCCGTTTTCTTAACATTGCTTTTATGATCCCTAAATTTAGCAAATAGTTTTCTGCCATGATCAAAATCTACTATCCGCATTATCCTTTTAAAATAAAAGAAGAAGATACCGGCAAAGAATTTATTTTCGACGAGTTAAGAAAATCCTGGGTGCGCCTGACAGACGAAGAATGGGTAAGACAGAATTTTATTCAATACTTATTGCAGATAAAAAAATACCCGGCTTCATATATCGCTGTAGAAAGAAAAATGAAACTGGGAGAATTAAATAAGCGATTCGATCTGCTGGTGTTCGACAAAGCCGCAAAACCCTGGATGATGATCGAATTCAAAGCAATGCATCGCCCCCTGGACAAAACTGTTCTGTGGCAGGCTCTGCATTATAATATCGCCATCCCCGTAAAATACTTAGTAGTTACGAATGGTCAGGAATGCCACGGGTATATAAAAGGTGAAATAGACTTTGATGAAATAACCGTCCTGCCGACATATGATGAGTGAATATCCGGAATAGTTTGATTGCTGGATTGTTTGATGGTTAATCCGAGTATCAATCAAACAATAAAACCATCTGACAATTCATGGAAATATTCCCAATTCAGCATAAGCAGTGCCTACTTTGTTAATTGCTACAAGATAGGCCGCAGTTCGCATATCCGGAATTCCGGGGTTACTTTTCCAGCATTCCATAATTTCACGGGTAGCCGTACTCATTGTTTCTTCGAGACCGCTATTTACCAGGTCAACTTCTTCTGCACCGTGCATAATAAATTCTCTCTCCTTTTCATTCACTGTTCTTCCGGTTAATTCTTCCATCTGACCCAGTATATGAGCATTCATATTTTCAGTAAACCGTTTTTCCATTCTCCCATAACGGACATGGCTAAGGTTTTTCAGCCATTCAAAATATGAAACGGTCACGCCGCCTGCGTTCAGGTACATATCGGGAATAACCAATATTCCTTTTTTAATAAATTCTTCATCCGCGTCCGGCGTCAGAGGTCCATTCGCTGCTTCACCGATCATCTTCGCCTGAATCCTGGGAGCGTTCTCACCATTAATAACATTCTCAAGAGCTGCCGGTATCAGGATATCACATTCCAGCTCCAGTGCATCAGATGATTTTGGAATATTAGTGGCCCCGGGAAAATTCAGGATCGATCCTGTTTTCTTCCGATGCTGAAAAACTTCCTCCACATCCAATCCTTTGCTGTTCATAATCGCTCCTTCATACTCAGCCAACGCAATTACCTTAGCTCCTCCTTCCTTGAAAAATTTTGCTGCGTGATAACCGACATTCCCCAGTCCCTGGACAACGACTGTCTTTCTCTCAACACCAGTTTCAAGACCTAACCTGGTCATTATGTCCTTCATATTGCATACCTCACGAATTCCATAAAAAACTCCCAGGCCGGTTGCTTCCCTTCTTCCCCGAACGCCACCCTGCGTCACAGGCTTGCCGGTCACACAACCAAGAGCATCGATTTCACCCGGACGCATGCTCAGGTAAGTATCCAGTATCCACGCCATTTCTCTTTCGCCAGTTCCATAATCAGGTGCCGGCACATCCGTACCCGGACCGATGAAATTCTTTTTTATTAGCTCTGACGTATAACGACGGGTAATTTTTTCCAATTCATAAGGAGTATATTTTTTGGGGTCGATCGAAATACCTCCCTTGGCTCCCCCAAAAGGAACGTTTACAATGGCGCATTTATAAGTCATCAATGCCGCCAGGGCCATCACCTCATCCAAATTAACCGACAAGGAAAAACGGATTCCTCCTTTGCAGGGTGTTTTATGATGAGAATGCTGTACACGATAGGCTTTGATTACTTCCACCCGGTCGCCGATTTTAACGGGAAAGTGCATACGATAAACAGAATTGCATTGTTTGATCTGTTCCAGGATTCCCGGATCCCAGTTGGTAAATTTGGCTGCCTTGTCGAAACTCTTTTCTACTGCTTCAAAAAATTTGTATTCGGTTTGTACTGCCATGGGGGATATGTTTAATGTGTTATTGGTTTGTTAGATAATCAATGGGCACGAAACAATGAGCAATATTATTTTTTCTCTTTTTCCAGCCTGGTAATCTTCCTGTCCAATCTTATGAGATATAAAAAAAGGCCAAGCAAAATGATCAGCACCACGGTCACGACGACATAAATTTTTCCATTACTGCGCATATCAAATGCTGTATATTTTTTTTGCGCATCCGTTACCTGCGCAAATACCAAAACAGGCAGAAAAAATAAAATGAATATTAGCAATGAAACAAGCTGTCTAACCATGTAAAATATTTTTGTCTTTCAGCAAATCAAGCCTGATTTTTAAGGAAGTAATCCAAATGCCCAGCAGGGTCCAGCCAATGATGGCGGGATAAAACACTCTTCTCAGTCTTCCATCAAGGTCATTAAAATTCAAAGCAGGATTTCCTTCCCTGCCCGGATGAAGACTTTCCAGTAGTCTCGGCAATATCCATATGGAAGGAAAAAGCATCACATAAGCAAAGATGGAATATACCGCACTGACCTTTGCCTTTTTATCAATATCGGTTATAGATCCCCGTAATACAAAATAAGCCAGGTAAACCAGCAGCGCAATTGCTGCGCCTATCAATTTCGGTTCCTTAAAGATTTGAGTGCTCGTAGCGTATTCCGTCCATGTGTAGGATGCCCACACAATGCCGGTCGCATATCCCAAAATTCCAAAAACAATTCCAGTCTTTGCAAAATTGACAGAATATAAATCATGCATTAAGTTCTGTGAACGAAGATACCTTACGGCATATACAACGGAAGCAGTAAACAAAATCATCATGGCGAACCACATGCAAACATGAAAATAGAGATTACGTATCGTTTCATGAAGGATTTCCCTGGCCGGTACATCCAATAAAAAACCGCCAACAACGGTATAAATAAGAAGTATGAAGCAAACTATTTTCCACCAGGATTGTCGCATAACTGAGTCATGTTATATAAACCCGATCAGAGCCCGGGAATTGCTTAAATCCGTAAGCAAGCAATATAAAGCGCAGCAAATTTAGGGTAAGAGAAACAATATTTTAAACCAGGGGCGAAAAATAGATATAAAACATGCATGTAACTATCATCTTGCATATTGTTCAGCATATTGCAAAGTGATTTGATAAACCTTTAATCTTTCCATAAAAAAGGAAATAAAATAGCAGCCAGGACAATCACGAGTACATCCAATAGTGAAAGTAATAAAATGATCTGCAACAAACCACCCTGAACTACTTCCCCAAAAACAATATTTGAAACCCGCATCAAAAGCATCAATTGGGGAATGATCACCGGGAATCCCATGATCACCATTAAAACTGCATTTTGTTGTGCCCTTGCTGCGATAGCGGAAAGAAAAGTAAAAACCAAACCAAGGCTCACTCCTCCCAGAATATTTATTCCCAGAAATTTCAACGAATTCGTTACAGGATTTCCGAGAAGGATGCTGAATAAAATCCAACTGATTAAACTCATTACCACCATGAATACGATATTGAACAAAAGCTTAGCGATAATAAAATCCACCGATCCTGCTATCGAATAGAAATAGAGCATTCTTCCCCTGCTTTCTGCCAAAAAACTCTTTGCAACGGCATTCACGCAAACAAATAATTGAATCATCCAAAACAATCCATTCCAGACAGAAGCTTCCGGCTGACCCATCGCGAGGTATAAAACAAAAATGGTAGCAGCTATATACAACAGAATACCATAAAAACTATATTGCTGGCGGACTTCGAGGAGCAGCTCCTTTTTAAAAAGAGTCAGTATATATTTCAGATTTTTCAAATCACCTGTGTTTTCGGTCGAAAATGATTTAGTTTATTTTAACATTTCCCCTTTTTGATAGCAAATTCTGCATCTGGGCTCATACATATCCATTTTACCCAGCAATACCTGGGAATCATCAGCAATTTTCCGGTAAGAATAATTCGCAATATTTCCACATTGAACACAAATGGCATGCAACTTGGTTATATAATCAGCTTTCGAAAGCAGGTCAGGAATAGGTCCAAAGGGTTTTGCAGTATAATCCATGTCCAGTCCTGCAACGATTGTCCTTATCCCCCGCAAAGCCAATTGATCACAGATATCAGGCAATTGGTTATCAAAGAACTGCGCTTCATCAATGCCAACAACATCCACATCATTGACCCGATTTAAAATAGCGCTGGAATGATCAATGGGAATGGATAAGATGGCATTTTCGTCGTGCGATACAATATTTTGTTCATGAAAACGTATATCGACAGAAGGTTTAAAAATTTCTACTTTGAGGTTTGCAATTTTTGCTCGCTTCAAACGCCGGATCAACTCTTCAGTTTTTCCGGAAAACATAGACCCACATATAACCTCTATCCAACCCCTTCGTTCGTTTTTTATGTTAGGCTCAATAAACACTTTTAAACAATTTGGTTAAAAATTTGCGTTAAATTTATATCTACTAACCTTTCAATATCCGTCGGACAATTAATAATGGAACGTTTAGAACATCTTATCGGCAAATTAAAGGAACAATTTGAACAAAACGTCGAACCTTTACAAATGCTGATTACAGTGAAGCTCATAGAAGCCGAACTTGCCAATAAACAAACTCCTGGTTCGGCATCCGGTCGTCAGAGCACAAAAGTAGCTGTAGTTTTACCCTCTACAGTAAAATTCAATGCACCTGAACCTGATGTAGAAATAACCATCCTCGAAGAAAAAAAAGATGGGGTAAAAGACCCGGTTCCGACAAAACAAAAACAACCCGACTGGGGATTGGATCCATTAACGGATATCCCTACCCTCTCTCATCAAACTCTGGCGAAGGAATTGAATGATGTTATCGGCAATAATGGCGCCTCTCTGAATGATCAGCTAAAAGAAAATGTGCTGGAATTAGCCGCTTCACTTAAAGATACTCCGGTCCGGGAATTAAAAAAGGCGATCGGGGTAAATGACAGGTATGTTTTTATCAATGAATTGTTCCGGGGTGATGAAGCAATGTATGAAAGAAGCATAAAGACGATAAATAATTTCAGAATTTTACCGGAAGCAGAATACTGGATGGAGCGGGAGCTGAAAATAAAATTAGGATGGGATGATGGAAGAGAAATTACCAAACAGTTTTATCAGCTTGTTAAAAGAAGATTTTCCTGAATAAACTGAATAATTTTTTCCGTTGCTCCTCTTTTTGAAAAAACATATTCCTTCGATGCTTTGCAGCTGAATTGATATTCCTCACTGTTTGTGAACAATCGGTTGAACATGGTTTCTGCTTCCAGCGCGCTATCGATAACAATACCGCCCCCGCTTTCCACCAATTCCATCGCCTCTACATATTTTTCTATCACGGGCCCAAAAACTACCGGTCTTCCATATACGGCAGCTTCCAATACATTATGAACGCCATCATCTCCAAAACCGCCGCCTACGTATGCAATTGCCGCATATTGATATAAACGTGCAAGCATTCCGATATTATCAATGATAAGCACATTCGGTAAACGTGGATCGTTTACAGATGGGCGTTGGCCGTGTTTTTCGGTTATCGGCCATCGGTCACCGGCCATCGCTTTTGCCAATACCGAATACCTGATGCTATTATGAAATAAATTTTCCATATCCTTCAAATGGGCCTCGTCAATTTCATGCGGAGCAATGATGAATTTAATATCAGGATGCGTATTCGCATAATGATCCAGCTCTTCTTCATCTTCTTCCCAGGTACTTCCTGCAACAATCACCCGTCCGTCGCCGCAAAACTGACTTATAATAGAGATCGGCTCGAATTGTTCTGCTATTTCAATCACTCTGTCAAACCTTGTATCCCCGCTAATGCTGACATTCTCTGAAATACCGAGTGTGACGAGTAAATCTTTTGATTCCTTCGTTTGCACAAACAAATGCGTGAAGCAATCAAGCATTTTTCTGTGTAATCTGCCATACCATTTAAAAAAAGACTGATCGGGAAGAAAATTAGCAGAAATAAGCAGCGTCGGAATATTTCTTTTTTTTAATTCATGGAGATAATAGAACCAATAATCATATTTGACCCATATCACCAATTTAGGATTTACGATATCAATAAAATTTGTTGCATTCTTTTTTGAATCCATTGGTAAATAAAAAATATAATCAGCTCCTTTATAATCTTTCCGTATTTCATATCCGGAAGGAGAAAAGAAAGTCAATATTATCCTGTTCCTGTCATCCTGCTTTTTGAGTCTTTCAATAACGGGTCTGCCCTGCTCAAATTCCCCCAGGGAAGAGCAATGCATCCAAATAACCCGGCCTTGATTGTATATATTCAGTTCATTTATTTTTCCCAGAATATTTTTTCTGCCCTGCAACCACTGTTTTGCTTTCGGGTTCCATAAAGAGACAATACTCAACCCTGTTTTATACAGCCACAAAAAAAATGTATAAAAAAAAATGCTCACTGTTATTGTATTGGTAACAAATATAAAAATATCGTGTTTTGGAATAAAAGCCTGTTTTATGATCAGGTTTTGTATGCGCCGGATGATGGTCACAGATTGGATAAACCACAATTTTAGCGTAGGTTTGTGGCCGTTAAAAAATGATTATGAGGCCGATCCAGATGGTAGATCTGAAACAGCAATATGCGAAGATTAAGAAGGAAGTAGACACAGCTATACACGAAGTAATCGATAGTGCAGCTTTTATTAACGGGAAGGCTGTTACTGATTTTGCGGGAAATCTTGCACAATACCTTGGAGTAAAACATGTTATTCCCTGTGCAAACGGAACAGATGCATTACAGATAGCAATGATGGCATTAAACCTCGAACCGGGCGATGAAGTAATAACTCCTTCCTTTACATATATCGCAACTACGGAAGTAGTGGCCCTGCTTCGCTTAAAGCCTGTCTTTGCAGAAGTAGATGCAAAGACATTTTGCATAGATCCTGCAGATCTTGAAAAAAAAATAACTTCTAAAACAAAGGCCATTGTTCCGGTGCATTTATATGGTCATGCAGCTCCGATGGAAGAAATTATGAAAATTGCTGAAAAACATAATATAGCGATTATTGAAGACAATGCTCAGGCAATCGGAAGCGACTATACTTTCAGCAATGGAAAAAAGAAAAAAACAGGTACGATTGGAACTATTGGAGCTACTTCTTTTTTTCCTTCAAAAAATCTTGGATGTTATGGCGATGGCGGGGCAATATTCACTGATGATGACACGTTAGCTGGCAGATTAAAAATGATAGCCAACCACGGACAGAGTAAAAGATATTATCATGATCTCGTGGGATGTAATAGCCGGCTGGACTCTATACAAGCCGCTGTTTTGAATGTAAAACTCAAGGATCTTGATCATTATATCGAAGCCAGAAGAAAGGCTGCCGATTATTATGACCAGGCTTTTGCCGGTCATCCCAAAATCACAGTACCTTATCGGGCTGCTTATAGCTATCATGTTTTTCATCAATATACTTTATTGCTGGAAGGAGTAGACAGAAATGGTTTGAATGAATTCCTGGCTTCAAAAAATATTCCTTCCATGATTTACTATCCGGTACCTGCACATAAGCAACAAATGTTTGCAACTTTTAATAGTGCATCGCAGAAGTTAGAAATTACTGACTGGCTCACTGAGCGGGTAATTTCGCTTCCCATGCATACTGAATTGGATGAAGAACAATTGCACTATATCAGTTCGAATTTGTTGGAATATGTTAAATGAACAACCCTTAAACCTTATTTAAACAATAAAACATGAAAATCGCCGTAATCGGTACCGGTTATGTTGGATTAGTAACCGGAACCTGCTTTGCAGAAACAGGAAATGACGTAATCTGTGTCGACATTGATTCCAATAAAGTTCAAAAACTTTCTGAAGGACAAGTTACCATTTACGAACCCGGACTCAATAAACTTTTCTTAAGGAATCTGAAAGAAGAGCGACTTAAATTCACAACCAACCTGGAAACAGGTGTGAAAGATGCGAATATTATTTTTCTCGCCTTGCCTACTCCACCCAGTGAAAACGGTGCAGCGGATCTGAAATATGTCCTTGGGGTCGCCGATCAGTTAGGAAAAATTATCAAAGAATACAAAGTCATTATCGACAAAAGCACTGTACCTGTGGGAACAGCTGAAAAAGTAAGACAGGCAATTGCTAAAAATTATTCCGGTGAATTTGATGTTGTTTCAAATCCTGAATTTTTGAGAGAAGGGGTAGCTGTAGATGATTTTTTAAAACCCGATAGAGTAATTATCGGTACTTCATCAGAGAAGACAAAGAAAATAATGGAAGAATTGTACAATCCATTTGTTCGCCAGGGGAACCCCATTATTTTCATGGACGAACGTTCAGCGGAACTAACTAAATATGCAGCCAATGCTTTTCTGGCAACCAAGATTACTTTCATGAATGAAATTGCACAATTGTGCGAACGTCTGGGAGCTGATGTTGATATGATTCGCAGGGGTATTGGGAGCGATGAACGAATTGGCAAAAGATTTTTATTCCCCGGTATTGGTTATGGTGGAAGCTGTTTTCCGAAAGACGTACAGGCGCTGATAAAATCTTCTACAGAAGTTGGATATGATTTCAAAATATTGGAGGCAGTGGTTGATGTCAATGAAAAACAAAAATTGCATCTTATTCCAAAAATCAAAAAATATTTTAAAAATGATCTGAAAGGCAAGCACTTTGCCTTGTGGGGACTTGCCTTTAAACCAAATACGGATGATATCCGTGAAGCACCTGCCTTATACCTGATAGACGCTCTTTTGAAAGAAGGAGCTACTTTAGCAGTCTTTGATCCGGAAGCAATGAATAATGTAAAAAATACGATAGGAGATAAAATTTCATATGGCGAAAGTCAGTATGATGTTTTGAAGAATGCAGATGCGTTGATCATAGCTACCGAATGGAATGAGTTTCGCACTCCGAATTTCCTTAAAATGGTAACCACTTTAAAAAATAAAGTTATTTTCGACGGAAGGAACTTGTTTGATATCAATGCCATCAAAGAGTTGGGATTTTATTATGAAAGTATTGGACGTTCAGCTTCTGTTCCGGCAAATAGTAATTTTTCTAATTAAATGCATAGCAAACAAAGAGTATTAGTTACAGGGGCCGCTGGTTTTTTAGGATCTCATTTATGTGACCGATTGATTAAGGAGGGGTATTATGTTATTGGAATGGACAATTTAATTACCGGTGATCTTAGAAATATCGAACATCTTTTTAAGCTCGAGCATTTTGAATTTTATCATCATGATGTAAGTAAATACATTCATATCCCCGGAGAATTAAAATACATTCTTCATTTCGCTTCTCCCGCCAGCCCGATTGATTATCTGAAAATTCCGATTCAAACCTTAAAAGTCAGTTCCCTGGGAACACTTCATTGTCTTGGGTTGGCAAAAGCTAAAAAAGCAAGAATACTGGTAGCTTCCACTTCAGAAATTTATGGAGATCCCTTGGTCCACCCACAAACTGAAGAATATTGGGGCAATGTAAATCCTATCGGTCCAAGGGGGGTATATGATGAAGCAAAACGTTTCCAGGAAGCAATTACCATGGCTTATCATAATTTTCACCAGCTGGAAACACGCATCGTTCGCATATTTAATACTTATGGTCCCCGAATGCGCTTGAATGATGGGCGAGCATTGCCCGCATTTATTGGACAGGCTTTGCGTGGTGAAGATCTGACCGTATTCGGAGATGGAAGCCAAACCCGTTCATTCTGCTTCGTAGATGATCTCATCGAAGGAATTTATCGTCTATTACTCAGCGATTATCATTTGCCGGTAAATCTTGGTAATCCTTCAGAAATAACACTGAAAGAATTTGCTGAAGAGGTGATCGCATTGACTGGAACTTCACAGAAAATCGTATACAAGCCATTGCCGGCTGATGATCCAAAACAACGTCAGCCTGATATTACAAAAGCAAAACAATTGCTGAAATGGGAACCCAAAGTTGATCGTAAAGAAGGATTGAAGATCACCTACGATTATTTTAAATCCCTGCCCTCTGAAGAATGGTACCGGCAACCTAAAGAATTCATCAGCAGCAAATAATTAATATCTAATATTCGTAACCATTATTTCTCAAAAAAAATGTACCAGGATCTCGTAAGTAAAAAAAATAAATTAGCCGTCATTGGATTGGGTTATGTTGGCCTGCCGATTGCCCTTGAATTCGCAAAAAAAATTCCAGTCATTGGCTTCGATGTGAACAAAAGAAAAATTGATTTGAATAGCAAAGGAGTAGATCCGAATAATGAAGTTGATAGTGAAGCTTTCAAAAATGCAGATATCGTGTTTACAGATGATCTCGAAGTACTTAAAGAAGCCAGATTTTTTATAGTAGCTGTCCCTACTCCGGTTGATAAATATAATGTTCCGGATTTGCGGCCCCTGGTCAGCGCTTCAGAAACGATTGCCAAAGTACTGAAGAAAGGAGATTATGTGGTTTTTGAATCCACTACTTATCCCGGATGTACTGAAGAGGATTGCTTGCCGGTTATCGAAAAGCATTCCGGCCTCAAAGTAAAAACAGATTTTAAGTTGGGCTATTCACCAGAAAGAATTAATCCGGGAGATAAA
The DNA here is from genome assembly GCA_035499855.1 of Puia sp. Classification (GTDB taxonomy): domain Bacteria; phylum Bacteroidota; class Bacteroidia; order Chitinophagales; family Chitinophagaceae; genus Puia. Next base: position 11,612 of record DATJXY010000032.1, on the reverse strand, counting down.
AAAAATACTTTGAGAACAGTTGTCAAGGTTGTATCAGGTTGCGATGCCGAGTCATTGGAAGAAATTGCGAAAATATATGAATTGGTTGTGGACGCAGGCGTACATCGTGCTGCTTCCATTAAAGTTGCAGAAGCTAGCAAAATCATAGAAAATACACAAAGAGATCTCAACATTGCTTTAATGAATGAATTGTCACTGATTTTTGATCATATGGGCATCAATACCTACGAGGTGCTGGAAGCCGCTGGCACTAAATGGAATTTTCTAAAATTCAAACCCGGATTGGTAGGTGGTCATTGCATCGGTATTGATCCCTATTATCTCACTCATAAAGCAGCAGCTCTGGGATATGAATCAAAAGTAATCGCGGCTTCACGCTATATTAATGATGATATGGCAAAATATGTGGCCCGAAAAATCATTACACATGTGCTTCGTGTGTCAAATAAGCCTAAAGTGCTTGTCAAGGGCGTCACTTTCAAGGAAAATGTAAGCGATATCCGCAATTCGAAGATTATTGATGCTGTGAAAGAACTACTCGCCTTTAGCATTCATGTGGATGTAGAGGATCCTTATGCAGTGAACGAGGAAGTATTTGAAGAATATGGATTGCATCTGGCAAAAAATCAGGCGACTGATTATGACGCGGTTATTGTAACAGTTCCGCACCAACCCTATTTAAAACTCGACGATAATTACTTTAGTTCGATTACAAAAGAAAATGCATTGATCGCAGATATCAAAGGCATTTTTAAAGAGAAAATAAAATCCAGAAAATATTGGAGCCTGTAATGAATGATGCAGAAAAAAAAATATTGATTACCGGGGGTGCCGGTTTTATCGGTTCACATGTGGTTCGGCTTTTTGCCAAAAAGTATCCACAATACTCCATTGTTAATCTTGATGCGCTCACTTATGCCGGCAATCTTGAAAATTTGAAGGATATTGAATCATTGCCAAATTATACTTTCGAGAAAGGCGATATAACCGATCAAAAGCGCCTGAAAGAATTATTCGATCAGTATCATTTCGATGCTGTGATTCATCTGGCTGCAGAAAGCCATGTGGATCGCTCCATTCTTGATCCTTTGGCATTTGTAAAGACCAATGTCTTAGGTACTGTTTCAATATTAAACACCTGTCTTGAATATTGGAAAGACGATTTTTCCGGAAAGACATTCTATCATGTATCCACAGACGAAGTATATGGATCACTGGGTAAAGAGGGATTTTTTACTGAGGAAACAGCTTATGACCCGCGTTCTCCTTATTCCGCTTCCAAAGCATCCTCAGATCATTTTGTAATGGCTTATTATCATACTTATGGACTTCCTGTAGTGATGTCAAATTGCTCAAACAATTATGGATCGCATCATTTCCCGGAAAAATTAATTCCTTTAATGATTAATAATATTAAAAACAATAAACCATTGCCAGTCTATGGCAAGGGAGAGAATATCCGTGATTGGTTATGGGTGGATGATCATGCCCGGGCGATAGACCTTATATTTCACCAGGGAAAAATTGGAGAGAAATATAATGTCGGAGGTTTTAATGAGTGGAAGAATATTGATCTTGTACATTTATTGTGCAGGATTATGGATAAAAAACTTGGAAGAAAAGAAGGTGAATCTGCAAAACTTATTAGGTTTGTAAAAGACCGGCCCGGTCATGATATGCGTTATGCGATCGATGCCACAAAACTGAACAAAGAGTTGGGATGGAAACCTTCTTTGCAATTCGAAGAAGGTTTGGAAAAAACAGTGGATTGGTATCTTGAAAACGAAGAATGGGTAAAGCATGTAACATCGGGCGACTATCAACATTATTATGAGCAGCAATATCAAAAAAGATAAAGACAGAATCTCCGATGCCTTTTACTAAAACTGATTTTCCCGGATTATATTTATTCGAACCACTTTTGTTTGAAGACGAACGCGGATTTTTTTTTGAATCTTATAACGAACTCCTCTTCCAGGAAAATGGCATAGGGGAAAAATTTGTTCAGGATAATCAATCCTTTTCTTATTACGGAGTCATTCGCGGCCTGCATTATCAAATTGAACCTCATGCGCAGGCCAAACTGGTAAGAGTTCTTCGTGGTAGTGTAATGGATATCGTTGTAGATATGCGAAAGGGCTCTCCTACTTTTGGAAAATGGATGGGCTATGAACTGTCTGAAAAAAACAAAAAGCAATTATTCATACCGAAAGGATTTGCCCACGGTTTTTCTGTTCTCAGTGATTCGGCAGAAGTAGTTTATAAATGCGACGATTTTTACAATAAAAAAGCCGAGGGAGGGATTATTTACAATGACCCCGTTCTCCGGATCGATTGGAAGATCCCTAAGGAAAAAATAATCGTTTCCCCAAAAGATCTTCAGTTGCCGGCATTTGCTGACTGCAAAAATAATTTTGAATTCAAAGGATAATAATCACTGCATATTAATGTTTTGAATGTCAGAAACAAAAATTGTTGTAACAGGGGCTAACGGACAACTTGGAAAAGAGCTGCAGCAAGTATCTGCGGGTTATCCTCAATTTAGTTTTATTTTTCTTTCCAAAAACGATTTACCGATACAAGAAACTGAAAGAATCAGGCAGTTTTTTGAATCTTCACACCCATCTTATTGCATCAATTGTGCTGCGTATACCGCAGTCGACAAAGCCGAAACAGAAAAGGACTTAGCTTTTTTAATAAATGGTGAATCAGTTGGTGAGTTGGCTTCCATATGCAAATCATCAAAGACAAAATTGATTCATATTTCTACTGATTATGTTTTCAGCGGTAACCCCGGCAAGCCCTGGAAAGAAGATGATCCAACCTTCCCGGTCAGTGTTTATGGAGCCTCGAAATTAGCGGGTGAACAATTAGCCATGCAACATAATGGAGACAATACAATTATTTTCCGCACATCATGGTTATACTCTACGTTCGGAAATAATTTCGTGAAAACAATGATCAGGCTGTTCAATGAAAGATCATCTATTGAAGTGGTTAATGATAAGACCGGTTCTCCTACATATGCGGCTGATCTGGCAAAAACGATGATGCAAATAATCAGTGATAAAAAATTCAAACAGGGTATTTACCATTACAGTAATCAGGGACAAACGAATTGGTATGAATTTGCTGTTGCAATTAAAGAACTGCTGAGAAGTAATTGCCAAATAAGCCCCATCTCATCATTACAATATCGAACTGCTGCTCAAAGACCCCAGTACTCCGTATTGGATACAACAAAAATCAGGTCTGTCTATGGCGTTGATATTCCAGGATGGGAATCCAGCCTTACCAGTTGTATTAATCGACTAAAAAAAGAAGGAGTGTAAAAATTTCGATCGTTGCTAATTTAATTATTTGGCAAGATTGCCAAGTTTTAATTTTTCAGGTTTGATCTCAATGACCGGGGTCTCACTGTTATTTCCAAACAAAATTTCCTCATTCAGATCAAGCACCTGCTTTTGCAGTCCATACACTTCTTGACTAAGTTTTCTTACCTTTTTTGTGCCTATCCAGTAACCTAATAAAAAGATAGGTATTCCAGCAATAATTACTTCGAGCATACTAAGATGAAATGCCTGAAGTAAATCAATAATGGCTTCCATAAGTTAAATTTTTATAGGATTGGATTATGAACAATGAATAAATGTAGAAGAACTTATCCACAATTACAACGTAGAAGTACCAGATCTTTTGCTCGTAGAAATACGAGCCATCCCGTTAATGGTTAACCGAAGTTTGAATAATAAATTATAGACAGGACCGAATTTTTGTTTTGTATCCCAAACCTTCCAGGTTTGCCTTTAGTTGCCCGATGAGGGCTCGAACCCCAACATTCAGAGCCAGAATCTGACGTACTACCATTATACTATCGGGCAATAAATTGAAAAACCAGTTTTTCAGGCAGCAAATATAAATTAGTCATTTTAAATGCAAAATCCATTTCCCTGAAAAAAGCAATAAATCTGGCTTGAAACTGATATCTGATGGTTTCAATACAATTCGGTCGACAGAATAGTCGTTGATTAGGCCTGAAACAACAAGGGAGTTTTGGTTGCCTGCATTAGAACACCTAATGGTACAGAGATAACGGATCCAGTATAATCATTTGCTTATCAATATGTTATAATTAAATTGGATGAAAAAAATTAAAAAAATCTTTAACCCGGTTACACTCCACTATACAGGTATTACTATTATATGAAAGTTGCGGAAAAATATGATGATATCGAACTAATAGCTGCTGTCAACAATAAGAAAGATCTCGACAAAGCTATTTTGTTTATTTATCAGCAATACTCCGATACTGTTAGCTCTTTTATTACTTATAATGGTGGAAGCGACCAGGACGCAGAGGATATTTTTCAGGAAACAGTTGTTGCATTTATAGATATCGTCAGGAAAGGGAAATACAGGATGGAAGCAAGTGTCAAGACCTTTCTGGTATCAATAGCAAAAAACATCTGGTATAATGAAATTAAGAAAAGAGAGCGTTCCGGATATCGTGAAAAATTATACGAAACCAGTCGGGATAAGAATGAACAGGATGTGAGCCATTATATCAGTAATCGCGAAATGAACCAGGAGCTCCGCGGCTTGCTGGACAGACTGGGAGAATCCTGCAGAAAAATTCTCATCTTATTTTATTATGAGAATTTGTCGATGAAAGAAATAGTAGATCACCTGCACTACGAAAATGAGCAGGTAATCAGAAACAAAAAATATAAATGTTTACAACAATTGACAGAGTTAATTAAAGAGAATCCTGCAATTGCAAAACAAATCAATGAACTGATCCGATAAAACTCTTGATATGCCGGAAAACAAACAATATTTTTTAATAGATCATCTCGATAATAATCTCAGTGATGAAGAAATCCTGGCTGCTGAAGAGCTGATCCGAAATGACAAGGACATGGCGAATGAATGGAAGCTTCTCCACATTGCGGTTGATACAATCCGGGAAGTTGGATTGTACGAACAGGTCGCTGCCGTCAGGAAACAATACCAGGAATCTAAAACTGCGGCTATGAAACCTCAGGGAGCAGTTGTTCGTAAGATGTTTTCGAATAAACTTAGAATTGCCGCAAGTATTTTATTATTCATTACGGCCGCAACACTCTATAAATATACATCTGTCAATTCTGCTTCTTTCTATAACAAATACTATTCTTCGTTTGAATTGAACACAAGCAGAGGCGTTGAAAATACAAACGCAATGGAACAGGCCTTCAGAAATAAAAACTGGTCTGAAGTTGTATTGATATTCAATAAATCCGCACAAAAAAATAATGAATCATATTTTCTTGAAGGCATGGCTCAAATGGAATTAAAAAATTATCCGACTGCAATTAATGCGTTCAACCAGGTAATGAGTGAAAATGCTAAATCGAAAGAAAATTATTTCCAGGATGAATCAGAATATTATTTAGCAATGGCCTATCTCGCTAACAATGAAGCCGGAAAAGCAATGCCCATTTTAGAGAAAATCAAAGCAGATAAAAATCATATCTATCACGAAAAAGTTCTGGAAATATCATCGCTGGATTTCACAATTATGAAACAGAAATCTCGCAATTAACTATCAATCAATTGATTATTTCTTTAAAAAATAATTCAAATTTCAGGTTACATTATTCTCAACTGGTTGTACCAATTAATATACAGGTATACAGGTTCTTTGAAATGCGGGATAAAATCGGGCCTTTAACTAAGATCCAAAATATGATTACAAAAACCGAATTTGATTTAAAAAATAAATCATGAAAAACCAAAAAAAATTAATCTCTGATTCCTTTGAAAAGACCAAATATCAACCAATAAAGAATTTCCGTATCCAGTGAAAAAATAGTTTTACTAAAATCCCTAAATCCAAAAACCGAATCATAGCGTGTGAACCATTTCCATTATTCCTTTGAAATCCAAATTTCTAATTCCTGTGAAACCATTTCCGATCCAGTGAAGACCATGATCAAAAGTCGACGTATCCTGGGAAAACAGTAGGTTAGGTTTATATAAACAAGGTTTTGAATTTAAAATCCTTTATCCGTAGAAAACGTCGACTTTTTTTTTGTTTTTTGTTTTCCCCTTATTGTTACAAAGAATAATGCCCCTAAAGAAAGAAAAATAATTATTCCCAATTTATAAAATTGTCTTTGCTTAACTACAGGATCAGTATTTCCAATCAATACAAGGTGTGACCAATAGTCGGGGCTTTTGTGTAAAGTATTAGCATGAATATAATCCAGTTTAGCCAGTCGCAAGGCTTTTGACTTTGAATATCCTTTTTGTAAATAAATATGAAATTGTTTCAAAATAGCAGAAGTTGCTTTATCATCAGCCTTCCACAAACTATTGACCGTGCTTGAACATCCCGCATACATACATGCACGCGACAGGCTAATAACTCCTTCTCCATTTACCAATTCACCTCCGCCGGTTTCACATGCACTGATTATCATTAATCGAACTCCATCCATATTCATTCCATATAATTCTTCAAGAAACAAGCAATCATCCGCAAGAGATTTTTTTTCGGGATAAAATGCGATGAACGAACCTGATGTATTATTGACATCAGATATGGCATGTGTCGCCAGGTGAATTACAGGATAATTATTCATCTCACGTAAAAAAATTGATTTGGTAGCCACGCTATCTAAATATTTTTTTCCATTTAAATCAGCAATTTCATCTGAAGAAGCAGGGAGCCTGTTCATAAATCCAAAACCAGGCTGATTAAAATGGGCGCCTTCTTTCACAAAAGGAGCAAATGCCAGTACACGATAAGAATCATTTTCTTTAACTGCAGAACCATTCTCGTCAATTATAAATCTTGAAGAAAACTGATAGCTGATTGTGGTTGTTTCCAATAACGTATTCTGACTTTCATTTGCAGGGAGTGATTCAAATGGAAGAAAACAAAGCAAACCATCCGGAATGATAATCCATTCATCTTTTTCAGGGATTATTTTTTGAATTGGTTTGATAAGATGTTCATATAAAAAACTGCCGGTTTTTTCTCCTTCAAATTTCCTTCCATTTTCTGTCCCTTTCAGTAAATTCAACCAGTCTTGTATGTAATGCCGCAAAACCAAAACAGAATCAACATGGGCATATGCAAACGAAGATTTTGTCAACATGAATATATGCAGAGATTCATCCGTATTGTAAAAACTGATAAGAGCCTGTTTATCGCTGAGATGCTGTTGCAATTCTTTTACACCGGGATTGCTTTCTTCATACTTAAGTCTGTAATAACGATTGTTCTGTTCAAAACCTTTTTGCAAACGTGATAGTTCTATTTCATAGCGTTCTTTTTCACTGGTAATAGATTCAATAATTTTAGCATCTTTCGCCTGGTCGTTTTCAATATCCAGCCTTGCAATATTGTATTTAATATTTCTTTCTTTTTGCAACAATTCCTCTTCGATTCCGGGAATGTTCCTGATTGTTCTTTCTTTCAGGCTGGCAATAATGATAGAAGCCCTGTTTTTTTCGCTTATCAAAAATGCCTGTTCAAGATAATTTTGCTGAGGGTGTAAACGGTATAATGCCAGGCACACAGACAAGGCTTTCTGATAGACCGACCTGCTTTTTTTCTTTAGCAACATTTTTGCATCGTCTGTATCGTAGCTTTTTTCAATATAACTTAATAAGGACAGAGTGGAATTGTAGGTTGACAAAGAAGCCAGCAGATATTCTTCTTTTCCGCTTTGCTCATAAAGGGATTCAAAAACCTTAGCTTTTTGAAACACTGCATCGAATAATCTATAGTATGCAAAAGTTCCTGCGAAATTTAAGGGATTGGAATAAATATCCTTATTATTAAAATTACCGGAGAAGATAATGATAGCCTGTTGCAAACTTTCTAATGCAGGGATCCATTGTTTTTGAACAATGAATAGTTCAGCCCGGTAAGATGCGTTGATACCCATATCCACTATACTTAACTTATTCCTGTCTTTACAGGTCTGAAGTCTGTCAAGAAAATAGGAAGCAGAATCCATGCGTTTCAATTGCAATTGCGTATAGGCGATTTCATTCAATACCCAGGGTAATTGTACAATACTTACTTTTCTGAAACAGGCAAGCGCTTCAGCATATTTGGTCAATGCAGTGTTTGCCCTGCCCATATTCATATAAATATAGTTAGCGTAGACATGATACTTCAGGATTTTTTTATAGATAGACAAGGCTTCATCGTATAGGCCAAGCCGGTAGTAAGAAGTGGCAATATTCGTTTCAATACTGACAGCTGACAGGGTATCCAATGGTTTTTTATTTCTGATGATTCCAATGGCCTGGTTGAAATAGTTTTTGCTTTGGAGATAATTGCCATTGTCATAATATAAAACTCCCAGTGTATTGTATAACCTGACCTTATATTCGATATCCGGAAAACGATTGATTAAAGATTCTGCTCTCAGCAGAAAATAGCTGGCTGAATCAAAATTGTTGAGATTGTAATAACTCGTACCCACATTTACATAGGTCATTAAAATCAATGAATCATCCTTGCTGTTGTTCAGTTCCTTCAACTTTAATGCATTCCTGTAAGCATTTTTTGCAGCATCATAATCCGTTTGGATATCCAGCAATATTCCTTTTTTCATGTATGAAAGAAAGAGAAGGCTATCGCCGGTGCGAGGTAATTTTTCCAATACGCTGATCACCCTGTTAAAATCTGCAAGAGCTGCACTATAGGTTTTATCAGTAGCATTGTTAAGATTTAATAGACTATCTGCCTTATTATACAATTTATTGATCTCGTCAAATGGCAGGTCATTGTCGCAGAAACCTGAGATAACTATCGCGAGGAAAGCCGGGAGTATCAAAGCAACCTTCCAACGCATACATGCATTTTTAAAAGATGGTTTATTGATAGGATAGCTTCTTTAACGACCCGGTAAGTTGCATTATTGCGCGAACTTCAGAGGAGATGAACTCTAAAACAAAGGGCAATTGGTAAAAAACCAATTGCCCTGAAGATGTACACTATACTATGATCCCTTAATTGAATCTTGTGATGATAATCAGCGGGGGTCTTGGATTTCCGCTCGTTGTGATCAGATTACCTGTCAGAATATTATCCAGTTTTAAAACCAGGGTGCTAAGAAGTCCCGCACCTATTTGAGATTTATTGCTGTAATACATCAACTGCACGGAGATATGCTGCATCGCCATATTACTACCATCGTTCAATTGATAGTATAGATCAGTCGTCACGGTTTGACCATTTACAGGTAAAAGACCAAATGCGCCACCAAATAAACCACCACCATTCAGTGTTTTTTTCAAGTCAATAACACCTGTATTATTATCCACTACTATTCTTTTGCTGCTGGCATCATTGGTAACGTCAAATGCACAACCTGAACCGGAAACACCACTTCCATTACAAACGAGAACTGAATTTGGATTCGCATTAAAATAAGGCAAAGCCTTTGTTTCGCCATCCGCCAACACATACACACTATCCATATAAGCTGCACCTGCGAGAATCAAAGTTGTCAAACAAGTATCCGTCGTACCTTCTTTCACAAATCCAATGACAAATTTTTCACCTGTTTCACTTTTCGTAAGATTGATCGCACCGGTGGTTGAGTCAATAACCATTCCCATCGGCCATGAAAAATATTTACCCGGGCCAGGATTATTGATAGGTGAAATAATATAGTCGGGACCGTTTGTCGGCTGAGGAAATAATAAAGTATCACCATAATCAGGGGCATAAGAACAACCTGTTATCCCGGTTTGAGGAAAGGGAATCGTCTGATTTGATTTCGTTGAATCAACTGAATGATGAGTTGTATCAGTTGCTCCTTGCGTATTTGTCTGTGTTGTGTTATAAGTGCTGACCGACTTACGGCAGGCAAATGGTATAAGGATAAAAAATGATAATACCAGTAAACTGAAGGAAAATTTCGTTTTCATGGGTATCAGGGTATTGATTAAAGGATTATTACACAACAAGATAGCAACTTTTTCCGGAATTTTCAAGCTTTTAAACACCTATTATTTGAGTATAATTAATTGATATATAATATATTATAATTAATAAAATGAACTTTCCCCGCCCTCAAAACAGGCATGATCGGGATAGCTTTTTTTCGATATCTAATTGACAATTAAAGACTTCAGAAGAGAATCGGGTCCTTATTATTTCGTATGTACTTATCAGTTAGTTTCCCAGAGAAAAAAATTGCAAACCCCGGCGCCATACTCTTTATTCGTATATGCATTATAGTTAACCCTCCCCGACCTCATGAACTATATTTTATGTATTATAATGCCGCGGTTAGCGCAAGCGCAATATTGAGCAGAGTATATCCCGGAAGAATAATATAGAATGAAATTCTGTCGAACCGGTTCGACAATTCTTTTTTCCCGCGGCGGTCATAGAGATATAAGGAAATTGTAGACTCGACGAGGGTAATCAAAATTGTTATGGTTCCCATCACATTGATAATATCAGCCATGGACATCACTCCTGTATTTGGCAGCATAGAAGAAGTGATATAGGAATTAGCAACGGCAGCAAAGAGAGCACCTACACCCAAACCAAACCTGGGATCAATATCTGTTGGCTTGACAAAAAATGCAAGTATGCCAACTGCTACTGCGACGAAAAGCGGAAGAAACATTTTAAGGAAGAAGCCCCAACCATCTCTCTTGATCCATAATCCCATTCTGAATTGAGAAAATGTCGCTTTAGAACCGGAAATCAGGCGCGGATCTCCTCTTGAAGTTTTATAGGAATGTGGCTTTTCGACTACACTTCGCCGATAGATTCTATAGCCGAGCCATAAATCCCGGTTCTTTGCCGGGGTGGCTTTGACAAACCATACAGCCTGCTTTTCCGCATATTTGGAAAGTATATTAATAATCTGAAGAAATCGCAAAAACTACGAATGACACTCTTCTTTATATTGTGCTCGACAAGCTTGCCTTGTCCTAAACAGAAATAGACCCGGACAGTTCTTATTGCTATAGTGAACAAGCTCTTGAGTTAGCCAGGAAATTACAGTATAAACAACATGAGGTTTACTAATCGGGAAAATTGGGCCAAGAACAGCAGCGAAAACAAACATCAGCACAATAATCAAAAACAAGTCAATGAAAATCGATTGAATTCTGTCCTTTTGTAAGGGGTATTGATTTTCTATTTGCTCAGCTGTTATCTGAATATTAACTCGTATAAATCTTATTTTTTTGACTATTGCTATCCGGTAACAAAAAAAAGAATTTCTCAGAAAATCTGGATTACGACGATTCGATTATTTCCCCATCATTGGCAAACTAATTCAACTATTATAAACATGCTGTGGAAAAGATATTCTTGACCGGATAGCTCTGTTATATTAATTTTTAAAAGTCAAATTTGCTTTTTATAGGGCCCCGGATCTCTTGTCTGGGGCCCGTCTATTTCAGCAATACAGTTAGGAAGCTTAAGTAAGTTAGCCGGCTTATTTCTCCTGCGGAAATCCTTTATCGATCCAGTCCGTTTTGATATTGTGTGAAAGGTTCAACAGCTTTGCACGGGTAAATTTCATCTCATTAATTATTGCAAATGCAGGACGCACATTTGGACAATGATCAAATGGACA
>DATJXY010000031.1:0-56177 GCA_035499855.1 Puia sp. | reverse complement strand
ATCAATCCAGAAAAAGTTTTCCAACATCATTTAGAAGCCTTAGGAAAAAATGACATGGACGAACTTATGAAAGATTATGCAGAACAATCTGAACTCTGGACACCAGATGGTGCCATTGTTGGGTTAGAAGCCATTTCGTCTTTTTACTCATATGCTTTTACGCTTTTTCCAAAAGGTAAAACAGAATTGGAAATAAAAAAGATGATTGTTAAAGACAATAAAGTATATATTATTTGGACAGCCGACAGTCCCATAGTTAATGTTTCATTTGGCACAGACAGCTTTGAAATAAATGAAGGTAAAATTTTGTGGCAAAGCACAGCATTTCAAATGGCTCAAAAATAAATCGCCTGCTCATTAAGTCTGCCGCTAACAGGCGGCTTGGCAATATGGCGGGGAGACGAACCTGCCTGCCCTGCCTACCCTGCCTACCGGCAGGCAGGCGGCAGGCAGGTATGTTCTCAGCTTTTTGTTCGCTATCAACAGCAGACCGGGCTGGACTTTTACTATTAAGCTTTAGTTGTTATCTTCAACATTAGTAATTCTATTCAGGAACGGTTCCGGACTTGGCATTTTTCAAATACTGCCACATCGCCAAGCCATGACCGTTGGCGTTATGCCATTAACTGAACATAATTTCAGCATCAGCACATTATTCAGCTTCAGTCCCTCATCTAACCTTATAAATTAAGCCTTAGAATAAATCAGTGACATCCAGGTCCAACGCCTCGAGTCGTTTGAAAATTAGAAAACCAGGAACTGCGACTAATGTCAAGTTCGTATCGCTATCCAAAAGCCAGGGTACCTTCAATGCTTATGACGCATTAAAACTGGCGACAACGCTAACTGAGGAGCGAACATTGAAAAAGAACCAGCCATCATCTCTTCGTCATGCTAAGCAATAACCGTCAGACCTTCAAGACTTTTCCATCGTAGAGGATGATTTTTTTTTAGACAGCCTAAAAAAAATTCTTCTTTTTTGTACGGAAGTCCAAAAAATATTTGTCTTATTATAAAAAGATTATGAAACCACTTCTTTCCTTCTTAATTCTTTTGGTATTTGTAAAGTTTGACAATGCCCAAAATATTGAAAAACAAGATGCCGAAAAAATTATCAAAACTTATTTTTCCGGGTATGTAAAAAAAGATTGGAATATTACTGCAAACCAGTTTGCAGATGGTTTTACATTTTCAAGCCCTGCAGGTGATGACCACATAACTCTTGCCGAATACAAAGAGCGCTGTTTTCCGAACTGTAAGTTTTTTCAAAAAATAGATTTCCCTAAAATCATGGTTGATGGAAACACCGCATTAGTAATTTATGAAATAACAACTACTAATAACAGGATTATCCGCAATGTTGAATACTGGGCTTTTAGCAATGGCAAAATAAAATCTATTGAATGTTTCTTTGGAGGCACGGGCGCCGGTTATCCGGCTAACGCTCAAAATAAGTAGCGTTTTCTCTGCTAAAATCCTACCATCTATTCTTGTTTTCTGAGGCAAGCAGCCCATAGGCAGCAATTTTATTGGAGCCCTTTTAAAATTTAAATTATGAAAATAGAACATTTGCTTTTAATCCTGACTCCACTTTTGGTGACAGCTGCAACTGCTCAAAATCCTTTTCAACCTAAAAAGGAAACCATGGATGCTATCCAAAAAATTTCTTTCTTGACTGGGAATTGGAAAGGTACAGGTTGGATACAAATGGGTCCGCAAAAAAGTACTTTTAATCAAACAGAAAATATTTCGGTAAAAGTGAATGGTACAATTATTCAAATTGACGGTCAAGGCAAAGACCAACAAAAAACAGGCGTTGTTATTCATCAAGCCTTTGCTATAATTTCATATGATATTGAAAATTCTAAATATTTGATGAAAGCTTTTAGAGGTGACGGTGAACAAATTGATGCGGAAGCCAAGCTTATAGACGACCATTCTTTCCAATGGGACTTTTCAAATGCAATGACTGGACAAATTAAATATACCATCACTGTAATTAATAACAAATGGACAGAGACTGGAGAAATGAGCACAGACAAGGGAAAAAATTGGTTTAAATATTTTGAGATGGTACTTGACAAACAATAAAAATATTTTTTACCGTAACCGAAATAGAAAAACTTCCACCAGCATCAGGCTTGCGACAATACGGCTGGCGTGCATGGCTTATCGTCATTTGTAAACTGCCTGCCGGTAGGCAGGGATGTATGACCCGGGTTAATGCGGCAAGCCGGGCCGTCGTGCGCCATTTTAGACTACACCACTTTAATGGAAACCGAATGAATAAACAGACTAAACTAACCATCCTATTTTTTTGTATTTTAAAACTAACTCTTCATTTAATTGCAGACAGCCATTCTGGTTTTCAGAGCGATGAATTTTTGTATATTGAATCGGGCCGCCATCTTGCTTTTGGATATATGGAATTACCCCCGATGACAGGTTTGCTAGCCTTTATCCAAAACCTGTTCCATTCCCATTCAGTTTTCGTTTATCATATTTTTCCGCATATTGCTATGCTGCTCATTGTTATTTATGTGGGCAAAATAACTGTAGAACTCGGCGGTAAAAACATAGCGGTATTTATTACATTATTTTGTCTTTTGATTGCACCGGGATTTGAAGGGTCTCAACAACCATTTTTACCTGTTGTTTTCAATCAATTGTTTTGGGTACTTTGCTTTTATCAACTCACAAGGTTCATAAAACACGGCAATAGAAAATATTTATGGGATTTGACTCTATTCACCACTCTATTTTTTCTGACTAAATATGACGCATTATTCTTCGCTTTTGGTTTATTGTCTTTATTGTTCTTTGAGAAAACAAGGGTTGCGTTAATCAAAGGTAAATATTGGCAATGTTTGATTATTTCATTTTTGATTTTATTGCCGAATATTATTTGGCAATATGAAAATGATTGGCCTGGACTACAAATGATTCATCGGCTGTATGAAACCCAATTGGATGATTTAACACCAATGCACGTACTGCGCGATTTGTTTTTATCCGTTAATCCGATTGCTTCTATCCTAATGCTGCCCGCTATTGTTTTTATGTTTGTCAATAAAAGAAATAAAAGCCTTTATTTACCACTTGCCTGTTCAATTTTATTATCCGTATTATTTCTCACTTATAGTAAAGGAAAAGCCTATTATTTCTTTCCGATTGTTCTTACTATACTTCCATTCTGCGGTATCTTTTGGGAAGGTCTCTTACTACCGAAAAGGAGATGGTTATTATACCCTCTCAGCTTTATTTTATTAATCGGCGCAGTATTGATTCCTTTCGGAATGCCTGTCTATTCCTTTTCTCATTATCTTAATTCGGTTTTCAAATACTCCCCAAAAGAAAAGAAAAACGGAAAAGACGTACTTCCTATGAATTTTCAAGAATATATTTCAAAAGAAGAATGGAAAACGATGATGCAACAATTGCAATCTTTGTATGACAGCCTGCCCGAAAATGAAAAAAAGAATTGCTTAATCTGGGGAAGGCATTATTCGCAAGCAGGAGCAGTTGAATTGTTTAAAGACGAATATAGACTTCCAAATGCCTTTTCATATCACGGAAGTTTTTATACTTGGGCACCTACGGATAAAATGCCCGAAACGGTTATTGCTTTTTGCTATAACGATGCGGGTGATGATTATTTTAATCCTTTTTTTGAAGAAGTAACTCCGGTAAGAAAAATTTACAGCGACTATGCAAGCGGCGAAGGCTGGGTTGTGCAAACAATTTTCATTTGCCATAAACCAAAACAGAGCTTTGATAAAATGAAAGAATTGTTTAAGAAAAGAATATTTGAATAAAAAAGGCACATAACATTGGTATTGCCAATAGTGGAACTTGACATTTGAGCAATCAGCAGCGGTAATTTTATTGTGCTGTGGTTCGGGCCTGATGGATAAAACCCAGCTTTAGTTCTTATTATTTTCTTTACTAAAAAGCCACGCAGCAATTCCGGGCGGACGAAATTATATTTCCTCACCAACGGCAATACCTCTCCGTTAGCGGGCATGCCGTTTAGACTCTAATTCTTCAAAAATATTTACTAAATTTTCCTTACGAAATAGCAAGACTATATAATCTCTGATAATGATGTCCTGGTTGGCAAGCCGACAATTAAAGGAACACGAATTTCGATTGAGCTAATCGTTGGGCTACTGGCACAGGGTTGGACAGAAAATGAGGTTCTGGAAAATTATCCGAGATTAACCAAAGAATCGTTACAAGGAGTCTTTTCTTATATTCAAGAATGCATTCACGACGGCCTATCGTTCACACCTACCCGAAAGACGGCTTAGTTTGACATGAAATTGCTTGCAAACGAGAATTTCCCTCTAAAGAGCGTTGCTTATCTAAAAGAAAAGGGTTCGACATTAAAGCAATTGGCATTGACATCCGGTCATAAAAGACAGCGAGGTGATGGATATTGCTGTTCAAGAACTAAGATTGATCCTAACATTTGACTACGACTATGGCGAACTAATCTTTAAGCATGATTACTGTCCAGAAAAGAGCGTCATATAGTTAAGGCTGGACGAATTCAAGCCGGACGAAACAGGCCAACTCATCGAAAATTTACTTTCAAACAGCAACTTCAATTTTGAAAATGCATTGACAGTTGATGATCGAAACGGACCTAGACAGCGAAAATATAAAGGCACGCTCGCTAACATTGCGCGCCATTAGATCCAGGCAATCTATATTTTGTTTAGCGCAACCTTTTACTAACCTTTGACGTTAGTAACTTTAGGCAAAAGCAATGATAATATCATTTGGAAATCCGGAGACAGAATAAGTATGGAGTGGCAATAGAGTCAAAAAATTACCAAATGAAATTCAAAATATCAGAAGACGAAAATTAAGAATGCTAAATAACTCAGTAGACCTGGCTGACTTAAGAATTCCTCCTTCTGATAGGCTTGAAAAGCAATCAGGAAATCTTAAAGAATTTTATAGCATAAGAATAAATAATCAATGGAGAATTGTTTTCAAATGGAATTCAGGTAATGCATTTGAAGTTGAAATAATTGACTATCATTAATTTCATTAAATATGGCAAAGCTTAAAAATATTCATCCCGGTGAAATTCTCCTGGAAGAATTTCTGAAACCTCTGAATATAACAGCATATAAGCTTGCAAAAGATATCAAAATTCCACAGACAAGAGTTTCAGAAATAGTCAAATGTAATAGACGAATTACAGCTGACACCGCGCTAAGGCTAAGTAAATACTTCGCCAACAGCCCCAAATTTTGGCTTGGATTGCAAGGCGGTTTTGACATTGAGGAAGAATTGTCAACAAAAAGTGCAACTCTCAAAACGATAAAATCAATCAGTACAAAAGTGGCCTAACGGCGTGCAACATTGGCATGCCGGCGCGATTTATGGAATCGCCGAATTGCTGCATCAATTTAAAATATTTATGACCTGCTCTAAATCTCCTTTAATAGTCATATTTTTTATTTTTTTTTGCGCAAATGCGTACAAAAAAAATCAAACGCTATCCATAGCCGCAGAGAAAGATTCCGTTCAATATTTCAGTGAAGTTGCTCAATTCATACAACAAGTAGAACAGCAGGAGCTGAATGACAGGTATTTTATTCTAGAAGACGAACCGGCAAATCTTGACTGGCCCGATTCTCTTTGTCTAGCCCAACTTAAGGCTGACACAGCAACATTTTCCGAAATCGAACTGAGCTTTATCGAAAACCAAAAAAAGAATCCGTTGCTAAGACTGTGGACAAACGAATTAATCCCGAAAATTAAAATTATCAGCTCAGATACAGTAAGAAAGATATTTAATGACAACTCTAAGAGTTGGCCATTTTTCTACAAGCATATCGGCCATAGTGTAAGTAGTTTTTCCGCTCCAATTTTCTTAAGAAATTTCAGCTATTGTTTATTTTATTCAGACAATAGTTGTGGTGATCTTTGTGGCGAAGGAAATTTTTCTTTATATAAGAAAGTAAATAACAAGTGGACGGCGGTAAGGATATACTGCAGCTGGATTAGCTAAAACCGCGCCCAATATTGCTTGACATTATGACGGCGGACGAACATAGGCTGAACATTGTAATACTATTTATCTTTGGTGCAAGCATCGGGCTGAAGATCCTTGATTGCCCCTGCAACGCCAATGCTTCAACATTATGGGCAATTTTAGCGACACCCTTGAAAAATTAAATGAATTATTATTAACCAATAAGAATATGATACAACAAAAAATTACCCCGTGCTTGTGGGTAGAGAAAGATGCAAAGGCTGTAGCTAAATACTATCTGTCAATATTTAAAGACGGTAAGTTGAAAGACTATCGCTTATTCACCAATATGCCGAAAGACGGTAACCCTGATAATTTGAACCCTGATAATTTATCTGGCGAATTTGATACGGCAGTAATGGAAATAGCTGGAGTGGAATTCAGTATTTTGGCAGCAGGCCCATTATTTAAATTTAATGAGGCCATATCCCTGGTAATTAATTGTAAAGACCAGGCAGAAGTAGATTACTATTGGGACGCCCTAACTGCAAATGGTGGTGAAGAAGGACCCTGCGGTTGGTGTAAAGATAAGTATGGGTTATCCTGGCAGGTGGTACCAACAGAATATTTTGACCTCATTCATCATAGCAACTCTTCTATTAGTAGAAAGGCTTTAATGAACACTTTTAAACAAAAGAAACTAATAATTTCAGAGTTAAAGTGAAATGAAAAGAATCAAAACTGCCTACAAGATGCGGTTTGCTGCTATGCTGGCGGACGGAACGGCAATCGGATTTGTAAAACTATCGGCTAAAATCACGCACACGAATTTCTATTGAACATTTTGTTGTTAACTTCAACATCAATTTTTTTAATCGGCTTCAGTTTCGGCTGATAATTATAAAATGCCAGCACAGCAGAAAGGCCAGGCCGATAGCGGTCATACTATGGCGACCAGTCATCATCTAATGCTATTTCGATCGTTGCCGCATTGGGCCCCGACACTTGTCGTATTTACACCAGATGAAATCCGGAGTGAATTCAATCTTTGTATTCTCAATAAAATCAAATTTAAACAGCGTAATGAAAAATCTATTCAAAACAGGTAACTCTTTTAGATCAGTATTACTGATTGCAATCATTGTGTTTGCCGCTTCCCGATCAAACGGACAACAAATCAAACCTTCCATTAGTGGTTATGCACCCGTTAATGGGATCAAAGTATATTACGAAGTATATGGTGAGGGTATGCCTTTAATTTTATTACATGGCGCTTTTTATACAATTGATATGAACTGGGGCGAATTAATTCCTGAGTTGTCTAAAACCAGAAAAGTGATTGCCATTGAAATGCAGGGGCATGGACATTCGCCATATTCAGACAGAAAATTGTCGATTACTACTTTAGCAAGTGATGTGGAAGGCTTAATGGATTACCTGAAAATTGATAGTGCTGATGTAGCAGGATATAGTATGGGCGGCTCTGTGGCTTACCAGTTTGCTGTACAAAGCCCTAAACGCTTAAGAAAATTGGTCATCATTTCTTCTACTTATAAAACTGATGGTTTCCTACCCATAGCAAACGGAGCGCTTAAAGATTTTAAGCCTGAATTTTTTGATAACACACCATTAAAAACAGCATACGAAGCAGTGGCGCCTGATAAAACAAAATGGAGAAAGTTTTTAGAGCAAATGTTTGCTTTCGCCAAGGAGCCATTTAATGTCGGAGATTCCAATATTGCAAAAATATCTGCGCCCGTGTTAATCATATCAGGAGACAATGATGGACTGGATAAAATTGAGTTGATGAAAACATATAAATTGCTGGGAGGTGGTGTTTCTGCTGACCTGCAGCCAATGCCGAAATCGCAATTGGCCGTTGTACCTGCACAAAGTCATGTTAGCCTGATGATGCAGACAACAACCATTTTGACCTACCTGAACAGCTTTTTAAAATGACCTAATCTTTTGTAACTTGTCTGGTTGCTGCGGGTTTGCAGGCTTGCAGGCTTGGTTATGCGGGGGAAATTTATCCGCAGGATATCCGATTAGAAAAATTATGCCGGGCTCCAAATCTGTTTTATAACCAGTTTGCAAAAAAAATCTTTTTGTCTCATGCAGCAATTACCGGGGCATATTACTTACTGCTTCATCAGAAGAATTTATACAGTTTACTGCAAAAACACATTCATGAACCCGATTTATTTGACGATGCGATATTATTGAATCTGGAATTCGAAAGCAGAAATGAAAAATAAAAAACGCTGTGTTGATTTCCGGAAATACTCTCATCCATGTATTCCTGAATTTCCACACAAAGATGGTTGGCTTGGGGGGATGCAGATGTTTCTGTTGCCATTAATGATACGCAAAGCCTGTATATTTTTAGCGATACAAGTTCAGATCTTTCTGAAATTATTTAAAATCCAAAAATTTATACTCCTAAAGTGATAACTGTTCAATTGACAAAATATATCTTCCGATAATAAAAGTATTTTCGAATCAAATCAATATGAAAACGCTTAATAAACTTGAACAATTTTATTATGAAGCAAAGGCAAACCAATGGTTTCGCTACTTTACCGTTTTCTGCCGACTGGTTTTGGCTTTGGCATTCATAATATCTGGTATTGTAAAAATTAAGGGAGAAAGATTTGCTGCTGGTTTATCTTCTAATCATCCATTGGGACATTATTTTGATGCGCTATATCAAACAGGGTACTATTATTCATTTATCGGGCTTGCACAGGTGATAATTGCTGTTTTGTTACTCATTCCAAGAACTGCTCTTCTTGGTGCTCTTATGTATTTTCCGATTATCCTGAATATTTGTGTACTGACTTATGCTGTCCGATTCGAAGGCACTCGCGCCGCTACATTCATGTTACTGGCTAATTTATATTTACTGTGTTGGGACTATGACCGTATTAAATATATTTTGCCATTCAAACAATTTAGGGAGAGTGGCCACTCAGAAAGTGAAAAACCAATAAGTAAAAAATTCCCCTTCCTTTTTTTCGGGAGTGTTATTGCGACGATAGCCGTAGTAATCGTCATAAACCTTTATATGTATGACATTCGACCTGGCAATTCTCCTGAAGAATGTACAAACGGATGTCCTGACAATAGTGACCCAAAGGCTTGCGAAGCGTTTTGTAATTGCATTTATAATCAGGGAAAACCGCTTCAGAAATGTTTAGAAGAATATAGGCAGGCAAAAGAAAAAAAGAAAGATAGGTTGAATACTACGACCGGCAAATAAGCTGCCGCTAACTGATGACATGCACGGATAATTAGCATTTGTATTTCTTATCATCTTTTGTAACTTCTCCCCTACAAGCAGGCCTGCCTGCTGCAAGCAAGCCTGCCTGCTGCAAGCAGGCCTGCCTGCTGCAAGCAGGTTTGGCTGCGCCAAATGCGAGTTAAGCCGGCTGGATGCCACTTTTCTCCTGTCCTGGTCTTCACCTTGGCAATTTATACCAACAATAATTTAGCGCGAACCAGGAGACATCATACAAAGCAAGAATTATCCCTGTGGGAATTTTGAAATCAATTATAAAATCAGGTCAACGAACCTGATTTTTGAATAAGTTGAAACACCGGGTCCTGCAATCCTCGCTGATCGGGTTAGTTTATGAAAAGGAGATTCAGCAGGAAAAGATGAACAGGTGAGTTTCACAGATTGTATATTGATTCATCTTCACTCGACGCTCAAAATAATTTCTTCACATACCTGTAACCTGCTTTTGACCGCTTAGGTCTAAACCATCATTTATATTAAACCAGATTGATTTATTACGGAACCATAATGACAATTAAAAAAATTGAAAACAATGAAAGGGCTAATTTTAAATTTAATTTTTATTTCCCTGGCACTTTGCACAAATGCACAGATGCAAATAACCATAAACTATGGAGACAATAAAGAGGCGGGAGGCTACAAAGAAGTCAATGGCATTAAGATATACTATGAAATTTATGGCAGTGGGAAGCCATTAGTTTTATTACATGGAAGTGGAGGCTCTATCAGAAATGCAAGACCGAAGATTGATTACTTTAAACAATATTTTAAAGTAATTGCTATTGACAGCAGGGCACATGGAAAATCTATTGATTCAACAACAAAAAACCTGACTTACGAACAAATGGCATACGATATAAAAGTGCTGCTTGATTCTCTCAACATTGACAGTGCTTATGTATCAGGACAAAGTGATGGTGGCATTTTAGGATTATTATTAGCAATAAACTATCCAAAAAAAATTTCAAAACTTGTAACATATGGAGCTAATTTATTTCCCGGGAAAAAAGCAATATTTGATGAAATTGATAATTTAGTAAAAGACACATTAAGAGTCACGCAGAACTTTAATACAAGAAGACTTTATTCATTATTAGCATATCAGCCTCATATCACTGAAAAGGACCTGAAAAAAATTAAATGCCCCGTATTAATTATAACCGGCGACAGGGATGCTATAAGACTTGAGCATTCACTTAAAATATTTTATAATATAGCGAACTCTAATCTTTTTGTTATGCCTGGAGCTACTCATTATGGGTCTATTGAAAAACCCGAATTGTTTAATTTGGTATTATTAGATTTCTTTAATCGCCCCTTTTCAAAACTATCCACAGTTGATTTATTTACCCGCAGGCATTAAATTGCCCCAGGGCTAGCGTGCAAATAAACTGATCGTCCCATTCGCTATCAGCAACGGCGTTTTGACGCAGCCGGGGACTTACCACGTAACTTCAAATTCACATATGCTTCAGTCTGAGTTACCTAGAATTTATCAATTAGCGATAGAAAATATTTTGTACATTAGTTTATCTTAATCGGCGGTGGCTATAATTGATTTTTTTATGAATTCAATGAGGCATTTAGAAAATTTCGGTCAACTCATCTCCGTGCATTTTGAAGCCATCATCAAAAATTACAATCTCGTATTAGAAGATACTATAACAACTATTGGAAGAGAGTTCTTATTAGTAGGGAAAAATTGCAAAATCATGTTTACCTATGAAAATTTTCCTGTTTCTTATATGCCAGCCTATTGGTTTTAATTGAAAAAGGCGTTTTAATCGCTGTAATTAAACAAAAATTTTAAAAAATAAAATGACAGGTAATAACGACAAATTATTTTTTGCTCCTCAGCTTTTAATCAAAAATCATACAAAGGATATTTCTTTTTATGAAAAAGCGTTTGGCGCAACTGAAAACTTTTGCTTTTATAATGATGATGGCAGTATTCATGTTGCTGAATTATCTATTCAGGGAATTATTTTTCATTTACATGAAGTAACAAAACCATTCTTTTTTTCCCCCGATAAACATAATGGAACAACATGCATAATCGGCTTGTTTGTCCCCGATGTACACGCTGTTATGAATAAATCCATTCAGGCTGGTGCCAAAGAAATATCCCCTGTAAAAGATTATGAATATGGCTATCGCCAGGGAGAAATCGAAGACCCCTTTGGACATCACTGGCTAATACAAAAGAAAATATCATAAGTAATCGGCTTTTATAACTCGTCCGATGCAAGCGGGCCTGCCTGCCGCAAACAGGTTAGGCTTGGGGGGCCGTCATTTTCACCCTCATAAAAAAATAATTGAAAAAAAATTTGCGCAACCAAATAATTGCGCTTATATTTGAAACCAGATAGTTGCAAATATCTATAACCATGGAAATAAGAAGAGACATTTTTCAAGCAATTGCTGACCCCACGAGACGGGCCATTATTACATTAATCGCATTGCAGGCAATGACACCTAATGCGCTCGCCGACCATTTTAACACAAGCAGGCAGGCTGTATCAAAACATATTAAAATATTGACAGAATGCGAACTGGTAAAACAGGAACAGCAAGGAAGGGAAATCTACTACTCACTCGAAATTGAAAAAATGAAAGAGATCGATAAATGGTTGGACCAATTCAGAGAAATTTGGGAAACCCGTTTAAATCAACTTGAAAAAGTATTATCAACAATGAAAAAAAAGAAAAAATGACAAACAATTTGCTATTCGATTTTACTGTTGACAAATCAATAAAAACAGTATTCATAAACAAAGAATTTGATGCAGACCTTTCGCTGGTATGGGATGCTTTTACAAAGCAGGAAATTCTTGACCAATGGTGGGCGCCCAAACCCTGGGCTTCTAAAACAAAATTCATGGATTTCAAAGTTGGAGGCAGGAGATTTTTTGCGATGGTAAGTCCCGATGGAGAAGAGCGCTGGTCAATTCAAAAATATACTTCCATTACTCCAAAAACTAATTTTAAAACGTACAATGCTTTTGCAGACAAAGATGAAAACCCTGAATTACCGGGTTCTGAATGGGATCACAATTTCAGCGAACAAAACGGCATAACGAAAGTGAGTATCACTATTTATAATGAATCTCTTGCCCGTATGGAGAAGTTAGAAGCAGGCTTCAGAGAAGGGATGACCATGACATTGAACTACCTCGAAACTCTGTTAACAAAATTATCCAAAAAATGATTTACATTTTCAAAACTTCCGTCAAAACAAAAAATCAGGTTAAGAAACTCAAACCGCATATTACTAATATGCTTCCAAATGAAAAATGGAATTTCGACCTTGAAGACTGCGACAAGATTTTACGTATCGACAGCGAGGAAAATATAGTTTTGAAAATAACAGACCTGCTGAATATTCACAAATTTTACTGCGAAGAATTAGAATAAGAAATAAACAACTTAAAAAATATAAATTATGGCACTCATCAATCCTTATATTCACTTCAACGGAAATGCAGAAGAAGCATTTACATTTTACAAATCAGTATTTGGCGGAGAGTTCGCAAAAATTATGCGTTACAAAGACATATCAAGTCCTGAATATCCAATAGCTGAAAATGATGCAAACAGACTTATGCATATTGCCCTGCCAATTGGCAAAAGCAGTATGTTAATGGGTAGTGACGTTTTAGAAATTATGGGACATGTAACCGAAAACGACAATAGAAATACTATATCAATCAGTGCAGAAACCCGTGAAGAAGCAGACAAATTATTCAACGGACTGTCCGCAGGAGGTAAAGTTGAAATGCCAATAGGAGGCGGTCCCTTAGGTTCATATTTTGGAATGTTTGCCGATAAATATGGTATTGAATGGATGGTGGATTTTACTCCAAATGATAACGGGCAAAATTAACTGGCGAAATATGAACGTACAAGAACTAATCAAAAACTATATTGCCAGCCAGCCTGAACCAAAACGTAGTGAGATGCAAGACCTGCACCTGCTCACACTTCGGGTATTACCAAAATGTAAATTATGGTTCTTAGACGGTAAAAACGGCGAAAATAAAACTGTTTCGAACCCCAACATAGGATATGGATTGCAGACCATAAAATATGCGAATGGAGAAACCAGGGAGTTTTATAAAATTGGCATAAGCGCAAACAAAACCGGAATCTCTGTCTATATCCTTGGCATCAAGGATAAGAATTACCTGGCCCAAACATTTGGAAAAAAACTGGGCAAGGCGAGTGTAACAGGATATTGCATCAAGTTCAAAAGTCTGAAAGATATAAACATTGATATACTTGAAGCAGCAATAAGATATGGGTTTGAGGCTCAGAATTAAAAAGCTAAGCTGAAAAAAAATTGAACTTCTTACTTTACATGAATCGGGCTGTTCTTTTCCTGACTCTCCTCTTGCATCAAGAATCTTCTCCAAACAACATAAAAAAAGAAAATATAGTTTTTAAATTTGGTGAATAACATTATATAAAATGCAATAAAAAATCAATAAAATAATCTGGCCGCAATCGAAATGATCAAAATGATGCCGGCATGGTCAGCGGCTCTTCAAAACAAACGACCGGTAACGCTTTCAATATCGCTACCCATTTGATTTGTTGATTAATTTTATGCAATGGCTACAAATACAGGGCCGCGATAATTTACAGAAATATTATGCGCACAATTATATTGACAATAGTTTTTATTTTTTCTATGACCAATGTTTTTGGGCAGATAAAAAAATCAAAACTTAGAATCTCAAATTTAACGGGTGACTTTTATATTTACACAACTTACAACACCTACAAAGGAAATCAAATACCGGCAAACGGGATGTATCTTGTAACCAATGATGGTGTTGTGATGTTTGACACACCCTGGGACACAACTCAGTTTCAACCATTGCTTGACAGCATAAAATTAAAGCACAAGAAAAAAGTGGCATTGTGTATCGCTACGCATTTTCATGGTGACAGAACAGCCGGGCTTGAATATTACAGGCAAAAGGGAATAAAGACTTATACTACCATCCTTACGGATGAATTAAGTAAAAAAAATAATAATAAAAGGGCTGAATTTTTAATTGCAAATGATACTGTCTTCAATGTCGGGCAATATTCTTTTGAAACTTATTACCCCGGACCTGGGCATACTACAGATAATATTATAATCTGGTTTAAGAAAGAAAAAATTCTCTATGGCGCATGCTTAATAAAAAGTGTTAATGACGATGACTTAGGTTATTTAGGCGATGCAAACAAGACAGAATATGCATCTACGATAAAAAATGTTCAAAAGAAATGCCAGCAACCAAAGTTTGTGATTGTAGGGCATGGTAATTGGACAAACATACATTCATTGGAGCATACATTAATAATGGCAGAACAACTAAAAAAGGAAACACAACGCTGACCCCTGATTGGTGGTCGAATCTCCCGACCACCGGCAATACCAAAAATAAAAATCCCAAATCTTTGTGGAATAATGATTTTTTCACAATCTTACCTAATCAATCCTTCGTCATGAAAAATTATTTTAACTCCATTGCGATCCTGCTATGTTTATTTTCTTTGATTGATTCGTTTAGTCTGTCTGCTCAAACGCCTTCCGGTTACAGCCAGGATGTTGAAAACAAAATCAAACAGGTAGAGGAAAATCTGGGAGGATGGGTAAAGATTGAAGGCCGTACAAACTGGACTTTGCAGCAACGGATGGTGCATTATAAAATCCATGGATTAAGCATTGCTGTTGTGCACAATTATCAGATTGAGTGGGCCCGCGCTTATGGCTGGGCTGATAGCGCTGAAAAAAGGCCGGTTACCATTCAAACCGTTTTCCAGGCGGCTTCCATCAGCAAATCCCTGAATGCAGTGGGCGTTCTCAAGCTGGTGCAGGATAAGAAACTCGACCTCTATACCGACATCAACAATTATCTGACCACCTGGAAATTTCCCTATGACTCTCTGTCGAAAAATAAAAAAATTACTATCATCAATCTTTTAAGTCACACCGCGGGTCTGGGCGTGCATGGCTTTCCCGGTTATGCAAAAGGAGATACTATTCCATCTATCGTTGAAATTCTGGATGGAAAGCGACCAGCCAATTCTCCCGCTGTCCGCTCTCAATTCGAACCCGGTTTGAAGTTCCAATATTCCGGAGGTGGTACAACTATTTCCCAATTGATCGTCATGGACATTACTCATCAGCCCTATGATAAATTTATGTGGGAAAATGTTCTAAAACCCATGGGCATGACAGCAAGTTTTTACACACAAGCTCCACCGCCTGACAGGCTGTCTTCATTGGCGACTGCTTATGAAGAGGATGGAAAAGAAGTGAAAGGCAAATATCATATTTATCCGGAAGAGGCGCCAGCCGGACTTTGGACAAATCCCACCGATCTCTGTAAATACATCATAGAAACGCAGCTTTCGTATCAGGGCAAATCGAATAAAGTGCTTTCGCCCGAATTTACGCGCTTGAGGCTGACTCCCTATATTGATGCATCTGCTGCGCTGGGAGTTTTTATCGACAAAAAAGGAGACGCCAAATATTTTGGGCACAATGGCGCCAATGAAGGATTCAGGTGCGAGTATGTTGGAAGCCTGGAAGATGGCAACGGCCTTGCAGTCATGGTGAATTCAGACAATGGCGGGATATTGCATGAGATCATCAACAGTGTTGCTCTTGTTTATGGATGGAAGGATTTTTATAAACCGGTCGAAAAGAAAGTCGTTTCTCTCACAACAGAACAATTAAAAGCATTAGAAGGAAAATACCAGTTTCAATTTCGAAAAGGCGACACTGCTTATATCCGGATCATAGTAAAGGACAATAGCATCGTGTTGAAGCAGCTTTGGGACGGACAGGAAATACCTTTCCTTGCCGAATCCGACCTGGCTTTTTTTAATACGGATTTCCCCTTCATATTAAAGTTTTCAAAAGATGCAGATGGAACCGTTAACCAGGTGCTTGCTTTGGACCGGGATCTGTGGAAACGAGCCAAAGAATGAGAATAAAAGGTTTTTCCTAAAACCAGCGAGAGTGATTCCGAAGCGATTACTGATTTCCGTTATACTCCAAGTCTATCGCCTTCGGAATAACGGCGATCCCCAATTTTTTGGAGACCCTAACCATATTGATTATTTCAGCTCTCCTATCCTTCTGACAATTCAATAATCCTGATGATCTTTTGTAAATTGGTCCGGCCTGACACAACCAGGCTAAATCAAGAAACTGAAAATATGGAAGTACATCATCACCCGGACCTGCATCATAAACCAAAAAAATTTAAGGAATACTTTTCGGAATTCATCATGATTTTCCTCGCCGTCACCCTGGGATTTATTGCTGAAAACGTCCGGGAGCATTTTACAGAAAGATCAAAGGAAAGACAATATATTGAAGGCTTTATCCGCAACCTGAAAGATGATACGGCAACCCTCCATCATGTGATTGAGTTTGATAACCGACTGGTAAAAGGATTGGACAGCATGCAAAAAATTTCTCACTTAAATATGGCTATTGACTCCAATCGAAAATTATTCTATCATTTCGCCACAGAATATCTTTATAGTTCTGCTTCTTTTAAAAGTAATGACGCTACCCTGCAGCAGTTAAAAAATACCGGTGATTACAGGTTGATTGAAAAAGATCATGTAGCAGACAGCCTTACAAAGTATGACGCGGACATTCATGGCATTTATGACCAGGGTGATTATTACGAAGCATACTTTAAAGAAATTTTATCCAGGCTGGATGACCTGATGGATGTGACAGTCATTGATGATACTTCATTTAGTAAAAATGGAAAGATGACCGATAAACCATTTCCCCCATTACGGGGTGACAAGGAAAAATTGTCCATCTTTTTCAATAAGGTATTCGATCTGAAAGTAATTACATATTCCTATGCAGAAAGAAATCTGAAACCGCAATTAGAAATCGCAAAAAACTTGATTGCTTTTTTAAAAAAGGAATATGGAATCGAAGATTAAAGAACCATTTACACCATGGCCGGGTTGCCACTGATCTAACCCTCATCATCAGTGCGCCAGTGCTGGGCCGGCCTTGAGTATCGCCGCATGTCTCACGCTAATTTGCCGTTGATATGAATTGTCATTGGAAAGACAAAGCGAGGAAAAATTTGCCGGAAATATCGGGCGTTAACCGGCAAAAATAGAGTTCCTGACGCTTTTCAGTTTTCTTATTTTCTGTTCTGAATTTATTTGCGGGTTCAAAAAATAAATTGAATCATTATGAAAACGAAAGAAATTGAATTCGCACAGGTGAAAAATAATTTTTCAATGACCTGCAGGGTTGAAACTAAAATTCTTGCAAAGCCTGAAGATATATGGAAGCTGCTGACCGACGCAAAAGGATTTTCAGTTTGGAATTCTACCGTGTCTGCAATCGATGGCAATATCAGGGAAGGTGAAAGAATCCGGATTCATGTTCCCGGAACAACCCGCACTTTTAAGCCCAGGGTATCGGGCGTCGTGGCAAATAAGGTGATGGTATGGAGTAATGGGATTGCCCCAATTTTTAAAGGTACCCGGAGTTTTGAGCTGAGACCATGCGATAACGGCGCTACTGAATTCATCATGGAAGAGGAGTTCAGCGGACTGGTTTTCGCGCTCGTCAAAAATAAATTGCCTGATTTCAAACCGATATTCGAAAGATATGCCCTTGATTTAAAAAATGAAGCGGAACGATCATGTTGAGTGAATAAATCCCGGTTGGATATCTTAACTTCAACAAAAACCGCAATCCGTGACTGAAGATTGCGGTTTTCGTTGACCGCCATTTATTCTTATCAGCATCAAATATTCTTAAAATGCTTTCGCGTCAAAAACTCAAAGCCTTTGTCCCAACTACAAAGCCCGGCAAAGCAAAATCGTTTTACAAAAATATTTTAGGATTGAAACTATTGTCGGAAGATGAATATGCTTTGGAATTCGATGCCAACGGGACCTTATTGCGTGTGGCAATCGTTCCGAAATTAAATCCACATCCATTTACCATTTTAGGCTGGAATGTGGATGATATTGTTTCAATCATAAAGCAACTCAATGCCAAAAAGCTCTTCTGCGAGCGATATGAGTTCTTTGAACAGGATAGTTTAGGCATATGGAAATCTCCCAATGGTTCAAAAGTCGCATGGTTTAAAGACCCCGACGGAAATATTCTTTCTCTCACAGAATAAGTTTTTCCTCATATAAAATGAAAAAGAAAGACATTATTGCTCCCCTCGTTGAAACTTATCATTTCCTTCCCCGCAAATACGGCAGGGACCTGCTTTTGGATATCGGGAGAATTGAAAACCTGAGAAACTTTGTGCTTGACCACACCCCACACCTGATCAGTTTCTATGAAATACTTTTTATCGAAAAAGGGAAAGGCAGTTTTTCCCTGGATGAAAATAAAATGACCATCGAACCGGGGGCAGTTATATTCACTTCACCAGGACAGGTTCGGCGATGGAATATAAAACAGGAAGTAACCGGTTATACACTTTTCTTTGAAAAAGATTTTTTGAATTTGTTTTTTGTAGATGATCTCTTCCTTTATCGTTTTCAATTCTTTCACCAATATTCCAGGCCGGCAAGCATGAAAATGGCAGCAAAGGACTTTTCCCGGGTATTAAAATTTGCGAGTGATATCGAAGAAGAATTCACTCATCTTCAAAACGACAGCAACCATTTGCTCAGGGCAATATTGTATCAGCTGCTAGTAGTTCTTAACAGATATTATGCCGCTACATACAATGTTCAAAATGACACATATATTCATCCAGGCTTTTTCCGGTTTCGATCTTTGCTGGAAAAAGAATTTATTACGCATCATCATGTGGCGGCATATTCCCGAATGCTTAAAATCAGTACGGCGCAACTCAATAAAATCTGCCGGCAATACAGTGGAATGTCTGCACAGCAAATGATTCATCATAAACAGATCTCTGAAATTAAAAAGCAACTCCGCGGCAACAAATCAGTGAAGGAGATCGCTTATGAATTTGAATTTTCAGATCCTTCCAATTTCAATCGTTTTTTTAAAAAAATTACGGGCGTTACTGCACAACAATACCGCGATAATCTTTAATTGACCGTTTTGTTTTCAAAATGACCATTTTAGAGAAAAGATGATATTCAATTTTGCAGGCAAATTCTGGTTATGATCAAATCGGTATTTCTATTTTTATTGTCATCAATATCGTTCCTGGATCTGCCTGCCGAAGAAATTTATATCAATGCTAAAACAGGAAATGATATGAATACAGGCACAAAACAGCAGCCTTTGAAAACCATTTTGGAAGCTGCAAAAAGAATAAATGCCAATACTAAAAAAGAAGCTGCAACTATTATTCTTTCAGAAGGTATTTATCCTTTAACTGAAACGGTTCTTTTTTCCAATAATAAATTCTCTTCCGAAAATCGTCTGATAATAAGAGCAGAAGTTTTACCTGACGATCCGAACTGGAATCCACAGCGGATGCCGTTTATTACATCTATTATCCCCGGGGAGCTAACACCAGGAGATGGCGAAGAAGCGAGAGGTCTTGAAATAGAACTGAGCCATGTAACCATTGAAGGATTGAGATTTACGGGAAGTCCCATTTATTATTATATTGACGGAAAACAAAGTCGCCGCTATTATCCAATCTGGCGTGATGGAAAGAATTTAGATGATCTGCTCATAACACAATGTCTGTTTGCAGGCAATGTGGATGTGATGCCAATACGTGTAGCCGTTATTGCCAACGGGAACGGATTGACACTCGATCATTGTGTTTTTTTCAATTGCGAGAACTCTGTCGTGTTTATGGAAGCTGAAGGAGGAACAAGTCATCATAACGTCATGCGCTATTGTTTTGTGTATGAAAGTCATTATAGCGGAATCTGGACAACGTCAAATACCGCAAATGATTTTGAATTTCATCACAATATTATCGCCAACAGCAGAACAGGATGGATCAGAGATAATAACAGCACACGTAACTATCAAATCCACGATTGCATTTTTGCAGATAATTCCAAGTTCACCGGAAATGGTGGAGACGAAGCAATCAATAATGATTTTCTGAAAATGGATAATGTACAATTATCCGGCAAAATAGACATTGAAAAAAAACAGGGCAAAAACAATTATCTCCAATTGAAAGAGGGTTCTTTTGGTTCGGATTTAAAAGCAGGGTTGTTTAAAAAATAGTTGCTCCCTGCCCTTCTCAATTTATTTTTCGTCATCGCCGGGTCTCCCCCGAGAAGCCTTCTCATTTTTCTGGTCATTGGGGGGCCCGGCGCTTATTTTAGCTTAGCCCTCGCGGTTAATTCCAGAAAACTGGGACAAGGAACTGTCATCCAATCACTCATTTCTGATATGACCAAAAACTGTCGCCTTGGAATAACCCGGTTTCAGATTCAAATTAAAAACTGTAACCTAATTGTGAAATAAGTATATTTAGTAGGCATGATTTGTCCATCGGCACCCGCAATTATTTAATAATAGCATTGGCCTGGCCCGATTGAATTTTGCACTGACAAATCTCAAATTCTGTCAATAATATCAATTCATAATTGTTGAGTTGTATAACTTAAAAGCAACACATCAAACTAAAAACTTTAAATAGTATGAAAAATACCAGCTTAACAATCCTGATAATTATATCATCCTTTCTTTCAGGCTTTGCATTCAAAACAATATTGACGAAAGCCCAAAACAATCCAACTCAAAAAATAAAAAAAGTCACAGGTATCGGAGGCATTTTTTTTAAATGCAAAGATCCTGGCAAAATGAGGGAATGGTATCAGACGAATCTTGGTTTAAATACAAATAAATATGGGGCAGTTTTTGAATGGCACCAGGGTGCAGACTCTACCAAAAAAGGATTTACCAATTGGAATCCTTTTGGTGAAAAAACAAAATATTTCGAACCTTCAACAAAGGAATTTATGATCAATTACAGGGTTGAAAACATGGAAGCTCTTGTCGATGAATTGAAAAAAAACGGGGTAACTATCGTTGACAGCATCCAAAATGTCGATTATGGAAAATTTGTTCATATCCTGGATGTGGAAGGAAACAAAGTTGAACTCTGGGAGCCGAATGATGTTGCATATGAAGAAATGGGTCGGCAAATGGGAGCCAAAACAACAAAATAAGGCGCTGCCAATTTAAATAACATGACTCCGTTAAAATTGATGCTTGCCGGTATTAGCCTGCTAATTCTTTCCGGCTTTATTCTACGTTCATCTGATTGGTATAAATATCAGGATAACGATTGTGAAATTTTATTTCCTAAAGCCCCGATGAATGACACCATCGTGAAAGACATGCCATCAGTCGGTAAAATATTTTTCTATCGTCATGTTCTAAAAAATACGGAAAACGAAACTAATATGTCTTATGAATTTTTGAAAATTGAATACCCACCGGATGAATTCGCCCATCCAGCTAAAGATGTGATTGAAAGCTTTTTTAAAGGAGTAATAAGCGGCTCATTGGGCCATGTTCATGGTAAGCTATTATCCGAAAAAGATATTTCTCTGGGCGATTACCCCGGAAAAGAAGTGAAAATTAGTTTTGATAACAATACCAAAATGATAACACTGAAGACCTACCTTGCCAAATCAAAAAATTATACGGTTGAGATTGTCGCTTTAACGGGTAAAGAGGTCAATTCAACTGCAACAAAGTTTTTTGACTCTTTCAAAATAAAATGAACTATGATTTCTTCTAAGATAATTACAACTCTTTTTATTTGTTGTCTTGCTTTTTCGTCTATTTGTGACGGTCAACAAGCCATTTCCATAACCAGTGCAATCGAAAGGCTATTCAATAAAATCGAAAGCGATATTTTGACTTCGGCTGAAGCAATGCCTGAAAGCAATTTTAATTTCTCACCCGAAAGCCTCCATATAAAAAACAGCGACTTCAAAGGTGTGAGAACATTTGGCGGACAAATCATGCACCTGGCTACTGACAATATTTTAATCTGGAGTGCCATCACCGGGGATCCGGTCAGATCCGATATTGAAGATGTAAACGGTCCAAAAAATATTCATTCCAAAAAAGATATTCTCGAATACCTGAAAAGCTCTTTTGCAATTGGCCGAAAAGCGATCTCGGCATTGACGACTCAGAATGCAATGAACCTGATTGAATTCAGGGGAAGAAATCTGCCAAAACTGGATCTTGCATTTTACGCGCTTACTCACGCTAATGAGCACTACGGACAAATGGCGCTTTATCTAAGAATGTGTGGGATAGTTCCGCCACCAACCATTAATGAAAGATAAATTCTAACAGTCAGCAATATGCACTCTAAAAATTTTTTTTTAATAGTTCCGCTATTCTTTTCTGCATCATGCTTTGCACAGAACGAAAAAGTGATGAAGCTCAGTCTGGCAAAAATGTTAAATGAAAAAAGGATTACAGTGTTTAATCGCAATGCATCCATTTCAAACGATTCAAATTACAAAAATGGAATTCATTTGGACGCGAAAGAGAATTATGGAGTAGCCTGGTTAAATGAAGTAAATTTTGACAATGGCATCTTGGAATTTGATATCAAAGGGAAAGATGCAATGCAGCGAAGCTTTGTCGGAATCGCTTTTCACGCTTCAGACAATAATACAATGGACGCAATATATTTTCGCCCATTTAATTTTCTGTCGCAGGATACAGGCAGAAAAAATCATTCTGTCCAGTATATTTCGCTTCCCGATTATGACTGGCAAAGATTAAGAACAGAATTTCCTAATAAATATGAACATTCATTAAATCCCTCGCCAAAACCAGATGAATGGTTTCACGTTCGTATTGTTGTAACTACTCCCAAGATTAGCGTGTATGTCAATAACAATCCAAATCCCGATCTTGTCGTTGAGCAAATAAGCAAGAAAAAAGAAGGTATGATTGGTTTCTGGACCGGGAATCAGTCGGATGGCGATTTTGCAAACCTTAAGATCTCGCTTCAATAGGATAACAAATTTTTCCTGAGCAAATGCCTCTAAAAAAAAATTTGTGTAGTTAAATAACTACACATATATTTGTAGTCAAATAGCTACACAATGAACCTTAGAAGAGATGTTTTCCAGGCAATAGCAGACCCCACAAGAAGGGCGATATTGTTACTGGTTGCTACCCAGGCCATGACGGCAGGCTCCATCGCATCCAATTTCGACACAGCCAGGCCAACTGTTTCGAAACATCTGCAAATACTTACCGAGTGCGAACTACTCGGGCAAAAACAAAACGGAAGAAAAATTTATTATTACATCAATGCAAAAAAAATGAAAGAGGTAGCTGACTTTATCGAACCATTCCGCAAAATGTGGGATGAGAGATTTAATAAACTGGAAACTATTATGAAAAAATATAAGTCAAAAAAATAAAATTATATGGAACAAAAAACAAAGATTCATGCCGAGGATGGTAAACAGGATTTATTCATCACAAGGGAATTCGATTTACCATTGGAATTACTTTTCAGAGCTTATGTCGAACCCGATATTGTAGGGGAAGTGATGTCTAACGCATACACAAAAACGAAAATATTGAAACTGGAAAGTAAGAAGCATGGAAGTTATCAACTGGAAACAACCGATCCCCAGGGAAAAGTGGTATTCCGGGCCAACGGGGCCATTCATGAGTTTAGTCCGGAAAAGAAAATCACAAGGACATTCGAAATGGAAAACACTCCTTTTGGCGTGCAACTTGAGGTATATGAATTTGAAAAGCTTACTG
Organism: Puia sp.; assembly: GCA_035499855.1. GTDB lineage: Bacteria > Bacteroidota > Bacteroidia > Chitinophagales > Chitinophagaceae > Puia. The sequence goes on along the minus strand of DATJXY010000031.1, from coordinate 32,162 downwards.
ATGATACCAGCAAACTTAAAATGCATGTGATCTACGAATCGGTTGCACAAAGAGACGAGGTATTGAAATTACCATTTGCACAAGGCATCAATATGGCACATAACAGGCTTCAGGAAATATTAAGCAAATTAAAATAACATTCTATGGCAACGAGTATCTTGAATCCCAGGCTTGATTTCTTTTTTAATAAAGCTAAAAAATGGCATGATGAATTTGAAAAATTGAGAATGATCGTTCTGGATTGTGGTCTGACAGAAGAATTGAAATGGGGCCAGGCTTGTTACTGTTCAGAGAAAAAAAATATCGTTCTCATACATGGGTTTAAAGAATATTGTGCCCTTCTTTTTTTCAAAGGCGCTTTGCTAAAGGATCCTAAGAATATTCTGATTCAGCAAACGGAGAATGTGCAATCGGCGCGCCAGATTCGTTTTACCAATGTCCGGGAAATAGCGAAACTGGAGCCTGTCCTGAAAACTTATATCAAAGAAGCGATCCAGGTAGAAAAAGCAGGATTGAGAGTGAGTCTTAAAAAAGTTACAGAATTCAAAATCCCGGATGAATTCCAAAAAAAAATAGATAAAATGCCCGCTCTCAAGGCTGCTTTTTTCGAATTAACACCAGGAAGACAAAAGGGATATATTTATTATTTTTCCCAGCCCAGGCAATCCAAGACAAAGGAATCGAGAATTGAAAAAAGCATACCACAAATTCTCAAAGGGAAAGGACTAAATGACTAACTCATTTGAATTTATTCAACACCTCATCAAATTATTTTAAAATGCAAACAACAAAAAACAAATCAGGGAAATTGAATAAAGTTATCTACTGGATTTCGACTCTTTGGCTCGCAAGTGGAATGTTGTCAACCGGAATATTACAGCTACTCAGAATGGAAGCTGAAGGAAAAATATCTCCGCCCGGAGTATATGGTATGAAATATTTAGGTTATCCTGTTTATTTCATGACAATCCTGGGGATCTGGAAAATTCTGGGAGTGGTAGCATTGCTGATTCCAAGATTTCCATTATTGAAGGAATGGGCTTATGCCGGCTTTTTCTTTATCATGTCAGGAGCGGTACTTTCGCATATAGCTATGCATGATCCCTTTACAGAAATGTTTCCTTCGGTAATACTTCTGATCCTGACGGTGGTATCCTGGTATTTCAGGCCGCTGAGCAGAAAAATCGTTTTTGCACGGGTGAACTAACAAATGAATCGTATGAATCCAAAAGTGGATGCCTATATCAGCCGGTCTCAAAAATGGGAAAAAGAATTGGAGAAATTGAGAGCGATTATTCTTGACTGCGGACTGACAGAAGAATTAAAATGGGGCGCTCCCTGTTATAGTTATCCTTCGGCTAAGGGGCAGAATACGAACCTGGTCATCATTGGCGAATTAAAAGATTGTTGTGTGATTAGTTTTTTTAAAGGCTCCTTGTTGGAAGATGCAAATGATATTCTGAGCAAACCCGGGGCGAATACACAGACGGCCAGAGTGATCCGTTTCACCAATCTTAAAGAAATAGTAAAATTGGAACCTATCCTGAAAGTCTATATTTATGAAGCCATTGAAGCCGAAAGATCCGGTATAAAATCCATTTTGAAAAAAAATCCGGAACCAATCCCTGAAGAACTTCAAAAAAAATTGGACAAGATGCCTGCTTTCAAAACTGCTTTTAATGCGTTGACTCCGGGACGTCAAAGGGCATATATTCTTTATTTTTCCCAACCTAAACAATCTCAAACACGTGTGTCAAGGATTGAAAAATATGTGAAGCAGATTCTGGAGGGAAAGGGAATAAATGACGACTACGTTTCAAAAAAAAAAAATAAATAAAAATTTAATAATTACAAAACGAAAACCATGGCAAGCGTATCTATTTATTTAAACTTTGGCGGCAATGCTGAAGAAGCATTCAACCATTACAAAAAAGTCTTCAAAACAGAATTTTCCAATCCGCCAATGCGGTTCAAGGACATGCCTCCCAGACCCGATGCAGCCGCTTTACCTGAAGCCGACAAAAACAAAATAATGCATGTGGCATTACCTATACTTGCAGGAATACAAATAATGGCAACGGATATGCTTGCAAGCATGGGACAAAAACTGGTTGAAGGAAATAATTTCACCATCAGCCTGAATCCCGACACCAGGGAAGAAGCCGACAGATTGTACAAGGAATTATCGGATGGTGGAACTGACTCAGTCGCGCCACATGATGAATTCTGGGGATACTGGGGCACCTGCAAAGACCGTTTTGGAATTCGCTGGATGTTTAATATCATGAGACCGATGTAATAAGCTGACAAACAAAATAAGAGAGGACAAGAATTCAGCACCAAGCGTAAATGCACAATTCCTATTTCAATGAGACTGGCCGGTCTAACCATATTCATATTCATTTACATTTTCTTTTGTTCCTGCTATTCCTATAAAATATTTCCAAAACAAGCCCGCGATTTTTATTATACCGGAGAAAAAAAAGAGGCATTTATTCTCAATCCCGAACTATCAAAGGAATTCAAAATTTTGAAAGCCTCGGGCATATATAAAATCATAGATGATAGTTCAAATAATTCTGTTATCAGAATCAAACTTTACCCGATGAAAAGAAACATCGCCTGCGGCGAACCGGCTCTTGGCTCATTGATTACACTTGGACAAGTTCCTGTCCTTCTGCCAGACAAATATCAATACCGGTTCGATGAAATTTCGAATACTGTTATCGTTCATAAACAGCAGGAATTAGAAGTGGCTACAAGATATTGGTTTTGGGACATGTTTGTGTTCAATAAAAATTTTAATAAAAAAGCAGGTCAAACATTGCTGGCCGGTTATTATAATAATTGATAAATCATACCATAAATAAAAGTCAATGTCAACATGCAAGGAAGAACTAGCATCCGGGGAATGGGATAAAAAATATGGACAATACCGGACACAGGAAAGTTTTACCTGTGCTTTGCGTCTTATAACAGCGACACCAAAATCTTCAAAATGAATATTGAGACCTACATATTAAACCAACCATCCAACAGACAAGAGTTGTTGACAAAGATTCATAAAATAATTATCGAATCAGACAAAACCGTTCAGGCAGAAGTAGGGCCAATGATGGGAAAAGAAATGATTCTATACAATGCTCCAGGCATTTTCAAGTATGGGCTCGCCGGAGTTAAAAATTATATGTCGCTTCATGTCATGCCGATTTATGGTTCAGAAAAACTATATACCAAGTATAAAAAACTATTGTCCGGAGCCAATTTTCAGAAGGGGTGCATCAATTTCAAAGATGAAAAAGAAATGCCGCCTGCCATCGTCAAAGAACTGATAACGGAATGCTCGAAGATTGATCTTATGAAAATAAAAGAGCAATATTTGAAATCAAAACAAAAGTAATCAGCGGCAGTCAACAATTATTGTAATGCTGACTCCAGGGTTTTGAACACTGATAAATTTTATATAATTTAGGCCCAAACCGGCTCTGACTCCAATCCCTATATGAAAAAAATAAGCACAATCATTTTTCTTTTTACTATAACTGCAAATTTTTTGAATTGCAGGGATACCGGGAATTTAAAACCTCAGTCCCGGGATTCAATCTTGATAAATAGCTCCGCTGATAGTACCGCACTTGTTTCGCTGGTTATAAAATTGTTGAAATGGCATGAATCAGATTCAAATCTTTCGATGGATTTTGACGTAAAGAAGACAAGCCCGGCCGATAGCATTTATTCAGGAATTGACTGGACAGTCCATAAAAAAAGAATGACAGAGCTTTCGAACACAAATTTTTTTACAGATAGCTTTTTAAGCAACTACCATCATATTGCCCTTTATCTTGACCAGGAACTTAAAACCAATAAAACAAAGTATCGTGAAGGTGATTTACCTCCTTATGGAGGAGATGGGAATGAATGGTGCAATTGTCAGGATTTTCCCGGCGATATTTGGAAAAATTTAAAAATAACTGATTTGAAGATGAATGGTGATTCTGCAAATTTCAAGTGGAACTGGGGCGATGAACTTTATTATTCCGTTAAAACAAAAAAAGAAAATGGCTCCTGGAAAATTTCATATTTAGAAGGGTTTGATATCAAAACATTTTCATGGTAAAAAACCTCGAAACTAAATTAATATCCTCGAAATCTTTTTAAAACTGAGCAATGAAAACAATCAAACTATTATTTATTTTTCTTTTGTCGCTGCCCGGATTAACAGCCTTTGCCCATGTCAAGCAAAAGGACAGCGCTAACTGGGTTGAAAATTTCAGGCAATTCAGGCAGGCCATTTATCAAAGAGATAAGGCAAAAGCAAAATCGTTTGTTGATTTTCCTATATTGAATTATAACAATGAAATCTGGTATTTAGCCTATGACCAAAATGATAAGCTGATTCGAAAATTGCCTGAAAGCGTTAAACCATTTACAGAACAGGACTTCGACAAATATTTTGACAAAATCTTTTCAAAGCGTTTTATCAATTGTCTTTTAAAAATCAAAACAGACGAACTTTATAAAACCGGGGAGTTCAATACTCCCTCTTTTGATGACAGCGCATCCGGAACAATGTATGAGATTAATGCGACATTCGATAAATCAGAAAACACAATAGTATTAATCCTGTATTCCCAGGCAGACCATACAGATGACAATGAAGATAGCGGAGAATTTAGCATTGATTATTATTTTACAATTACAAAAAACGGGCATATTAAATTCAAACAGATAAGAATTGCAGGATAATAAAACTATCCGATTTCAGACAAAATGTCTTTTCAAAACAAACTGAGACATTATTAACTTCAGATGAATAGAAATAAAAAACGAATGGCAACAGATAAAATTTTAACCAAAACAATTCATCTCAAAGCTCCTGTTTCAAAAGTCTGGAATGCTTTGACGAATCCTGACATTATCAAAGAATGGTTATTCGGCACAAATGTCATTACCGACTGGAAGGTTGGAAGTCCAATCATTTTTACCGGCACCTGGCAGGGAACCGAGTATAAGGACAAGGGGACAATTCTTCAATTTGAAAAAGAAAAAATATTTCAATACAATTATTGGAGCGGATTTTCCGGGCTGGCCGATAGCATTGAAAATTATTCAGTCATTGGTTTTGAGTTAGCTCCCTTCACCAGTGAAACCCAACTTATTTTAACACAGAGCAATTTCCCAAGCGAAGCAGCATATGAGCATACTGAAAAAAATTGGGGAGCAACTCTTGAACAGTTGAAAACTATTATTGAAAAATAATTTGTCGCAGTTCAACCTAAAGAACTTGACCAATATCGGTCTTAGCCAGTACAACTTAATAGTTCGGATTCTGCATTGGGCTTTTCGCAACAAAATACCTGTCTACACAATAATATTCAACCTATCATCTACTTGCAATCAATATTACTTTTAATTATATTTATTCCTTTTTAACTCCTAACTCCAAAGTCAAGACCATGAAAAAACCCCTATTAGCATTGCTGCTTATCTTTTTTTATTTAAGCCCATTCTGCCAACGTTCACAGCTCATTCTTTCTGCTGATTTTAAAATTGCCGAGAAAGATTACAAGGACCAGACCGTAACTCATTCCATTTATCACAATAATTGCTTTTATACGGCTACCAATTCCGGAATTGGCAGTAACTATAAATGGGCATTTACAAAATTGTACGATTTGAAATATGCAGTGACTATTTCAAAGTTCGACAAGGATATGAATAAGATCAAGGAATTTGCACTCGACAATGGTGAAAAGACATTCGGTCCACTTGCTCCTGAATTGCTTTTGCTGAATAACAAATTATGTTTAGTATACTTTCAAAGTGATAATAAATCTTCATATAATTTGAATGTATCGCTGATTGATGAAACGAATCTGACACTAAAAGAGCCAAAAAAAATCTGTACCATCCAGCAGGAAAATGTCGGCATTTTTAAAATGGAATCTGCCATGGGTGCAGGCCATGTTTATTTTGTTAACTCTGTCGACAATTCCAAAACGCTGATCGCCTGCAACACTACTCCAAACTCAATACAGACATTTGTTATTGACAATGATCTGAATATAGTAAAACAAACAGTCTTGCGAACCAATACATCAGGCTTTGATATTTCCTCGGCGGTTCTAACCAACGACAAGTTGGAATGCCTTGTTCTTAGCTCAGATCAGGAAACTAAAATTGTTTGCAATAGCGCTGACGGAAAGAAATCTGAAATGAAAGTAAATCCCTCAGGTGCTTTAGTTCCCTATAATACCAGGGCCACCTTATCGAGGGACGGCAAGAACATTTATATTTACTCCACAAGTGCCATCATCGAACGCGAGGACAAGGCTTGTAATGGTTTACTTCTTGCACAATTGGATTGTTCGACTTTAAAATTATCGAAAGCGATGGCCTATGAATTCAGCCCGGAGCTCGCGGAAACGATCTATCAGAAAGGTGGCGGTACCAAGCACAAGAAGGAATTTTTTGTATTCAATTTTAGCCCCAACCTCATAGAACTGGACAATGGAAGTCTGGTTATTCTGGGCAGCCCCAAGCAGGAAACTACATCTTTTTCAACTTCAGCCCCGAATATGGAAAATCACACACATGAAGTAGCCACAACGACTTTTGAAGTGGGCCCCGTAATGGCTTTTTTCCTCAATAAGAGTGGAAAAACTTTTGACTATGCATTAGTTCCAAGGAAAATTATTTTATCAAAAGAACAAAGCAGCGGTTCGGGGCATCTTCAAATCGTACAGGCTCCCGGTATTTCTCATTCTTATTCCAGTTTTGCCGCTACGAATTCCGAAGATGATATTGTAATTGTTTACAATGACGGTCAGGATAATTTAAACAGAAGCGAAAATGAAAAAATAGCAGAAACGAATAAAGCCGGTGATCTTGTATTGGCCGAAGCTTTAATCAATAAAGAAAAAAAATTGGAGTACAGAAAACAGATCGGAAAAAATTTGAATGGAAAGTATACTTATTTTTTAGGAAATACGATTCCAACTTCCTCTTCATCGCTTGTTTTTCCTGTAGCCAAAGAAGGATCAGGATTCAATGCAAGAAAAATTTATTATTCCAATTGGTGCTTCCTCGACCTAAAATAATAAAGCTATCGTTGAATGTTTTTTAGTTTTTGAACAGGAGGCATTCGTAGACTCCTGTTCAATTTTCGCAGTTATTGTGCATTGAATCTGGCAGTGATTATGATCTTGCAAAGTTGGATGATGAGTCTGCATTTCTTTCACGCCTTTCTTCAAAAACAGGTCATCATCTCAAAAAACACATTACCTTCCGGATAAATTGACCAACATGAAAATATTCTTCACCATGCTGCTTTTATTTTGCTTCTTGTCACTTGCAGCTCAAAACACTTTAAACGAAATACTGAAACAACAAATGCTCAAAGAATGGGACCGAGCCAAAACCTATACCGACGAATATCTTGATGCCATGCCGGCCGATAAATATGGATTTAGAGCGGTGGATTCTATCCGCAGCTTTGCACAGCAGATGCTGCACCTGGCTATGGCCAATGTGGCATTGGCGGGTATTGGTACAGATGCACTCAATAGCAATGTCCAGAATATTTTTTTAAGAAGAAATCTTGAAAATACGCCGACGGCTCAAAGCAAGGATTCTGTTGTGTATTTTGTGAATTCCAGTTATGATTTTGTGATGAACTGCATAAAAAATCAGGACTTCAGTAAAATAACTGAAGTCGTAAATCATCAGATGCCGGGAGGAATTCGCAGCGAAACAAGACTGACCTGGCTGATGAAAACTTTCGAACATCAGACACATCACCGCGGTCAATGCACCATCTATATCCGCTTATTAGGCATTCGCCCGCCGGCAGAAAAATTGTTTTGATCAATGACGAAGCATAATTTCTATGTAATCAGCGGAGGACCCGGAGCCGGTAAGACAAGTCTGCTCAATTTTCTTTCATCAAAAGGATATGCTTATATCCCCGAAACTGCGCGGGAAATAATTAAACGAAGAATTTCAGAAGGCCTTAGTCCGAGGCCTGATCCTGCCAGTTTTGCCCGACAGATGTTTGATAAAGACTTTGAAAACTATGTTTCAAATTCTGATAAAACTTCTTTGCTTTTCTTCGACCGGTCCTTTATTGATAGCGCCGGCCTTTTACAGGAAGCAGACCCCAACCGATATGAGCAGATCAAAACCACCCATCTTACAAACAGGTATAACCAAAAAGTATTTATTACTCCTCCATGGGAAGAAATCTTTTGTAACGACGCCGAAAGAGATCAAAGCTTCCGGGAATCAATTGAAGTCTGCGACAGGGTCTGCAAATGGTATGCAGCATATCATTATGAACTCATCCTCCTTCCAAAAGATACAATTGAAAACAGGGCGGGATTTATTCTGGATCATGTATCAGATTAACCATCAAAAAAATTCCTTGTCTGTTATCCTTGATGAATCTGCCGCCTGACCGCCGCCTACGGGTAAGCAGGTATGCAGTCTCACTGTCATGTATAACCGGGCAGGAATTCGGGGAAATCATGGGTGGAAAATCAAAAATTCAATCCTTCTGCTCTTCGACAAATTCCAAAATATCGCCGGGTTGACAATTCAGGGCTTTGCAAATAGCTTCAAGTGTACTGAATCGAACTGCCTTGGCTTTGCCTGTTTTTAAGATCGAGAGATTGGCCAGTGTCAGATCTACTTTTTCTGAAAGCTCATTCAATGACATCTTTCTTTTGGCCATCATGACGTCAAGGTTCACTACAATTGGCATAGGTTATACGGTTAATTCGTTTTCAGTTTGAATTTCGACTCCTCTTTTAAATATTTGCGCGATAACAAACACGACCCCGCACAGGAATATAAAATCCAACGGAATCATATTTCTCCATAATCCTGCGATGGATTTCGATAACCAGCGCAGATGCATATTGTGCATCAAAGCCGCAACCCATGCAAGCAATATGGTATAACTGATCTTCTCCATCATTTTCGCCACTTCCGCTGTAAATGGTTTTGCCATTTTGATTTTAGATAAGATCCTGGTCACCAGAAAAGCTGTGTAAGCTTCCAACAGCAAAACAATAACTGTCATTAGAACCACGCCTGTGTAGTGCCAAAAATCAAATTGCATGAGGCGGGACAAATCCCATCCTCTGTATAAGTTCTTTGAAGCCTCCGGATTTTTAACACTCACCCCATAAGAAATGAGGATTGCTCCGGCTTTAATTATGAGCCCGATGAATACTATCCATGCAAGGATATTCATGATTATAAGAATTACCTGTGTTCTTGATTTCATAAATAATAATTGTTTTAAATGGTGATTGCACAAATATAGATAAATATTTATTGATAAACAATAAATATTTACCAATAAAAGATAATTACTTGAAAACCATTGCAAATGATTCAAAAAAAGGTGGATTGAGAACAGCTGGTTAGGACAGCAGTGAAAAAAATGATGGTCTTCTCCATGGTTGACCAGGTATTCTATAGCCAAATTGATTTTGACTACAACAAAAATAGATTTGGCAACTTCCCTTTCTTAATTGTTGAAGAATTTTGTGACACAAAAAATAATACAATGAAAATTATAATCACAGGCTCATTAGGACATATCAGCAAACCGCTCATGCAGAATTTGGTAAAACGGGGACACTTGGTTACGGTTGTCAGCAGCAAGCCTGAAAAACAAAAAGAAATTGAATCATTTGGGGCGAAATCAGCGATTGGCACCATAGAAGATGTCGCTTTTCTCACAAAGACATTTAGAGGTGCAGATGCAGTTTATTGCATGGAACCTCCCGTCAATTTCTTCGATCATAGCATTGATTTTTTGCAATACTACAGCCAGCTTGCAAAAAATTATGCAGAAGCCATTCTGCAATCGGGAGTAAAACGTGTAGTACATCTCAGCAGCATTGGCGCGCACACAAATAAGGGCATTGGGATGCTTGTTTATCATTATAATATAGAAAAGATTTTGGAGCAACTGCCTTCTGATATTGCCATCACGACATTGCGCCCCGTTGGTTTTTATTATAATTTATTTGGTTTTGTAAATCCAATAAAAACGCAGGGAGCAATGGTATCAAACTATGGAGGAGATGATAAAGAGCCCTGGGTTTCACCAATAGATATAGCTGATGTAGTTGCGGAAGAGATAACAAAAAATTTTACCGGCAGGAAAACCCTTTATGTGGCAAGTGATGAAATTTCTCCAAACGAAGCAGCCGGAATTTTAGGCCAGGCAATCGGCAAACCCGATTTGAAATGGCTTGTCATTCCCCATGAACAATTGCTGAATGGTTTGCTGGCTGCGGGAATGAATCCACAGGCAGCTAAAGGATTTGTAGAAATGAACGCAGGGAGGGTTTCCGGAGCGTTGTATGAAGATTATTTCCGCAACAGGCCGCTCTTGGGAAAAGTAAAGATGAAAGATTTTGCAAAGGAATTTGCTTCGGTATATAATCAAAAATGATCTTTGCTATAAGTATTTAATTTTACAATAAAAATTCAGGATACATGAAAATTTCCAACAATAAAATTTTAATAACCGGCGGTGCCAGCGGCATAGGTTTGGGTTTGACTGAAATGTTCATTAAAGAAAATAATCAGGTGATCATTTGCGGAAGGCGTGAAGATCTTTTAAAAACAGTAAAAAAAGATTTTCCTTCAGTGCTTATCCGGCCTTGTGATCTTTCTATAGATGAGGAGCGCGTTGAATTGTACAATTGGATAAAAAAAGAGCATCCGGATCTTCAGGTATTGGTAAATAATGCCGGTATACAAAATTGGATGAACGTTACAGATGAAAATTTCTATCAAAAAACGAAAAAAGAAATTGCTGTCAATGTCGAAGCGCCCTTGCATTTAATATCGCTTTTCATCAATCTTGCATCTCTAAATACCATTATCAATGTAACATCAGGACTTTCATTTATGCCATTTGCAAAAGTGCCGGTATATTCAGCCACTAAAGCATTTTTCAGGTCTTTCACTATATCTTTAAGACATTTGTTAAAAGATAAAAATATTGAAGTAATCGAGCTGATTCCGCCTGCATTGAATACTGACCTGGGTGGAAAAGGATTGCATATGCATGCACCCCCTGTCAGTGAGTTTATTGATACAGTCATCAAAAAGCTGAAAGAAGGAAAAAATGAAATTGCTTTCGCCGGCAGTGAAACAAGATTGAATGCCGTGCCGGAAGAATGGAAAGATATATTCGCAAAAATGCATCAGAGCTAAACCCAAATCATTTCTTGAAAAAACAAAGATTATACAGGATCCATACGATCAGCGAATTTCATAAGTTCAGAAATTTGCCAAAGCCGGAACATCCACTGGTCAGCGTGATCAATGTAGAGGAGCTGCAACATATTCCCGGAGAAGAAGTTCAAAGCCTGGTGCTTGATTATTATTCCATTTCAATTAAACGTGGATTGAATGGCAAATTCCGGTACGGACAACAGGAATATGATTTTGATGAAGGCGTGATGTTCTTTATCTCGCCCGGACAGGTTTTCAGTGTTGAACATCATGCCAATTCCAAACAAACGGGATGGATGCTGCTCTTTCATCCTAATTTTTTATGGAATACTCCTTTGGCCAAAACAATAAAGCAATATGAATATTTTGACTATTCCGTGAATGAAGCATTATTTCTTTCGGAGAAGGAAGAAACCATCATTATGGGCATTATGCAAAATATTCAGCAGGAATATCATTCAAATATTGACAAATTCAGCCAGGACATTATTATTTCCCAAATAGAATTATTGTTGAGTTATTCCGAAAGATTTTATAACCGTCAATTCATCACCCGGAAAATAACCAATCATACCGTCCTTGATCGAATGGAGAATATCCTGGGAGAATATTTCAAAAAGGGCGATCTGATAGAAAATGGACTGCCAACAGTTCAATATGTTGCGAAAGCATTAAACGTATCACCCAACTATTTGAGCAGTTTATTGAAAGTGCTGACAGGTCAAACTACCCAACAGCACATACATGATAAATTGATTGAAAAGGCAAAGGAGAAATTATCCACCACAGATTTATCAGTCAGTGAAATTGCTTACGGATTAGGGTTCGTACATCCTCAGTCTTTCAGCAAATTATTCAAGACAAAAACAAATCTTTCTCCTTTGGAATTCAGGCATTCCTTTAATTAATCACACTCATCCATCTTCAATGAAAAAAATTCTTTTTCCAATTTTTTTATTTTTTTTCGATACAAGGATCTGCGCAGGATATATTTAGATTAAGAAGTATCGATTCACTTGTGACTGCTATTAATAAAGCAAATTTCTATACCAGGCAGGATTCTATCATCCAGGACTACCCGAAATTGGGATTAAGCATGAAGACTAATAAAAGCACTGTCGGGGAAACAGAGGAGAAACTGGAGCTGCCAAAACTGATAAACAGCGCATTCATATTGTTGAACAGTTTTTAGTTTCCCAGTTAAAAGAGATTAAAACTGATAAGCTCATTATTGAAGCCGTAAACCTTATTTATGAATCAAAGGGAACAGTCAAAGTCCGCTGGAAAAACGTTTCAGGAAAATGGTAAGAACTACTCCAAAAAAAATCGCTTCTATAGTTAGATTTAATACTGTTCTAAAAGATATTCATCAAGCTAATTAAATCCCGGCTTCTTTATTTTTCAGACATTTGTAAATAATAAAACAGTCGGTTATTTTTAAATTGCAAATTGTATGAAATTCTTATCTCTTGAACCATTTGTCCCATCCGGCAAAAATTTTGAAGAATCCAGGCAGTTCTTCCAGGAATTAGGTTTCAAAATAAACTGGGACGCTGGTGACTATCTCGGTTTTGAAAAAGACGGATGGAAATTTATTCTGCAAAAATTTGAAAATGTCGAATTTGCCCAAAACTTTATGGTGAGCGTGAAAATTGAAAATGCAGAAGAGTTTTGGAAAGAGCTAACGGATAAAAAACTGCCGGAGAGGTTTGGTGTAAGGATAGGAAAGCCTGTGAAACAGCCTTATGGAATTGAAGTCAATATTATTGATATCGCCGGCGTTTGCTGGCATTTTGTAGAGTAGGATCCTGCACAAGATTTTTCGAAATAGCATTTGTATACTCCAATTCGCTAACCAAATAAAAAATGACCTATGATTATTCTCCAAATTGAACATAAAGTTCCGAGCTTTGAGGGCTGGAAAAAAGCGTTTGATAGTGACCCTGTCGGCCGGAAAAAATCAGGAGTAAGGCGATATCAAATTTTCAGTCCAGCCGATGATCCCAACTATGTTATCATCGATCTTTATTTTGACAATAATGATGATGCAGCTAAAATGCTTACCTCTCTGAATATTCTTTGGGGCAAGGTGGCGGGAACTGTTATGACAGGCCCAAAAGCCAGGATACTGAATATCGTTGAGTCTGTTGAGATTTAGCCCCCGGGATCGCCTCTTATTAATAAAGTTTGAAAGATATTGCGCCACTCCTCTTTGACGAGTGAAACACAATTTTACTATTCTCACAAATTGCACCGGCACCTGTTGGATTATTGTTCTGCGTGGCTGGAATCGCATTCCCCGCCAGCAGGATTACACGCATCGAAAGAATTGCGCATATTAGTGATATTATTTTATTAGCTCCGTGTCTATATATTTGCCTTAAGGGTTTACATAAAAATGACCGGTTTAAAGAAATTTGAATTGGAATCCGAAATACTGCGAAATCCTTAGAAGTTTAAATCTTATAGCAACTGTTTTAACTTAATAAAAGATGATTTACATAACCCAATTAATTTATATTAAAGATGGTCAGGAAAAAATATTCCATGATTTTGAAGATATTGCCATTCCGATTATTACAAGATATAATGGCCGCCTTCTGTTGCGAATGAGGCCTGATAAAAATTCTTTTATTAAGAATTCGATCGACAGGCCTTATGAAATCCATTTAGTTGAATTTGATAATGAGCAGGACTTTGAAAACTTCATGAAAGATGAAGAGCGCAAAAAGTTCCTGCATTTAAAAGAACAATCTATCAGAACTTCTATCTTAATTAAAGGGAAGAAACTTTAATAAAGCAATCCGCATTTGAAATACTGAACATCTTTTGTAATTTCAATCCAGGCTTGCAAAAAATGTTGAGAGAATGAAAATCTGTAGCAAACAGCTTTTATTTCAGAAATACATAGTCATATTAATTCTGATTTGTGTTGCGTCTTCCATCAATTCTTGCAGGAAAGAGTTGCCAGCCTGCACCGGAAATTGTTCGACCATTGTCTTCAGCGGGATGATTTATGATAAAACAACAAACCAGCCATTGTCCGGCCAGTCTGTTGACGTCATTCTGCACCAGAACACATATTGTCTCATTTGCTCTACTTTTAAAGTGGTGTCAGGAAAATCCGATGCCAACGGAAGATTCAGGATGAGTAAGATGATGGACACTACCCTGTTCAATGACAACTACCTGCTGGTTGCCGTTCCGATACCCGATAATTATTTAGAATATCCTGAACCTGTTGGGCCCGGAATAATTCGAGACAAACCTGAATATTCCAATATCAGAATAGATAGTTTTAATTTGACTGCAATGGGAAATTTAACATTTGGATTTTACCCCAAAACCCTTTTACATATCAATATGCATAGAACGACACCCCTCATTTTACAATATAGGGATATTACTCTCGAATTTGAATTCGATAAAAAATTATCCGGCTGGGGATTGGAACAATTGAATACAAATCAGGACACCAGCTTAACGATCAACACTTCTGCAAATATTTTTACAAAAATCACTACCAGGAAATTTGTCGATACTTCCACCGTTATTTCGAAGACAGATTCTATAAAATGTAAACTGAGCAATAACAATACAATGGATTTTTACTATTAAAACCTGCCGGGAATCTGTTACATATCCGGCGCTTAAATGCCAATGGGCTTTTGTAATTTGAGGTATCTCCTCCTCTCATCACAAATGTTTCAGCATTTATAATAAAAGATTGTGAATATAATTGCCTATTTTGAAATACAATCTTCTGACAGCAAAAATCAATCAGGTTTTATAAAAATGGAGGATTCACTTCTATTAACGCAGCTCAAACAGGTATATAAACTTTCTGATAAGGAATGCGCCAGGGTCATTCCCTTGTTTGAATCATTGGAAGTAAAAAAAAATGAACACCTGTTCCGCGAAGGAGCCATCGTCCGAAATGTTTATTTCGTAGAAAAGGGATGTTTGAGACAATACTATATCAACAAAAACGGGGAGGAACGGACTATTTATTTCAAAACAGAAGATGGATGGGCCAGCGAGCTGGTCAGCTTTCTTGATAATAAACCGACAGAATTAAACCTGCAGGCACTTGAAAACAGTAAGCTCCAAATTATCAATCAAAAAAACTGGGTATATGCAGTAACGCAAATCAGTTCATTCACGATGGGCTTTATCCGGGCGCAGCAAGACACTAATTACGTGCTTAAAAAAAGGCTCGCTGAAGCTACCGTCGAATCACCTGAAGAAAAATATTTGCGTTTTATGCAAGAAGAACCTTTCCTGCTTCAACGCATCCCTTTATACCATATTGCCTCTTATCTGGCCATGACACCCGAAACATTAAGCCGTATCCGGAAAAAAATTATTCAGAAATGAATTCTTATCTCAAATCAAGATCTTTTTCATTCCGCACATGTAGGTTTGCTTCACAATAAACTAAAACATTTTATTATGAAAACAGAAACAATCAAAGCGGGGCAGATCAAAATTGATTTTTTACTGGAAGCGGCAGATACAAATGGTTCTACTGCCATGTTTGAATTTTCTGTACCTGCCGGGGCTAAAGTGCCATTGCCCCATTATCACGAGCACTTCGATGAAACCATTTATGGATTGAATGGAATCATGACTTTTACTGTAGAAGAAAAGACGATCGACATTGCGCCGGGGGAAACCTGCTTTATTCCCCGTGGTGCTGTGCATGGATTCAATAATGTCGGACAAGTCGAGGCCAGAGCACTTGCAGTTATCACCCCTGCCCTGATAGGACCTAATTTTTTTAAGGAAATGGCAGCCATTCTGAATGCAGGCGGTCCTCCCGACATGGAAAAATTAAAGATGGTCATGTCGAAATACGGCCTGATTCCCATTCTTCCTAAAATGCAAAACGCATTGTAACCTGGTTAGTGATTTCATTTTAATTTCCCCGTTTAGGATGAATAGAAAAATCCGGAAACAATTGGACTTGGAAAAATTCAGGAAATTAAAAATGCGCATACCATCATCTTTTGTAATTTTAAAAAGCCTCTTCGTTAAAGATGAATGCAATTGACTGCTAATAAAACTGAATTAATAGAAATCTTATCTCTGCGAAATTTATTTTTGCAGGAAAATAATTTTCAAATCAGGTATAACGCCTGTCATGAACGAGGCTGGACTGATAGTTATTTAATTACACTTGGAAATGAAAAAATTGGATACGGATCCATCAAAGGAAATGAAAACCTGGAGGACCGGGATACTGTATTTGAATTTTATATCATCCCTCCTTTCAGAACAATATCTTCCCTGGCTTTTTCAAAATTATTATCTTCTTCAAAAGCTAATTTTATCGAATGCCAGAGCAATGATCCGGGATTAGCTTCCTTATTATATCAATATGGAAAAAATATTCGTTCAGATACAATTTTATTTGAAGACGGATACACATCTTCCCTGAACGCAAATCAAGCCCTTTTTAGAAAAAGAGAAGAAGAAGATACTTTTTTTGAACACAGATCCGAACCTGCCGGAGACTGGATTTTAGAATTCAACAAAGAAATTATCGCTACCGGTGGTTTTCTCCTTCACTACAATATGCCCTTCGCTGATCTGTATATGGAAGTCAGGGAAGATCAACGGAAAAAAGGATTCGGAAGTTACCTGGTGCAGGAAATTAAAAGACAATGCTATTTGGCAGGAAGAGTTCCTGCAGCACGAACTGGTAGTGAAAACAAAGCTTCCAAAGCTACTTTGCTGAAAGCAGGTTTCAGAATTGCAGGATATATGCTTTTGGGGGATATCAAAACATCATATTTACACTTCGGCTCCGCCAATTATCTTCTTTAGAAAGACATGATAAAATCACATTGAATTAGTCAATGGCTTTTGTATCTTAGATGGATATTGATCAGAAGATTTTTTTTAATTTCCTCACCAACCGGCAATTCATTTTCCATTCAATCCGGATCCCTTCCATTATTAACAGTTTCAATATTCTGACTATGAGCAAAAAATCAAGACGTCTTGCAGGAATTCTCCTGATCGTTTTTCCCTCCGTAATTTATGGAGGAATCAGTCTTCTCGGTTTACTCGTTCATGATCCGGCCTATATGCAAAATCCTTTGCGACAAAATCTTTTCAGGGCAGGACATGCGCATGCAGGCATATTCCTGGTTCTTTCGCTGGTCGTATTGAGATATGTTGATGAAGCAAATTTATCAGATCGCTGGAAGGAGATAGTCAGGTATTTTGTTCCCACAGCCGCTATTTTAGTTCCGGCAGCTTTTTTCTTTTCCGTCCTTTCGCCGGATGCAATAAAACCAAATGATTTCATCTACCTGGCTTATATCGGTGCGGTACTTTTAGTAGTTGGATTGATCATATTGGGAATCGGATTGGTGAGAACTCAGAAAAATATATGAACAACTATGCATTTATAAATTTATAATCATGAAACTCCTGACATTTTTTTTATTTTTTTGTCTGTTCTTAGCTTGTAACACACCAAAAAAAGCTTCAACAGGTACCCCGAATTTTAATGGAACCTGGATTCCTGTAAAACAGGAAATGGGTGGGACAGCGCTCCCCAATTCAATTTTTGAAAAAGAAAAACTCATTCTTGCTGACAGTACTTATACACTAATTGCCGAGAGCACAGACAAGGGTATTGTAAAGTACAATGGAAACAAAATGGATATCTATGGCAGGGAGGGCGTTAATGCCGGGAAACATTTTACTGCCATCTATAAATTCGAAAACGATCAGCTGATTGTATGCTACAACCTTTCGGGTGACAGCTATCCGGAATCCTTCGACACAAAAGCCAATAAAATGCTTTTTCTTTCTGCTTTCAAAAAAAGTCCTTAGAGAACCACGATGCAATATTAGTTTAAGTCATACTGGAATTATAAAATACTTCAGAATGGAATTACCAAAGAAAAAACAGCTGATACTTAACGATATTGTTAATGACTTAAAGCAGACTGACAATATCGTTGCTATTGCATTGGGTGGTTCATATGCCGCAGGAAAAGCAGGTGAGGCATCAGACCTGGATATCGGGATTTATTATTCTGAAAAAAAAATTTTTAATGTTGAGGATATAAAATCCATTGCCAAAAAATATTCAGTGAATGGTCATGCAACCGTTACCGGTTTTTACGAATGGGGTCCCTGGGTAAACGGAGGAGCATGGATCGAAACTGCCTCTGGAAATGTAGATTTTATTTACCGTAACCTGGAACATATAAAGTCAACGATTGAAAAAGCAAAAAAAGGGGAATGGGAAAATCATTTTGAGCAGCAGCCTCCTTATGGATTTTCATCCGTCATTTATCTGGCAGAAACTAAAATTTGCGTCCCATTATTTGACCCGGGCCAGGTTATTTCCCAATTGAAATCAGAGGTTGAAATTTATCCTCCCAAATTAAAAGAAGCAGTGATTCAGCAATCCTTATGGCATGCTGAGTTTACGATCTGGCATGCCGAATATTTTTCAAAAAAAAATGATATTTATAATACAATGGGCTGCCTGACAAGAGCGGTAAATAATATTGTATCTGCAGTTTTCGCAATCAATGAAATGTATGCCCTCGGCGACAAAAGAGCAATTGAAATTTTGGGGCAGGCGCCAAAAACACCTTCGAACCTGAAAGAAAAAATTGATAAAATCCTTTGTGCCAATGAACACAGTCTCGATGCCAACCTTAGTCTTCTAAAAAAACTTTTCACAGAAACCATTGAATTGACAAAAGGGAATTATAAGCCGATCTATAAACTAAAAAATATTTAAAATCTATAATGCCGGAACGACAAGGTCACTAAACTTAAAAGGAAATGAGTTTTTATTTACAACCAATATTGGAAAATGATTTGTTGATTTTACGCCCTCTCGGACCTGATGATTTTGAATACTTGTATGAAGTCGCTTCTGATCCCGGAATTTGGGAGCAGCATCCGGAAAAAAACCGCTACGAAAGAGAAGTGTTCAGAGTATTTTTTGACACAGGCATTGAATCCAAAGGGGCCTTTGCTGTGATCAGCAAGAAGACAAGAGAGATCATCGGGAGTACAAGGTTTTATCCCGTGAAAGAAACTCAGAATGCTATTGAAATCGGATGGACCTTCCTGGCCCGGAAATTCTGGGGAGGGGATTATAATAAATCCATGAAATTATTACTGATGGATTATGCTTTTCATTTCGTTGAGAATATTATTTTTTGTATTCACGAAAATAACATTCGTTCCAGGAGAGCGATAGAAAAGCTCGGCGGTGAGAGAATAACCCAATTAGAAAACCAGGTTTTAGAAGCCAGAACTCCGGGGACCGTCATATATAAGATTAACAAACAGATACTGGTCAGATAGGATGTATTTCTCACAGATCTCAGACGAACACAGACTGGTTGGCCAATTAAATATATTTATCTGTGCAAATCAGTGTAATCCTGAGAAAAAAATTAAACCGGGTTCTCCAAGGAAAAATGATTCAACACCCATTAAATTTACATAGCCCAATTGAAACCAAATAAATAATTCAAATCATGGTAAAGAACAAGACCACGGAAACATCGAAAAGTGTTGATGAGTTCATCAATGCGGTTCCTGACAAAATAAAAAGAGCCGATAGTGTTCGCATCATTGAACTGCTCAAAAAACAAACAGGATTGCAGCCAAAAATGTGGGGCCCGGCTATTGTCGGTTTTGGCAGTTATCATTATAAATATGATTCCGGACATGAAGGAGATATGCCCCTGGTAGGTTTTTCGCCAAGATCAACTGCCATTGTCTTTTATTTCTGCGGAAATTTTGAAAAGAAAAAAGAATTATTACAGCAACTGGGAAAACATAGGGAAGGCAAAGGCTGTGTATACATAAAAAAACTGGAAGATATAAATATTCCTGTACTGGAAATGATGATATCCAATTCTATAAAGCAAGCACAAATGCTCTACCCTGGCAAATCCCCGAAAAATTAATTTCGCTCTTCCTTTAAATAGAACTTACATGTTTGATATTTTTCACACATTCATCATTCATTCCTCAGCTGAAAAAATC
The DNA here is from genome assembly GCA_035499855.1 of Puia sp. Taxonomy (GTDB): domain Bacteria; phylum Bacteroidota; class Bacteroidia; order Chitinophagales; family Chitinophagaceae; genus Puia. Next base: position 11,861 of record DATJXY010000031.1, on the reverse strand, counting down.
TTTGAAGGAATCAGCGCCCCTGACGGGCTTGACAATTGGTGGACAAGAAATTCAGAAGGGAATCCGAAGACGGGATCCGTTTACAGACTTGATTTCGGCCCTGAATATATCTGGGAAGCTATTGTTACAAAAAATATCGGTGGCAAAGAATTTGAATTCGAAATGACAAAAGCCGAAGCTCATTGGATCGGAACCAGGATTGGTTTTAAATTGAACAAAAAATCGGCCAATACAACCGAAGTCAGTTTCTATCACACAGGCTGGCCTGAAAACAGCGAGAATTACAGGGTCTCCAGTTATTGCTGGGCAATGTATCTGAGGATACTAAAGCGAAATATAGAATTGGGAGAACAGGTTCCATATGAAAAAAGATTGAGCGTATAATGCTATCCAAAAGCCACTTCAATTTCCCAGCCTAAGGAGGTTTTTCAAAAAATGAATCATAAAAACGGGGTCAAGGGATTAGCTAACTTCACTTTCATAAATAATCTGCGAGGGCATGACAGAAATTGATACCATGATAGTAGGCGCCAGTATCTCCGGCCTCGCTTCGGCTGCTTCCTTACAAAAACATGGAATAGCATATATCATTATTGAAAAAGAGTCGCAGGCTGCCATGCCCTGGCGCAATCATTATGAACGATTGCATCTGCATACCAATAAAAGAATTTCAAATCTCCCATATAAAAAATTTAACGCCGGGATTCCCCGCTACCCTACCCGACTGCAGGTCGTTGAATATTTGGACCAGTATCGTTCTGCATTTGATATCAATCCAATTTTCAATACTGAAGCCAGGTCGGTAAAAAAAGAAAACGGCTACTGGATCACCGAAACTTCCAATGGAGAATTCAAATCCAATCATGTTATTATAGCAACAGGTCCGTTCAGCCGGCCAAAGCCGGTATCTTTTAAAGGGATGGCAACTTTCCCGGGCAGGATCATGCATAGTTATGAATATAAAACCGGAAAAGATTTCAAGGGTCAGAAGGTCCTCGTTGTTGGATTTGGCAATTCGGCCTGCGAAATCGCCATCGATTTATATGAACAGGGGGCCCATCCTTCGATGTCAGTTCGGTCACCCGTCAACGTGATACCCCGGGATCTGCTGGGCATTCCCATACTGGAAATCAGTTTATGGATGAGCCGTCTTCCACCACGAATAGCCGATACCATCGCTGCTCCCCTGATGAGATTGACCTTCGGAGATATTACCAAACTCGGATTGAAAAAAATGCCCTATGGCGCTTTTGAAGAAATTATCAAAGATGGGAACACTCCGGTTCTGGATATTGGAACGATCAGGCATATACGAAAGGGGCATATAAAAATCTTTGACGATATTCAGCATATAGACGGAAAAACAGTTTATTTTAACGATGATAAAAAAGAAGATTTTGATACCATTGTTGCAGGAATTGGATATGAAAGAAATTATGAAGGAATTGTTCAGGTCGATAAATCCCGGTTTGAAGATTTAAAAATACCCGCGGGCAAACAAAAATATTTTGGAAAGGATGGATTATATTTCTGTGGATTTTGGATCGGGCCCAGGGGACAGATTCGTGAAATTGGACTGGATGCGCAAAAAATAGCAAGGGATATTGCAAGAAAGGCAAACCATTCAAAATAAAAGAGCAGTATTTTTTCGAACTAAACTTTAATTATGCAATCAGCTGAACTAAAAAATTTGCAGGCGCCTCTTAAAGACAAATACCGTTCGCATCCGGAATCGGCCTTGATTACTTTAAAGGCAAAAGGAAATATTGGCGAAGGAATATCCTGCAAGGTTGAAACGGGTCGTGCATTGGTGGAAGCCGGACTTCATCCTGCAACAGGAGGCACAGGAATGCTGGCCTGTTCCGGTGATTTATTATTGGAGGCCCTCGTTGCCTGCGCCGGAGTCACTTTATCAGCTGTTGCCACAGCTATTGGAATAGATATCAAAAAAGGTGAGGTGAAAGCTGAAGGCGATTTAGATTTTCGAGGTACTCTCGGCGTTTCAAAAGAAGCGCCGGTAGGTTTTAAAAATATCCGTCTTCGATTTAATCTTGATACGGATGCATCACAGGAACAAATGGATAGCCTTGCCAAGCTCACGGAAAGATATTGCGTCGTTTATCAAACGATCAGCCAGGGAGTCAAAGTTGAAACTGCGTATAAGCGGGAGGCAATGTGAAAATCTTTCTTTTTATGAAACAATTTATACTTCTGTTGCTCTCTTTTTTGTCTTTTTCAGAAAAAAATATTGCGCAGGAAAACTTGTCAGGAAATGAAAGAAAATGGTGGAAGGAAGCAATCGTATACCAGATCTATCCGCGAAGTTTTAAAGACTATGATGGAGATGGAATCGGTGACCTGAAAGGAATTATTTCCAAACTGGATTATATTAAAAGTCTGGGTGTTGATGTGGTTTGGCTCAATCCGATTTACAGTTCTCCGAATGATGATAATGGATATGATGTCAGTGATTATCGTAATATCATGAAGGACTTCGGTACTATAGAAGATTTTGATGTTTTATTGAAAGGCCTTCATGAACGTGGTATAAAATTAGTCATGGATCTGGTCGTGAATCACAGCAGCGACGAACACGAATGGTTTAAACAAAGTCGCAGTTCCCGGACAAATCCTTATCGTAATTATTATCATTGGTGGAATGCGGAGAGAGGGAAGCCCGCACCGAGATATAGTTTATTTGATATCAACCATGATGCCTGGAAATACGATTCGCTAACCAATGCCTATTACCTGCATTATTTTTCAAGAAAACAACCTGATCTGAATTGGGAAAATCCGGAATTGCGAAAAGAAGTATATGCGATCATGAAATTCTGGGCAGATAAGGGCATCGACGGATTCAGGCTGGATGCATTCCAGTTTGTTGCAAAAGACACCAGCTTTCCTGCATTCCCCCCGGGATATGAAAAAAATTTCATGCTATATTATGCCATGGGACCACATTTACATGACTACCTTAATGAAATGCACAAAGAAATTTTCAGCAAATATGATGTGATGAGTGTGGCAGAGGGAGCAGGCAATTCTCTCAAAGATGCACATCAGTTAGTGGATGCCGACCGGCAGGAATTAAATATGGCATATGCATTCGAAGGGGTTGATATTGCTAAACCCGATGGGTACTCGCTTTTACATTTTAAAGAAGTGTTCAGCAGGTGGGATACTGCTTTTGCTGAAAAAGGATGGCTCTCCATTTTTCTTGCAAATCATGATCAGGCCAGGATGGTGAGCCGTTTTGGAAATGATCAACCAATATTCAGGGAATTGTCTTCCAAAATGCTCTCCACATTTATTATGACCATGCGTGGCACGCCTTATTATTATAATGGAGATGAATTGGGAATGACTAATCCCGGATTTGATAAGATAGAAGATTACAGGGATATACCGACCTTAAATGAATACCAGCATCAGAAAAATACCGGAGGAGATTTACGCAAATTCATGGATCGTATAAAATTTGAATGCAGGGATAATGGACGCACCCCTTTTCAATGGAGCAATACAAACAATGGCGGATTTACCAGCGGAACTCCATGGATAAAAGTAAACCCGAATTATAAAATCATCAACGAGACAGCCCAGGAAAATGATCCGGGCAGTTGTCTCAATTATTTCCGAAAGCTTGTAAAATTGAGAAAGGAAAACCTGGCGCTGGTATACGGGAAATATATGCTTCTGGATAAAAATAATCCAAGCGTATATGCCTATACGAGAGAATATGAAGAAAAAAAATTCCTGGTTCTTCTGAATTTTTCGACTCATATAGCCCGGGCCGAAATTCAACAGGATATTACAAACGCAAAGCTGCTTTTATCCAATTATAAAGATTTGCCGGCAAACAATATAGACAAAACATTTATCAAATTGAGGCCTTATGAAGCGATCATTTACAGGCTATAGAAATTAAAACTTACAATGAAGAAGGGAAATGAACCAAAAGAACCGATCATCAGCCAATCGATCAATGCTGTTGGAAATTCTCTTGTCATTCATGAATGGAAAGGCAGCGGTCCTCCTTATATGCATGTACATTATGAAGACGACGAAGCCTGGTATGTAATGGAAGGCATACTGACTTTTAAATTTATTGACCGGACTGTTGATATTGCAAAAGGAACGACAGTCTTTGTACCCGCCGGCATTGCGCATACCTACTCTGCAAATGATTCTGCACGCTATCTTATGATATTAACTCCAAGGTTAAACGATCTGATTGCTGAATTACAAATCAGTCCAATCGCACAACATGCTTCCATCATGAAAAAATATAAATCGGAAATAATAGACTGAGTATGCCGATTGGAAGTAGTAAATTTATATTGGAATAATCCTGAAAATTTACTTCCATCATTTTATGGCATATAATGAAAAACTGGCCGACAGAGTAAGGGAAATGATATCGGTAACCAACAAAAATATTGAAGAAAAAAAGATGTTCGGAGGTCTTTGTTTTATGGTAAATGATAAGATGTGCGTGGGTGTTGAGACAGAACGCCTAATGGTTCGACTGGATCCGGATATTTACGATGAAGCGATGAATCAGGAGGGATGCAAACCAATGGATTTCACAGGAAAAACCATGAAGGGGTTTGTTTTTGTGGATATAGATGGATTGAACACAAAAAAGAAACTTGAATACTGGATTCAACTTGCATTAGATTACAATAAAATCGCTAGGCCTTCGAAAAAAAAGAAAAAGCAGTAATGCTTATGCTTACTATATGTCGCTAAAGACTGTATTTGTTCTATCATCATTAATTTACGATCTTAATTTATTAAGATGAATTCAATTAGGAAAGATAAACAGGACCGGAAATTGGATTTGTTGTAAACTTAACAGAATGTCAAAGTATAAAGGTCAAAGAACGAAGGGCGAAGTAAAAAACAAATTACAGACACAAATAAGATATATCTTTGTCCGCCGCTCTTCGTCCTTTGTCCATTAAATATCACCGCAAATTGCAAATACCCACTCTCCCCATTGACAGGCAGGTCTACGAAGGAAAAATAGCCACTTATTGGATCGATGATGACGGAATCTTAATTTCTGTTTCAAAGAATCCAAGGAGGACAGTAGAAAATATCACAGAAAATGTTGCGCTCGTCAAGAGCATTACCAGGGATAAAAAAATTCCTTTGCTGATATATCTCTGCAATTCTCCAGTGCCCGATAAAGAGACAAGAAATTTTTCAACGAAGCAATTGCCGAATGTTTATAAGGCGATGGCAATGATTTCAAAACCGGGACTCGCAAAATTTATTATGAATATTTTGTTTCAGCTAAAACCACCTCCTATCCCGATGAAAAGTTTTACGGATGCGAAAGAAGCAAGAGAATGGTTGAAACAATATCTTTAAGTTTTATTTCACGAAAAGATTCTTTGCGCCTTTGCAAAATTTGCGTCTTTGCGTAAAATAAAAATTGATATTCTGATGATCCTTATTCAAAATAAAATTGAAATCTTACTCGGAGACATTACCAAAATACCGACAGATGCAATCGTGAATGCAGCCAATAGTTCATTAATGGGCGGCGGTGGTGTCGATGGAGCGATTCATCGTGCAGGTGGTCCTTCCATATTGGAAGAATGCCGGAAAATTGTGGCCAGACAGGGCAGTTGCCCAACAGGCGATGCAGTCATTACAACTGCCGGCAATCTTCCGGCAAAATATGTCATTCACACCGTCGGGCCTGTCTGGAATGGAGGCCATCGGAGGGAAAAAGAAAAACTCGCTTCCTGTTATAAAAATTCTCTCCTGCTGGGAAAGCAGCATCATTGCAAAATCATTTCATTTCCCAATATCAGCACCGGCATTTATGGTTTCCCGAAGGAAAAAGCTGCTGAAATATCTGTAGAAACCGTCATTGAGTTTTTGAGGCTGGATGATATCATCCAAAAAGTGCTTTTTATTTGTTTCGACAAAGAAAATTTTTCTCTTGTAACTGATCAAATCAACTTAAAATTCGAAAAATAGTAAAAGATTATTTTTGGATGCCCCTTTGGCCTTGTCAAATATAGTCCAACAATCTATTGTTGGGGACCGTTCAAATCGATATTGTTTTCTTCCGGTTTTTCTTTTTTTATTTCCATTTTTCCAAACTTCCAGGTGAAGTTAATGCCGATCGACCGGTAAGGGATCTTACGAAGATTACTGCTCACGAAACCCGGACCATAAAGTTCGGTTCGCTGATCTACGTATTTAGAAAAAATATTATTAGCTGTTAAAGCAATACTGCCTTTCTTATTCCAAAACTGTTTCCTCAGTGCAAGACTGTAAGAAGTGAATGAAGGATAGGTTCCCTGTGCTTCGTGATGGGGAGATCGGAAATCTCCAAAGAATTCTGCTGCGAAATTACTGTTCAATTGATAAGATACATTCATGTTGAAACGATACATTGTCCCGCTTGAATTGTATCCTGTGTCCACATGATTGATCGTATTCCTGTATATAAACATAAAATTTGACCGCACATTAAATTTATCATTCAAATGAAAATTAAAGAAAAGATTAGTACCTGCATTTTTTTCAATTCCAATGTTCTCGCGCGTGGTTACGGCAAGGTTGGTATAGGTCGTGTCCCCCACGGTAAACGTAGGATAATAAATTATGAAAGGTTGTATATCATCATTACTAACCCGGTAAAACAAAGTAACCATAAATGATCCGATCTTACCCAAATCATTGTTGTAGGAAGCTTCATATCGATCCCAAACCTCCGGCTTCAGATAAGGGTTACCGGTAGTAACATTTTTTGGATCACTTGCATTGATATAGGGGTTCAGGTCAAAATAATCGGGCCGGTTAATCCGAATCGTATAACTCAGTTTGACTGTTTGATTTTCACCGATTTTTTTCATGAAGAAAATAGAAGGAACAATTGTATTATACCCCTCTTCTATTTTCTGCTGAGCGTTGGCGTAAAACGAATTCACATCGGTCCGTTCATATCGTCCGCCGAGCCTCGCCTCGAATAATTTGCCCACCGGGAAATTTAATTCACCATAAGCTGCATAAACCCTCTGATGGTAGTTGAGATCATTCGATAAAGCAGTGTCGTACAGATAATTTTTGGAGTAACTGTCCCAAAGCAAAGCCTCAGCTGTACTCGAGATATCATAACCGGTGAATTTCCCTCCCACTCCAAAACTTATATCCTTACCCAGCGGTTGTGAGTAATCAATCATCATTTCGTACTGGCTTTCTTTGGCGGGATTATTATTTCTCGTGCCATATATCAAGGAATCCTGGGGCTGTAAATATTGATCGTTCCCGGAAGTATTTAAATTATGGGCAAAGCTTCCATCCACACCAATTTCAAGCTGCTGTTCCTTATTTCTAAAATTGTGTTTATAATTCAGGCTGGGATCCCAACTATATTGTTTGAAAGCGCTGTTAGTGTTATTCGTGCTGTTTGTATTTGAAAGAATACTGTCTCCATCATTTTGTATCTGTTCAAACTGATTAATCAAACCCTTTGACTTGTTACCGAAATTATGATAGTTCAATCCTCCTGAAATATTATTCCTGTCATCCATGCTCCAGTCAAAACCGATTCCCGACTGAAATCCATGCCGGTTAAAATCAGCGCTTCCATCCTGTTGTAAGATTCCATTTACTTTCGTCGCAGTATCTGTTGAAACACGCTGAAGATTATTTTGTGTGGTAGTCGTGAGCCTGGCATTGCCATTTATAAATGCGTTTAATCCAAATTTTCCTTTTCGTGCATTGATATTAAAAGACCCGTTTTGCGTGATTGTTCCGGCTGTCAAGGAAAGATTGCCATTAATGCCCTGGGCCCTGGTACTTTTTAAAATAATATTAATAATTCCACCCGTTCCCTGTGCATCATATTTTGCTCCCGGGTTGGTGATTACTTCAATACTTTTTATTTGATTTGCAGGAATAGACTGCAATACATCAACGATATTGCTTCCGAAAATAGTAGAAGGTTTCCCATTGATGAGAAACCGGATATCGGTGCTTCCCTGCAGCTCCACATTTCCATCCACATCCACTGAAACCTGCGGCACTTTCTTAAGTATATCCGTCGCAACCCCGGTTTGAGAAGTGATATCCCTTTCCGCGTTAAAAACAAGTTTGTCAATTTTATTTTCAACCAATGGCCTCTGACCTGTCACTGTCACATCCGCCAGCACCTGGGCATTACCCGATAAAAGAATTTTTTCAAGATTGACAACCGGATGCTTAGTGCTAATGATTATTTTATTCAGCACTCTTGATTTATAACCGATAAATCCAATTTCAACCCGGTAATTTCCCGGGGCCAGACTATCTAATCTGAAAAAACCTTTATCATTTGCAAAAGCGCCGCTGACAGGCTTGGTGCTGCCTTCCAGAAAGAGAGTCACTGTTGCATATGGAACCCCTTGTGAAGACGAAGAATCTATAACGGTTCCTTTTATACTACCTGGGTAATTATTTTGGGAACCCTCCTGGGAATAAGAAAAATAACCTTCAAATACGAAAAACACAAACCAAATCCAATATTTCATAGCGCGCAAAGATAAGCCCGAATTCTGAGGGAATTTGGAATGAGTTTTACCGAAATCGATCAGTATTCAAATCCGATTTAAGATTGAGGTTTGAGCCACGCATCCCTCAACATCTGCTGCTCTTCTGTAAGCCTGTCATTAAAACTAAGCACATGAAATTTCCTGACAGGAAATTTGGTCATATGCGCTTTTAATTCTACAGGTTCAGCCTTCCCATCTGTATTCTTTCGCATGACCTTAACCGTAAGATCATCTCCAACTTTGGCAGATTTATACAGGTCATTGATGATATTTCTCGCATTCGCCGCACTGGCTTCCTTTCCATTGATCGAAACCCATTCGTCACCTTTGCGCCAGCCTAATTGATAACCTAAAGCATTCATGCCGGCAGTATCAGAAATAAAAACCTTACCATCGGAATTAACGCCGGTCCCAACCCGCCCCAATGAAAATGTGCTGTCCTTTGTTTCTACTTCAGGCTGATAATTGACGCCTACAATATTGCATATTTCGGCTAATGGTAAGGGTTGTGAGCCTCCTACATAAGTATCCAGGAACTGCCCGATTTCAGGATAAGTGAGTTTTGTTATCTCACCAAATAACTCAGAATCCTTAAAGCCTTTTTGTTTGCCATATTTATTAGAAAGATCATGGATCAGGTTCATGATTCCATATTTGCCGTGCGACAACTGGAGCAATTTGATATCAAGACACATATTGATCAGGGCTCCTTTCTGATAGACATTTATAAACTGGTTTTTATATTCTCCAAGGATATGGCTGCTCATAACAGTGAAAGGGACCGTATCATTGAATTGATTTTTGGAAAGAGTTATTTTCCCGCTCAACACTGTTAACAATTGATCCGGCGTAATGATTCCATATTTCTCCTGTACCATATGAGCATGATATTCGGTCGATCCCTCATATAACCACAAATGCTCCGACATTTTCGGATGATTGAAATCAAAATATTGTATTTCTTCCGAATGAATCGTCAGCGGAGTGATGATATGAAAAAATTCATGGGCTGCATGATCTACAAACTCATCGGCCAGCTGATCAGCGGGCCTCTCGGGATAATAATACATCGAACAATAAGAATGTTCCAATGCGCCTTCACCATGCGAATAGCCTACAGATTTTGTATCAAGATAAATAATGAAAGCATATTTGTCTACCGGCAATTTCCCTCCCAGGTATTTGCCCTGGGCCTGCAGAAGAGCCGATAATTTTTTTGCGAGGAATGCAGATGTTACCTGTTTTGTTGGCGAATAAACAGAAATAAGCACATCCGTATTGCCTACCTTGATCACCGTCGTATCCGGCACATCATACATAAAAGGATTGTCCACAATCCGGTTATAAGATTCGGTGATGAATTTATCGTTCGTGCTACGGTTATCCATATCCGTTAAGGCGGTGCTCCCATACATATTAGCAGGATGCTGGATATTGACTTCATAAGTCATATTTTTCATATCATCAAAATAGCCCAGGAAACACTGGTTATTGATCACGTAATTCGTGTCCTTCTGGATATTGCTTCCGGCTGGTTCAAAGATTACCTGCTTTGTAGTCGCATCGTCGTAGGAATCATTGACCAGGTAAGAGATCTTGTATAATTTATCTGCATTTGAAATCGTCCAGCTGTTGACATCGGCTTTTGTAACAGGCAGGGAATTTCCTCTTTTGTCCACGGCAGTGAATTGCTCAATATATCTCCCAAAATCATCTTCGGAATAAGTTCCGGGAACAATCTTTGGCAGATGATAAGTAATTTCACTCCTGCTAATTTTTGGAGTGAGCAATTCAACCTTTACCTTATCATCCGTTACATGAACCAGATCAATATTGAATGTATAAGCAACAGATGGGTCAATTTTTTGAGCAATTGAAAGGAGAGAAGTAGTCAATGATAGAATCGTTACCAGGGAATAACGTGTAAACATAAATGTGATGTTTGGTACAACAAAAATTTGTGCATGATAGGAATAACTTAACCGGGCGACGAAAAGATTAGGATGAACAGTCAATATCAATGGCAATTGGCAATAGGCAATGAGCAATAGGCAATGGAAAATGCATAAAGGTCAAAAACAAATAATATCAACTTTCCGGAGGGCAAAATGTCGGTAGAAAAAATTTCTCCTTTCTAATTTAAATTATTTTATATTTAGAAAGGAGTTTTTGTTTTTTCCCGAGATTCTGAAAAATTCTTGTTTTCGACAACCGACCATCACGAACCCCAAAACTATGAGCCTTAAAAGCCTGCCTGCGCTTGTTTTATTCATTTCATTATCTCTTTTTTCAAGCCTATGTGTAACTGCACAAAATAAAATAATTACCGGTTTCATAATCAGTTCCCAGGATAGTTTGCCATTATCCAATGTTTCTGTATTTGTAAAAAATACTTCTCTGGGCACTATGACTGACGCAAAGGGACATTTTCTTCTTTCCGTTCCTGCATCTGTGAATATGATATCGATTTCGGCTGAAGGATATGCGTCTCTTGATCTTGACATCAGCAAAATAACCAATTGGTCTATCGCATTGATACCCTCCTACTCAAACCTTAATGACGTTGTTGTTATTGGATATGGTACTTCAAAGAAAAAGGATCTTACCGGTGCAGTAGGATCTATTTCAGAAAAGGATTTTAATAAAGGTATTTACACTTCGCCCGATCAATTAATTCAGGGAAGAATTTCCGGTGTGCAGGTAACATCCAACGATGGCTCGCCCGGAGCTGCTATGACTGTAAAGATCAGAGGCAACTCTGCACTCTCGGGTACAGGCCAACCATTATATGTCGTAGATGGTGTGCCTTTGGATGGAAGATCGCTGCAGGTCGATAATAACCCACTGAACTTTCTTAACCCTGTCGATATAGTATCTATTGATGTCCTGAAAGACGCATCTGCAACTGCCATTTACGGCTCGCGGGCAGCCTATGGAGTGATAATAATAAATACAAAAAAAGGGCAACCAGGTGCAATGAAACTGGATGTGGCTGTATCTACAGGCATTTCATCGGTTTTGAAAAAAACAGAAGTATTAGATGCTTCTCAATACAGAGACGCAATCAAATATTATGGAGTAAGTAATTCTTTTGATAAAGGCGGGAGTGGCGATGGGCAGGATGCAGTATTAAGAACTGCTCCTCAGCAAAACTATTCTTTTGCGGCCAGTGGCGGCAACGAGAATAGTAAATACCGCTTTTCTGCAGGCTATTTAAATCAGGATGGAATTCTTATAAATACCAACTTTAAAAAATATAGTTCAGATGTATCTGCAAATCTGAAATTACTTGACAGTAGA
>DATJXY010000030.1:0-6543 GCA_035499855.1 Puia sp. | reverse complement strand
AAATTATTGATCCATTCTATAAATGATCCCGGTAGATGAAAGTTTGAGAATACATGAATTTCATTATTCCATATGTTTCTATACCATCCTGTTGAAGAATTAGTAATAAATATTGAAATAAGAGTACAACCTATTAATAATATACCCGTTGCTCTACTGTCATTGATAAAATCACGCAAGGGAGTCATTATCCGATGGTGAAGAGCTTTGTTTGCTTGTGGAACTGCCAAATTTATGAAGTTATAAATTTAAAAAACTATAATATGTATACTTCTTATAAATTATATTCGAAATTAGGGGATATTTCATAAAATCGGATATATTTTACTGATAAAAGCACATATATTTTTTTATTTAATGTAAAAGTTTATTAGTCAAAAAGCTCCTGTTGGAAGCAGGAGCTTTTTATTTTCTCACTCTATGAGATCAATCAACATATCCATGCACACCCATTTCAGGGATATCTAGACCTGCTGTCTGGTCAGCATCACTTGAACGAAGGCCTATTGACGTTTTGCTTAGAAGCTTGAAAAATATGTACATCACAACGAAGACAAATACGAAGCAAGTAGTTCCTCCAATAAATTCAGCTATAAATTGTTTGGGGTCACCATAAAATAATCCCTTTACTGTTCCTGAAACTCCATTCCAGCCATCACCGTATTTACCATCAGCAAATAGACCTAAAGAAAGAACTCCCCAGAAACCATTTACACCATGAACAGCTACTGCTCCCACGGGATCGTCAATTTTGAGTTTTCTATCCATAAAATAATACCAAACAACAACCAAGATACCTGCAACAGCTCCGATAATAATTGCTCCGGTAGCATTTACAAATGCACATGGGGCAGTGATTGCCACCAAACCTGCCAACATTCCATTGGCAGCCATTCCCGGATCGGGTTTGCCGTATTTCATCCATGCGTACATAATCGCAAAGAATGCACCAGATGCGCTGGCTAGCATTGTATTTGTAGCTATAACAGATATGCGCAGATCTGTACCCGACAGTGTAGAACCTGGATTGAATCCAAACCATCCGAAAGCTAAAATAAATGTGCCTATAATTGCCATTGGAATATTGTGCCCCGGTATAGTATTAACTTTGCCGTCTTTTCCATATTTGCCAAGTCGAGGCCCTATCACCATTGCCCCCGCCAATGCTGCAACACCTCCTACTTCATGCACAACAGAAGATCCGGCAAAATCAACATGCCCATGGCCCAATCCGAAATTCACACCCAATTGTGAAAGCCAGCCACTCCCCCATACCCAATTACCAAAAATGGGATAAACGAACATCGAGATGAAGAACCCATAAATGACAAAAGATTTAAATTTCCATCTTTCTGCCATAGCGCCAGTAGGTATGGTGGCTGTTGTGTCCATAAATACCAACTGAAACAGGAATAAAGCAAATATCCCCACGTCGTAAACATTGCTGTTTAGAAAATAACCTGCTGTACCCCATAGGCCGAAATCATGTCCGAAAAGATGCACGGTGAATTCATGGCTGGTTACACCAGCAGCTCCCCCCAGGCTCGCAACATTTAGTCCGCCTCCAAACATAAATGCAAAACCACATATCCAGAATCCTAATACACCCAGTGCATAGACAAGGAAATTCATTGTCATGGTATGCGCCACATTCTTTTTTTGCGTGAATCCGGTTTCAACCATAGCAAAACCTGCCTGCATGAACATCACAAGAAATCCGGTGATCAAAGTCCAAACAATGTTGATTGCGATCTTGTTATGCCCATCCGCATCACCGATTGTATGGACGGCAGCAGCCAGCTTGCTTATGCTGGAACTTGTGGCTTGTACTGTTGTGTCTTTTGCTGAAGCGACTGAATCCAGGACCTTTACAGTTGTAGTATCAATATCTCCGAGAGTCCCGGTTTTTGATCCATTGGGATCCTGAGAAAAGGACGCATATGGTATGCTTAACAAAATCAAACCGACAAAAAAAATCTGTCGTTTGAACATTTTTGTTGCCTTACCAACAGTGTTTAAAAGCATGTGTTGAAGTTTTAGTTTGGGTTAAAAATTGGTTTGCTTATTTAGTTGAATAATTAAAAATGATAGACTGCGGCCAGCAGAGCGCTAAAAGTTGATTGAGTGTATGTATTGTCGGTTTTATAGAAAAAGTTTTTGGAACCATTATCCAGTCTTATTTCCGGCATTATCGTGAGATTGCTGCCCACTTTACATAAAGCAGTAAGTGTTACGTCAAATACATTTAATCCCGGAGTCTGAGTTGGATCTACAGGATTGATTTTTACTCCATCCTTATCAGAGAAATATTCGCCACGAAGGGTGAGTCCAAAACTTGAGCTTGGATCAAAGTTCAAATAAACTGCAGAGCCCCACCAGCTGGTTGACTTATCCAAAACAGAAGATTTTATCGACTGAACAGTGCCGTTGAATCCAATACCAAATTTGCTGGTAATTGTACCATTGATAACAAGATCAAACTGGTTCATGCTTTGAAACAGGGTATACCCAGGAGAAATCACAGTATCCTGGCTCACGCCTCCATATCCCTGATAATTCAGAAAGAATTTCCATTTCCCGTCTGTTGTGCCTGTACTGAATTGGGCAATTGCAACTTTCGTCCCCGAGCTGGTAGTGGAAAAATCAGTAGGATTCGCAATACCAACCATGAATGCGGTCGTTCCACTCAGGGAAACATCTGCTTTCAAACCGGTGTGAAAGAACGGTCCATACGAAAACATGTAATCCATACTGTAATTCCTGTTTACATATGCATCCAATACTTCATAACCGATATGAGTACCCCATTTACCCATTGTAAATTTGATTTTGCTCGAAGCCTGATAGCTTACATACAATTGCTTCACTGCAAATAAAGTAGGGTGACCGAAATCGTTATACGAAAATTCTTCAGCTCTTCTTCCAAAACCGAGATCAGCTGTTGCACTCACTTTTCCAAAACTGTGATCTGCCCGCAACGAAGCCATTCCTAATTCGAAGGAACTTTGCGAATTTGTAAAACTGGTGTAGTTATTAGTCTTTCCTGATGGGGCATTAAAATTATACCGGTAATAAGCATCGACAGAACCTGTGATAGTGACGGGTGGTGGTGTTTTTACAGCAGTGTCAGCAGCCTTTTTTGTCGAATCTGTGCCTTGCGAAAAACTCATAATAAAACATAACAAAGCCGTACATGTTGCGGAAAGTTTTTGTAACATTGCAATTGGTTTTAAGTGTTAAAAAGGGGTATAGCAATGAACTTGTTCCAGAAGTTCTACCAATGCTGTACCTTTTTTATTTATAAACTTTTAAATACTCTTGCCGTTTTTTTCAAAGGCGAATAATACCAAGCCGGGCATCAACAAATCCTGGTTGATTTTCTCAGACTTTCTCTTTTTTTTCTGATGACCAGACCCGAAAGGAAAAGGCCTGAATAAACCCGGTTTAAGAACAAAACTTAATAGAGCAACCGTAAGAATCCCTATTGCCAATAGAGGGCAAGCAAGAATTTCGTAGACTAATTCAGTGGATAAAGGCAGGTTATAAGAATTATTAGTAGTAGTAAAAATCGTAATCAAAATAAAGGGAATCGGAAAAATGAAAATTGATATCGATTTAAATAAAATTGTCAATTGGCATTAATATTTAGGCTAAGATAGTTTAATACATCAAAAAAAAGACAAATTAAATAAAAAAAAATAAATATAAATTTTAATAATATTATGTTATTTCTCACAATAAATTGATTTATAATATATTTAAATAATTTTTTATAAATGGAGGCTTTAAAAAAACATATTATAATAAATCAACTGATAATGATCAATTTTATTTTATAAGTTGATTTCCAAAAAAAGCTGCCAAAAATCTAATGAAAAAAAACCTTTCTTGCCTAATTGGAGTATTTGTAGGTGCTGAAGGGAAATATTTACACAGTTATTTTTTTGTTGATCAGTTACTCTGAATTATACTTGGTATACTAATTGCCGAAGAATTCAAAGTTATTTCTGCTTAAAAAAATTTTCAAGGTTGTTTCCACAACTGTTTGCCGACGAAGGACTTTTCCTTCTGTGTTAAAATTTTTTGGCGTAAATTTCGTCGTTGCTTCCATGATCTGCACCTTCATTCTATGCTGTTACAAAAAAAATTGTAATGATCAGGCACATTTTCAGGAACCTTTATTTCCTGGCTTTTTTGAATGGTTTTTTACTGGCAACTCTTTTCTATTTCAAAATGGAAGCGAATTATGAACAGGAGTTGTTCAAGGCAATCCAATCAAATATTGACAGCAAAATAAATTTAAAAGACAACCAGGATTCCGTTGTTGTGAAAGTCATGCAGGCATGCCATGCTTTATTGACAGACAGAGCTTCTGTATTCCGCAATCAAAACTTGGATGGATTCAAAGTGGATTATGTTCACCCTTCTTCGATAGACCTGATGACAGCACAAGGCGCGTGCGGAAGCTATTCAATTGTACTTGCAAGAACACTTGAAAATTACGATTACCCGGTAAGAATAGCGCAAATGAAAGCGCTTGGGAGATTCGCAGCACATAATGTAGTAGAAGCAAAAACCACTAAGGGATGGGCAGTCCTGGATCCGCTCTTCAATGTTTATTTTGTCAAACCTACATCGGGTCTGGCCAGTTTTGCGGACGTTCGCGACAATTGGGAATATTACAAAAAGCAACTGCCTTCCGATTATGATTTCAATTACAAATATGAAGATGTCAGGTATTCTAACTGGGGAAAGATTCCATTAATTTTACCAGCCGCAAAAAAAATTCTTGACCTTGTTTTGGGCAAACAAAAGGCAGATTCCATTTCACTGCGAGTTTATTTTTTAAAGATGTATGATTTTTACTTCATACTTATTCTTATTTTGTATATACCCGTTTTTATTTTAACCCTGAGAAAATTGATCAAAACAAAAATTTTTCCTCAGCCAAATATTCCCCTTACTCCTGCAAATATTATTAAATATGCGAAGGTGCGTTTGATTAATAAAGAAATCAATAGCGGCATCAAAACATAAAATTCTTTGTCTGTCTTTTGTATTGCCTTTCTTCCTTATCCTTTATGTTGGGTAAAGAACAATCACAATCAGCAGAATTATTAAAATAATACCCTCAGTGGGATATTCTTCTAGTATCTATTCTCGTCCCAAATTCATCATTTTCGCACCTGCCCATTTTCTTATGTACACATTGTATATATTTGGATCATAAAACATTTTTGATGCTGAAAGTAGGCGTATTCGGCGCTGGCCACCTTGGAAAATTTCATTTGAACAACTGGAAAGAAATTAAAAAGGTAGAGTTGATCGGGTTTTACGATCCGAATGACGACATTGCAAATGATGTAATCGAAAAATACCAGGTACAACGATATACCGATGCAAATAAGTTAATGAATGCTTGTGACATAGTAGATATTGTTGCACCAACTAATTTTCATTTCGAATTGTGTGAACAGGCTGTTCGTAAAAGCAAGCACGTTTTTGTTGAAAAACCACTTGCAAACACAATGTCAGAAGCAAAGGAACTGATCAAACTTGTAAAAGAATCAAATATCAAATTGCAGGTCGGACATGTAGAACGTTTCAACCCTGCTTTTCTGGCCCTATCTTCCACATCCCTAAATCCATTGTTTATTGAAGTGCATCGCCTGGCACAGTTCAATCCCAGGGGCACGGAAGTGAGTGTGATATTAGACCTAATGATACACGACATTGATATCATTTTGAGCATCGTGAAAAGCGAAGTAAAAAATATTTCGGCCAGTGGGGTTTCAGTATTAACAGATACTCCCGACATCGCGAATGTTAGAATTGAGTTCAATAATGGCTGCGTAGCGAACCTTACTTCCAGCCGCATCTCCATGAAAAGAATGCGAAAAATGCGTTTGTTTCAGAAAGATGCATATATAGGAATCGATTTTCTCAATAAAAAAACTGAAATTATTAAACTAAAAACTGCTTCTGACGAGGATGCATTTGCCTTCGATATTGAAACAATGAATGGCAAAAAAACAATTGCCATATTAAACCCCCAGATCCCTGAGGTGAATGCGATTAAAATGGAACTGGAAAAATTCTGCGAATCTATAATCAACAATACTCCGACCATTGTTTCAGAATTGGATGGATACCGGGCAATGGATATTGCTCATCAAATATTGCAAAAGATCAAACATAATACCATCAACACCTAACGACTGCATGCCAGTTCCTAAAAAAACCCACATAATATGGTATATTTTTGGCGACTATCTCGCAAGTATTCTGGCCTGGGTTATTCTTTATTTTACCCGTCGGATTTTACTTTCGGAACCAATAACGATCAATAATCATATTTTTCTTAATAATCGTTTTTGGCTTGGTATAGTTTTCATTCCCCTGGGATGGCTAATCTTTTATGGAATGGTGGGATCCTACCATTCGCTCTACAAAAAATCCAGATTGAATGAACTGACCGTTACGGCGGTCTGCAGCATCGTTGGTTGCACTGTTTTATTTTTTTCGATTGTGATCAACGATCCG
>DATJXY010000029.1:0-13686 GCA_035499855.1 Puia sp. | reverse complement strand
GCAAACTGATTATCGCTATTATTATAAAGCTTTTTTTACATTCCTTGTCTCTCAGTTCATACTTATCTGGATTGGAAGATGGCTTATACTCAATTTCGCAAAACATCAATTGAAAATCGGAAAAGTGGGGTTTAACACATTATTGGTCGGAGGCAATGCAACAGCGGCGAAAATATATGAGGACAGCTTCAGAGGATTAAAAACAATAGGATATAATTATATAGGCTATGTAAACAACGAGTCCAACGGTAAAATCAATTTATTAAAACAAATTCCTCAATTAGGTTCTATTAGTGACATGGAAACAATCATTGACAAGAATAATGTTGAACTGGTGGTTATCGCTATGGATAGATCAGAAAAAGAACATATTGAGAAAATCATAGAACAGTTGAGTGAAAAAAATGTCGAAGTAAAAATTATTCCCGATATACTTGATATTTTATCAGGATCAGTCAAAACAAGCAATCTATACGGAGCAGTTCTTTCAGATATTCAAACAGGATTGATACCTGAATGGCAACAGAATATTAAACGTCTTGCAGATGTCCTTATTTCTTTTATCAGTCTTGTATTGTTTTCTCCTCTTTTACTATATGCCTCTTTACGGGTAAAATTTTCTTCTCCCGGCCCTATTATTTATTCCCAGGAAAGGATTGGTTACAAAGGAAGAAAATTTAAGATTCATAAATTACGTTCTATGATCCAGGATGCAGAAAAAAACGGACCTGCTCTTTCATCTGAAAATGATGATCGCATTACGCCGTGGGGAAAGGTGATGAGAAAATGGAGAATAGATGAATTGCCACAACTTTGGAATATAATCAGGGGAGAAATGAGTCTGGTGGGCCCAAGGCCGGAACGACAATATTATATTGATCAAATCTCTCAGAAAACTCCTTATTTCCGTTATCTTCTCAGAGTTAAACCCGGCCTGACTTCCTGGGGCATGGTACAATTTGGATATGCAGAAAATATACAGGAAATGATCGAACGTATGAAATATGATCTTGTTTATATAGAAAATATTTCACTGGCGCTGGATCTAAAAATAATGTTACACACCCTTTTTACTATTTTTAAAGGCAAGGGCCGATAAGGAATAAAAAATTCAGAGTGATCGCCCAATGAAAAAAATCCTGTTTTCTTTTATTTTACCCTTAGGGTTGGGTGCTCACGCACAACAATACTGGCAACAGGAAGTAAACTATGATATTGAAGTCAATCTGAACGATTCTGAAAATAGTTTGGAGGGCTTTGTACAGATGGAATATACCAACCACTCTCCTGACACGCTTTACTTTATCTGGCTTCATCTATGGCCAAATGCCTATAAAAACGACAGAACTGCCTTTAGTGATCAACTGCTGGAAAACAACCGGACCGATTTCTATTTTTCGGATAAGGATCAACGTGGATATATCAACCGGCTGGATTTCAGAGTAAATGGCATCATCGCGGCGACCGAAGACCATCCTGAATTTATTGATATTATAAAACTGATATTGCCTCAGCCCTTGGCACCGGGAACCAGCATCAAAATCAGCACTCCTTTTTTTGAGAAATTGCCTTTCAATTTTTCAAGGGGAGGGCATGTCGGACAATCTTATCAGATCACGCAATGGTATCCAAAGCCTGCTGTTTATGATTCAAAGGGATGGCATCCCATGCCTTATCTTGACCAGGGTGAATTTTACGGTGAGCTTGGTAGTTACAAAGTCCGCATATCAGTTCCCAAAAATTATGTTGTCGCCGCAACCGGAGAATTGCAAAATGAAGAAGAAAAAAAATGGATGTTATTCAGGAAGCCGGATGTAGCAATTGATATCGATCCTGGTTTGCATAAAAAAAATAATCATCAAAAACATTATCCTCTCAACCATGATCAGTCGGAAACATCACCAATACCAGCTGATACAACCAATAGAATCAAAACTCTTGAATACAAACAAGACAAAATCCACGATTTTGCATGGTTTGCCAGTCAAAAATTTGTAGTAGATCACGATACTATACAGCTGGCCTCCGGAAGAGTCATCGAAGCTTATAGCTTTTATGAGCCTGAAGAAAAAATGATATGGAGTAAAAGTATCCTTTTTATAAAAGACGCAATTCGTTTTCACTCATCCTTCATTGGTGAATATCCATTTAACACAATCAGTATTGTTGAAGCGAAGATGGGTTCGCCGGGAGGCATGGAATATCCGACCATCGCTTGTATTTCGCCATTGAAAAAAGAAAAAGAACTTGACCTCACGATCAATCATGAGATTGGCCACAATTGGTTTTATGCAGCAATTGGATCAAATGAAAGGAGATACCCATGGATGGATGAAGGAATCAATACCTATTATGATCACCGCTATGAAAAATGGAAATATCAAACCCAATCAGGAGAACAACAAAGCCAGAAGAAGAAAACAGGTTTTTTTGAAAAAAAAATGCCTCAGAATATCAATGAGTTTTTAATAAATGTATTGACAAAAGAAAAACTGGATCAGCCAATTTCAACCAGCTCAGAAGATTTTACTGAAATAAATTATAATGTGATTGCTTATGAGAAAGCCGGCTCATGGATGAAACTATTGCAGGACAGTCTCGGTTCACGCTTGTTTGACAGCTGCATGCAATCTTATTTCAGACAATGGGAATTCAGGCATACTTATCCCGGCGATTTCCAGTCAGTAATAGAAAATACAAGCAATAAAAACCTGGAATCCCAATTTGCTTTACTAAAACAAAAAGGTCCATTAAATCCTCGAAACGAATCAAAAAAAATAAAACCTGCATTTTTGTTTTCGGCACACAATACTGATAAATTCAATTATCTCAATTTGGGGCCTGCAGCGGGATTCAATATGTATGACAAATTCATGATCGGAGCATACATGACAAACTTTAATTTACCGGAAAACAATTTTCAATTTCTTTTTATTCCATTATATGCCACAGGAAGCCGGCAACTAGATGGGATAGCAGATATTAGTTACTCCTGGCGACCTGATAATTTCTTCCAGAAAATAAGTGTTGGAGTTAATAGTTCCAGATTTTCTACCAATGCAGGGCTGGACACAAACAATCATAAAATATTCTCAGGTTTTTCAAAAATTGTTCCATTTATCCGGCTGAACCTCAAAAATAAAAATGCAAGAAGTTCTTTGAACAAATGGATTGAATTTAGGACCTATCTCATCAATGAAAAGAATTTCAATAATTATGTGTTGAGCCCCGTTGATTCTACTATCCATCCAATTTCAACAAACAGTAAGAGCCGCTATCTTAACCAACTCACTCTAAATATTAATGATTACAGAATCTTATACCCGTATAAACTGCAATTACAATTACAACAGGATAATAATTTTTACAGGATCAATTTTACGTCGAATTATTTCTTCAATTATGATAATACCGGGGGAATGAATGTGAGATTATTTGCTGCCAAATTTGGTTATTGGTCAAAAAATCCGGGTGTGGATGCTTCGAGATATCAACCAAAATTATTGGGGACGACAGGAGAAGAAGACTATACTTATAATAATTATTTTTTAGGTCGTACTGCATCGTATGCAATCGAGAATGCTTCGATAAATAATGGAGGCCTGGCCGCTCAACAAATCATGATCAGGGATGGCGGTCTCAAACTCAGAATCGATCAATATGATTTTCTTCAAGGCAGGTCGGAGAATTGGGTGGCTGCTTTAAATTTTAATTCTACGCTGCCAAATCATTTATTTCCGATACAATTGCCAATAAGAATTTTTTTCGATGTCGGCACCTATGCTGAAGCCTGGAAGACCAATGCCTTAACAAGCAGATTCCTGTATGTGGGAGGGGTGCAATTATCGCTGATCAAAAACATTGTTAATATTTATATCCCCATTGTTTATAGCAGCGATTTTCGCGATCAGTTAAAAACAATTCCTGAACAAAATACATTTTGGAAAAAAATCACATTCAGCATAGACATACAAAATTTTGATCTGAAACAAACTTTAAAAAGACATTTATTCAATGAATGAATTATGACCAGGGCAATATCGTTTATGTAAAAAGAGGAGCAATCGATATCTCTAAATGGGATCGATGCATTGAAGAAGCATCCAACGGGCTGATCTATGGCTATTCATTTTACCTGGATCATATGGCTAAAAATTGGGACGCTTTAATTCTAAATGATTATGAAGCAGTAATGCCATTGCCATGGAATAACAAATGGGGAATAAAGTATTTATATCAACCTCCTCTTACTCCTCAATTGGGGATCTTTTCCCGCGCAACTGTCTCAGAAAAAATGATCAAACCCTTTCTACAGGCAATCAATAGTCATTTCAATTTTGCAGAAATATTCTTCAATTACAATAATCGCTCCCCTCTTTTTAAAGTTCACCACAACTATATATTGGACTTAAATAATTCTTACAGTTTTATTCAGTCGAAATACGAAAAAGATCTTATCAAAAATTTAAAGCGGGCAGAAAGATTTCAATTCAACTACATCAAAGAATATGACTTAAAAAAGGCATTATCGCTTCATCAGGAACAATATCAAGGAAGAACTCCTCATGTCAAATTTGCAGATTATGTTCAATTTGAAAAATTATGTTTTCAAATGAATGAAAGAGGTGAAATAGTAACCAGGGCTGTGTTGGATATGAAAAACGAGCTTTTGGCTCTCGCAATGATGTTCGTCCGTAAAAAAAGACTATACCTGATTGAATCTACAACTTCTGAGAAGGGGAGAAAAATGCAGAGCAATCATTTTTTATTGGACGCTATTATCAGAGAATTCAGTGGCAGAGATTTTGTTCTTGATTTTGTAGGGTCTGACATTTCCGGAATAGCTCATTTTTATAAAAATTTCGGAACAACTGATCAACCATATTTTTTTTATAAATACAATAATCTGGCCTGGCCATTCAGGTTATTCAAATGACAATTCACTCTTGATGATCGGCAATCCGGTATAATAATCAAAATAATTTGACATAATACATATAATATCTATACAAGGGTGGCTGATTGCGGGCAATATTTTAATAAATTCATCATAACGGGAAAAACCTTCCGATTCGATCGTAAAAGAATACGAATAATTAAAAATAGCATTTTCATCAATCTGATTCAATTTTTTTAAACAATCCAATGTCTCATTCATAAATTGAGGCAGATTGGCTTCAAAAAGCAGGATTGGAACTTTTTTATTCAAACCTTTGATTACTTCAGCTTCATAACCCTCTACATCTATCTTAATATAGGAAGGCATGCCGCATGTTTCTATCAATTCGTCCAGAGTAATCATTTTTACTGTCTCCGGTTGTGGACCGTAGGGAGAATGAAAACGGTATGAACCAAGCTCGATAAGTTCTTTCCATTTGGAGCTAAGTGTTGAAAAAGCTGTCCCATTTTTTTGCAGATAAATTTTTCCCGTTCCATTGCTTTGACCTGCTGCACCCGAATAAAGTTGAAACCTCCCGTTTGTTTTAAATCTTCTGATCAGAATAGCTATATTTCTTTGATCTGGTTCTACAGCAATAACTGAAAATCCAAACTGAAGAAAAAAACCCGTAACAAACCCTTCATTGGCTCCAATATCAAAGCTGGTATGTTGTCCTGGTTTGAGATGATTAAAAAATTTCAAATAATATTTTTTTTGTTCCTGCAACTCTTTTTTCCAGGCAGGACGCAAAAAAGCAAATAGTTTTATGAAAAATGAGGAATACCTCAGCTGAATAAAATATCTATTCCTTAATAAAATACTTTTTATATCTCCAAGGCCCATTTTTGTTAATTTCTTCTGATCGTATTTGGAACTGAGCCGGTCGCAGCTCATCAGGAACCCAGCAAAATCTTTTCAGCGATTAAAATATCAAAAGAGCGGGTAATCTTAATATTTGTTTCCTCACCTTCTACCAGATTTATTTTAATTCCCTTTTTTTCAACAACAGATGCTTCATCTGTAAACGCATCTTCATACTCCTGCTCAAAAGCTGATTTTAGAATTGTACTATTAAAAGTTTGCGGAGTTTGAATCAATTTAACTTTATTTCTATCTATTATCCGGCTATTCTCTTTTTCTATAATTCTAATGCTATCAGTTGAAGTAATTGCAGGTATTGCATTACCCTTTTCCATCGCCATCTTGTAGCAACGGTGAATAATATCTCTGGAAACCAGGCATCTGACTCCATCATGTACAAATACAATGGATTCCTCAGGAACGAGAGACAATCCATTTTTTACAGAATGAAATCTTGTCTGTGCACCGGCTATTATTTTAACCCGGTCTGGAGAATCTGTTGACTGAATAATTTTCTCACCAGTCTGAATATATTCTTCCTGCAAAACCAATATGATCTGCAGGTCATCGAATGCTTCCAAAAAAGTTTTAAGCGTATACCACAAAACAGGCTTGCCAGCCAACAATAAAAATTGTTTGGGAATGGCTGTTGCCATGCGAGAGCCTGAACCAGCCGCAGCTATTACAGCGTATTTTTTCATGGGAAGCTAAAAGATGTTAAGAGTGCCGACACTAAGTTTAGTGATAAAAAAGTTATACTAATTTGAAAAGAATACTTATTTATAAATAGCGACCTGCTCTTTTCCATTACTGCTTTTATAAGCCCGATACATACCCTGACTATTGAATATCATCGCTGCATTGCCACTACTATCTACACCAATCATTCCACCCTCTCCCCCAATGGCCAATAACTTTTCATGTACAACAATATGCATTGCCTCTTCCAGACTCAATCCTTTATATTCCATCAAACAACTGACATCATATGCTGCAACTGTTCTGATAAACATCTCACCATGACCCGTACACGAAATTCCGCAGGTTTTATTATTGGCATAAGTTCCACATCCGATAATCGGGCTGTCGCCAATTCGTCCGTACTTTTTATTAGTCATTCCTCCCGTACTGGTAGCTGCAGCAATATTCCCGTTTTGATCACATGCAACAGCCCCCACAGTGCCAAATTTTTTGTCTTTCATCAATTCCTCCAGACGCTGATGAGTATGATCCAAAGAATAATTATCGGAATCCCTGATCGCTCTCCATTGATCATACCTGAATTGGGAAAAGAAATATTCATCAGGTTCGAGCTTAATTCCCTGTTTGATTGCAAAATCATTCGCACCCTTACCACTTAAAAAAACATGATTGCTGTTTCTCATCACTTCCATTGCCAATTCAATCGGATTTCTGACATTTCTAACTCCGGAAACAGCACCTGCACTTAATGTTTTTCCGTCCATCACAGCTGCATCCATTTCCTGAACTCCTTTTTTCGTAAAAACTGCTCCCCTGCCTGCATTGAACAATACATTATCCTCCATAATAACAATGGTCGCCTTAACTGCATTAATAGCTGAACCACCTTCTTCCAAAACAGCATAGCCTGCTTCGAGAGCTTCCTTCAATGCATGCATGTACGCCTGCTCCAACTCAGGAGTCATGTCTTCCTTTAAAATTGTGCCTGCCCCACCATGTATAACAAGCGTATACATTTTAAAAAAATTATGGATCGTTATCTGTTTTGATCAACACAATCCGATCATTCAAATATTATTTACTGATCAATAGTAATTTACATTCTTTTAATAACCGTTCCTTGTCAATGGCAACTGTTCCTACTTCTTCGCAGACCAAGCCCCCGGCAACATTGGCTATTTCTGCCATTAGCTTTACATCTTTTGTAATTGCATAAATCAATGCAGCCACAGCAATTACTGTATCTCCGGCTCCGGATACGTCTGCAATATTTCTTAGATGCGAAGGAATAATTTTCGATTTTTCTTCAGATTGATAAAATACTCCTTTTTCTGAAAGAGTAATAAATGAAATATGATGTTTCAACTTTGTAAATAGTTGCGCATGAATTTGTCGCAATGCCGGTTCATCAATATGTTCAATCAAAAGATTCAACCCTTCTTTCACTTCTTTCAGATTCGGCTTGAAAATATCTACTCCCTGGTAAGAAAAGAAATTTTTTCTTTTTGGATCCACAGCCGTAAAAACATCGCGCTTTTTGCACAGATCCACTACAGATTTAATCACTTTTTCCGTGAGCACACCCTTATTATAATCTTCAAAAATGATGGCCTGAGGGCTTTGTGTTTCCAAATAAGTTTTGACTGAATTAATAATCGATTCTTCGTCTTTCGCGGAAAGATCTTTTGTCGTTTCGGTATCCAGACGCATCATCTGCTGATTGCGGCTGATGATGCGAGCTTTATTTGTTGTCATTCTTTCGGCACTATTCAGCAAATAATCTGCATTGATATTGTTTTTCTTCAGCAGATCCTTCAGAATCGATCCATCATCATCTTCACCGATCACCGAAATTGCATTTACAGAGGCCCCTAATGATGCAAGATTCAAAGCAACATTCCCGGCACCACCAATCCGGAATTCTTTTTTATCAAGATGTACGATGGGGACAGGCGCTTCAGGAGAAATACGTTCAACATGGCCCCACCAATAGGTATCAAGCATTACATCACCGACGACTCCAATTTTTACTTTGGAGAACTGATCAAAAAGCTTATCAAAATCTGTTACAGCCATATTTTATACTGTCATTTTCTTCTTGCTGGAAATTGCAAGATAATATAATGGGATACCGAGTAAAGCAATAATCAATCCAGGCCAGGTGAAGTCAGGTTTATAAACAATTAATAAAACGCAAAATGCGATTCCGAGAATAATATATAAAACCGGCAACAAAGGATATCCAAATGCTTTGTAAGGTCTTTCCATATCAGGGTATTTTTTTCTCAAAATAAAAATCCCGATAATAGTCAACACATAAAAAATTACCACCACAAAAGATACCATATTCAAAAGGTCGCCATATTTGCCGCTTAAACATAAAATGCACGCAACAACCGATTGAGCCCATAATGCCCAATTTGGAACGGCATATTTATTTAACTTTCCTGCCTGTGAAAAAAACAAACCATCCTTGGCCATTGTGTAATATACTCTGGCTCCTGCAAGGATTAGTCCATTATTGCAACCAAAAGTAGAAACCATGATCATCAAAGCAATGATATATGTTCCTGTATTTCCAAAAATCACATTGGCTGCAGATACCGCAACCCGATCCTGCGGAGCAAAAGCAATATCATGCAATGGCATTACACTTATATACATTAAGTTGGCGGAAACATAAATGATCGTTACAATTAAAGTCCCCATGAATAAACTCAGACCAATATTTTTTTTCGGATTTTTTATTTCTCCTGCTATAAAAGTTACGTTGTTCCAGGCATCACTTGAAAAAATTGATCCTATCATAGCTGCGGCAATGGCTCCCAGAATAGCGACTCCACTCACCGGGCTGGTCCTATTCTCCATGCTGATGCTTTTCATTGTCCATCCATCGGTCCAGTTTGCATGCCAGATACCTGCTTTTGCCGAGAGCAGCAATCCAAATACAATCAATCCGAAAAGGGATAACAATTTAGCAACAGTAAAAATGGTTTGAATGATTTTCCCGCCTTTAATTCCTTTTGTATTTACATAGGTCAGAAAAATAATCAACACGATCGAAACCAGCTGTGCGGGATAAATTTTGAGAGAACCCATCTGCACAAGAATATTCTCGTCTTTCAATTCAAGCGCCGGGAAGAAATAACCTGCGAATTTTGAAAAAGCAACTC
This sequence comes from Puia sp., assembly GCA_035499855.1. GTDB lineage: Bacteria > Bacteroidota > Bacteroidia > Chitinophagales > Chitinophagaceae > Puia. The sequence goes on along the minus strand of DATJXY010000029.1, from coordinate 4,011 downwards.
CTACCGCCGCGATCGTACCAGTCTGAATAACCGCAAAAAAACTCCATCCATATAAAAATCCCACCAGTGGATTGTATGCTTCTTTCAGATAAATATATTGGCCTCCTGCTTTCGGAAACATACCGCTCAATTCTCCGTAACTGACAGCCGCAGTAATCGTCATAAACCCGGTAATCAGCCAAACAAAAATCAACCATCCTGCACTTCCTACGTCCCTGGTAATATCTGCACTGACTATAAAAATACCTGAACCGATCATGGATCCTGCAACAATCATAGTAGCATCAAGTAAACCGAGAGAGGGCTTGAAAGAAGAATTTGGCTCATTCATAGCATCAAATAAAATGGAAGATAAGGACAATTAGGAAATGTGCAAATATGCAAATATGAAAATGTGCGAATGTCCTTTTTATTCGCACATTCGCACATCAGCAATTCGTAATTTAACAGCTACTTCTTTTTGTACTCTGCATTCAGACCATCGATCAGGTCCTGCGTAATGTTATAGACAGTATCTTTTGAGTATATAAAAGACCCCGGTTCATAGGAAAAAACAAAAGAATAGTTTTTTTGTTTGTTGTAGTCTCGCAGGAAATCTTCTATCTTTTTTCTGATATTTGATTTCATGTCTTCATTGTGCTTGAATAGTTCTTCCTGCAAACTTTGTTTTCTCGACTGATAATTTTGTTGCATTAAAGTATATTCCTGCTGAGCCTGCTCGCTTTCAGCCTGCGACATTGATGTTCCCTTTTTTTGCCATTCCGAAATTTTTTTCTGATAAGTTTTTTCCATATTTCCAAGTTCGGCATTCATGGAATTTTCCCTTTCCTTTACCTCACTCAGTATGTCTTTAAAATAGGTATAATGCGCTTCCAGGGAATCAATATCAAAATAGGCAATCCGGAAAGCAGTGGTGGCCTGCCGCTTAGCCGTAGCTGAAATCTTTTTGATCTGTTCAGTATGATTGAAAAACAAATAGAACAGCACTGCAATCAATAACAAGGAGATGACGGCAAGTATGGTAGATATGTTTTTCATCTAATTTTTTTGCAAATTATACTCTTTGTGCAAAACAAAACACGAATTCAGCCAAATTTAACAACATGAATAAAATGAACTTAGCATTTTTTGTCAATATTCATGTTCAAATGCACAAAAAAATAGGAAGCACTCGCTTCCTATTTAACTATTTTGTTCATTTACATCGACTGAATAGTCAGGTTATTCCTCTTCATCAAACTGCATAGCTTCACGGGAAGTCTGTAATAATTCATATTCTTCCTTACTACCAACGATCATATTTTCGAATTCACGTAAACCAGTACCTGCAGGTATGGGATGACCCGTGATCACATTTTCTTTCAGGCCCATCATTTCATCCGTTTTACCCTGTATGGCAGCAGAAGAAAGAACTTTGGTTGTTTCCTGGAATGATGCTGCAGAAATCCAGCTTTGTGTTCCTAAAGAGGCTTTCGTGATACCAAGTAATAATGGAGCAGAAGTGGCTGTTTTTGCATCCCTGAATTCAGCGAGTTTTTTATCATTTCTACGCAAGACTGAATTTTCTTCCCTTACTTCACGCAAACTCACAATCTGACCTGGCCTTAACTTGCCCGAATCCCCGGCATCAGTAACTACTTTCTTATCAAATATCCAGTCATTTTCATCAATGAATTCAGATTTATCAACCGTTTCTTCTTCGAGGAATCTTGTATCACCTGGATCAACAATATTTAATTTACGCATCATCTGGCGCACGATTACTTCAATATGTTTATCATTGATCTTTACACCCTGCAAACGGTAAACTTCCTGAATTTCATTCACTACATATTCCTGCACGGCAAAAGGTCCCTTGATGGCCAGGATATCGGCAGGAGCAATTTGTCCATCTGATAACTGAGCGCCTGCTTTAATAAAATCACCATCCTGTGCAAGGATCTGGCGGGTAAGCGGAACGAGATATTTTTTCACCACTCCATCTTTTGCTTCCACAATAATTTCGCGGTTACCTCTTTTAATATTTCCGAAAGCAACAACTCCATCAATTTCAGAAACAACTGCAGGATTGCCCGGGTTTCTTGCTTCAAACAATTCGGTTACGCGAGGCAACCCGCCGGTAATATCGCGCAATTTGCCAAGCACGCGGGGGATCTTTACGATAACCTGTCCCGCACGAACATCTTCGCCTCCCTCAATAATGATATGACTACCTACCGGAAGGTTATATGATTTGGCTTCCTTATTTCCTTCAACAATAACTGAAGGAATTTTGGTTTTATCTTTTGTTTCAATAACAACTTTTTCACGGTGACCTGTTTGTTCATCTGCTTCCTCTCTGTATGTTATTCCTTCAATAACATTTTCGAATTTGATCACACCGGAAATTTCGGCGATGACAACATTATTGAATGGATCCCAGGTACAAATCACATCACCCTTGTTCACCTTCTGTCCATCCTTTACAACCAGTGTAGCACCATATGGAACGTTATTGGTAATTAAAAGACGATCATTCTTGGTATCCATGATTCTTACTTCACCTGTACGACCAATTACAATCTGTACTTTATTTCCTTCATTATTTTCCGTAGTAACAGTTCTCAATCCGTCAAACTGGATAACTCCCTCAAATTTTGCAGTCAGTGAAGATTCTACAGAAGCCGAGCCTGCAACACCACCCACGTGGAAGGTACGAAGTGTTAACTGCGTTCCCGGTTCACCGATAGACTGTGCAGCAATAATTCCGACTGCATCTCCCTTTTGCGCGGTATATCCGGATGCAAGATTTTTTCCATAGCATTTAACACAAACACCGCGTTTGCTTTCACAGGTCAGTACTGAACGAATTTCAATGATTTCAATTCCTGACTCTTCAATTCGTCTGGCTATTTCTTCAGAAATTTCTTCTCCGGCTCTCACGATCAGTTGATCATTTTGAGGATCGTATACATCGTGAAGAGAAGTGCGTCCTAAAATTCTATCATATAATGGTTCAACAATATCTTCATTGTCCTTTAAAGCAGAAGTCGCAATTCCTCTCAGCGTTCCGCAATCTTCTTCCGTAATAACCACGTCCTGCGCCACATCCACGAGACGACGTGTAAGGTAGCCGGCATCAGCAGTTTTCAGCGCTGTATCGGCAAGACCTTTACGGGCTCCGTGAGTCGAAATGAAATAATCCAATACGTTTAGTCCGCCTTTGAAATTGGACAAAATCGGATTTTCAATGATCTCACTTCCTGTTGATCCGGATTTTCTTGGTTTCGCCATTAAACCACGAATGCCTGCCAGCTGTTTGATCTGCTGCTTGGAACCACGGGCGCCGGAATCAAGCATCATGTATACTGAATTGAATCCTTGTTTATCAGCGCTTAATTCGCGTATAAGCGTTTCCGTGATACGTGTATCCACGCGAGACCATATGTCAACAATCTGGTTATAGCGTTCGTTGTTGGTGATCAAACCCATATTATAGTTATCCCAAACTTCATCGACTTCTCCTTTTGCATTCACCAACAATTCTTCTTTTGTATCCGGGATAATCAGATCATTGATATTGAAAGAAAGACCCCCGCGGAATGCCATTCTGAAACCGAGCTGTTTGATATCATCCAGGAATTTCGCTGTCTTGGGAACATTGGTCCACTTGATGATATCGCCGATGATCTCGCGCAGCGATTTTTTCGTCAGCAGCGCGTTCACATAACCCACTTCAACCGGCACGAACTGGTTGAACAGCACGCGACCCACGGTGGTCTCGATCAGTTTATTCTGCAAACCGCCGTTTTCGCCACGTACATTCGTCTTTACTTTTATATAAGCGTGCAGGTCCACCCTGTTCTCATTATAGGCGATAATCACTTCTTCCGCACTGTAAAATGCTTTGCCTTCGCCCTTTACTTTTTCTTTTTCTGTCGATCTTTTTCCCTTCGTGATATAGTACAATCCCAACACCATGTCCTGCGAAGGCAGCGTGATCGGCGTGCCATTCTGCGGGTTGAGGATGTT
>DATJXY010000028.1:0-58245 GCA_035499855.1 Puia sp. | reverse complement strand
TCTGATAGTCCGGCTTATAGCTGAATCCATATATTCAGTATATCGCATGGTGGATGCAGAATCGATAAATAATATCGTACTGTCAATTTTTGTTTTATTATTTCTTCTAATGTAATAAGCGCAACCTATTAATGATCCATAACTTTTTGTTATGTCTCCGCCCGGAATTGATCTATTTAATGAATCAATTTCTTTTTCCATATAGTTTATTTCATATTGATAAAACTCAATACTATCCTTATCATTTTTTTGCTGTGCATTGCCTAATTGGGCTTTTATCCTGGTAAATTCACGTACATAAGTAGAATCGTCAATGATTCTTCCCAACCTTTCAGTTACCATGACTTTCCATAATATATGTACTGAATCCAATTCAGTCGCTGAATCTATTTGTTTTAAATGATTGGAGAAAGTAACAGTCAATTGTTCGGCCAATGACTGCCTGTGTTGCTTGCAGGAAATTACCAACAAGGTTAAAATTGCCAAAAATAATTTTCTCATAAGCAGCATGATTATTTACTAGCCTACCTAAAAATTTAAGTCGCCAATTTTGAAACATGCAGGATATGATATCCTTTTCTATTTACAGTTTATATTTTATATTCGGTAAATGAAATGGGCTGGTATAATTCTATTCATCATAACCATGATATCCTGCAAGCATGTAAAGCAAAGAGACGATGAATTGTACTCCCGGCATCTGCAAAGAAAAGTAAAACTAACAGTAATATATACCCCAATTCCGTCCGACAAATCACAATTGAACCTGCTGATCCTGAATGATGGCCAAGATATAGAAAAATTCAGAATCAGGGAAATCACAGACAGCTTGTATAAAAAAGGGGCGATTCGCCCTTTGGTGATCGTGGCAGTATATGCGGGCGACCGGATGCAGGAATATGGAGTGGCAGATAAACCTGATTACCAGGGAAGGGGTTCCCGGGCTTCTTATTATGATGCATTCATCAATGATGAATTATATTTTTATGCGAAGAAAGAAACGGGCGTCAGAAAATTCAAGAGTGTGGCAATTGCAGGTTGCTCACTGGGAGGCTTATCCGCTTTTGATATTGCCTGGAATCATCCTGAAAAGATCGACAAAGTGGGTATTTTCTCCGGCTCTTTCTGGTGGCGCGACAAAGCCGCCGAAGACAGCACTTATTCCGACACAAATAACAGGATCATGTATGCGAAACTGAAAGCTTCACGTAAAAAACCCCAACTTGAATATTGGTTCTATGCAGGAGGTGCAGAAGAAAATTCAGACAGGGATAAGGATGGCATCATCGACGTGATTGATGACACGAAAGATATTATCTCCCTCATTCAAAGAAAAAATATTTGTCCCCCGGAAGCAATTGTTTATAAAGAAGTGAAAGATGCCAAACATGATTATCCATACTGGAGCGCAGTATTGCCGGAATTTCTGGTGTGGGCATTCGGAAATTAGTCCGGAAGTTCGAAGAGCATAGTGCGGAAGAATTTTTTCCTTCGCACTACGCTCTACTGACTTCAGTCTTCTTTTGATACACTGCTGGCTCCATTCGAATGCAATTCCCTGATCACGCCAGTTCCCTTGTAATTAATACTGCTGGCACCTGATGCATGCGCAATTAATTCTTTATTTACGGAGATCTTAATATCAGAAGCACCCGATGCCCTGGCTTTGCAATTGTCAGTCACCAGGTCATATCCTTTCACGTCGCTCGCTCCGCTGGCTTCAATTGTAAGATTACCCACACTCCCTTTAATAGTGACATCTGAAGCGCCAGACTGATCCAGGTTGAGTTCATTCAATTTCACAGCTCCTTTGAAATCGCTGGCTCCGGAAAGGCCAAGATCAAGTTTATCGCCCGAAATGATTCCATCCACAGCAACATCGGAAGCTCCGGAGGCAGTTATTTTATCCAGAGATTTAAACGATACATAAGCTTTGAGCTGCTTATTTCCATTATCCCATCTCCATCCTTCATTATCGTACCAAATTTTCAACACTCCATTCTTTACTTCGGTCTTGATACGATCCCGGTATTTTGTGTCTTTTGCACTTACCGCTACTGCTTCTTCATCTCCCTGGCTCAGATATAAATTAATAGCGTGGGAAACTTCGATAGCATGAAATCCTTTTGCATTCCTGACTTCGGCATTTGGATCACTAATAACTGTTTTTTGTGCGGAAGCGATCGTTATGAATAAAAGGCTTGCCGCAAAAAAAATTATTCTTTTCATAAAATTTTTTTAAATAGAACGAGTTGGCAACAAATTATCTTTTAGACACTCCACCGCCGCTGCCGGTACTAATTTCTCTGATAACACCATTCCCTTTATAATGGATCTGTCCTCCGCTGCTTGCGGAAGCGTTGAGTTCTTTGTTTACGGTAATTCTCAGGTTGGCGCCACTACTGGTATTTGCATCACAAATATCTGTCTGTAAGCCAAAACCGTCCAATGTACTTCCACTGCTCGCTTCAACTTTACAATCGCTTGCTGTACCGGTAATATTTGCTTCTGCCCCACTATTCGATTGAATCTTCAGCTTTGTTACTTCCACATTTCCTGTAAAATCTGCCCCACTTGAAAAATCCATATCCAAATCGCCTGATTTGATCGATCCGTCTACATCTACCCGCGAACCAGAAGATGCTCTCAATTCATCAATCGTTTTACAGGATACATATGCTTTCAGTTTTTTCTTACTGAAATCATCCCAGATTTTCCAATCACTTTTATCCACATAAATTTTTAATATCCCATTGTCTACTTCTGTTTTGATCCGATCTCTGTATTCGGGGTCAGATGCGCTGACAGCAACCGCTTCCTCATTACTCTGAGTAAGATAGAGATGAATTCCGTTGGATACTCTGACTCCATGGAAATTTTTAACATTGCGCACTTGTGCATTCGCGTCATTGATTACTTTCTGAGCCATAACTGCCGACACCAGGACCATGGCTGAAACTACTAGCAATATTTTTTTCATAATTTATTTTTAGCTGATGGAAAATAAAACACTGATTCTTATAAAACAGGTAAATAATATTATCCTTTTTTTGTGACACTGCTCGATCCGCTTGATCTGAGATTTCTGATAACGCCCGATCCCTTATAATAAATATCGCTGCCTCCGCTGGCATTTGCGTTCAGTTCCTTATTCACTGTAATATGCGTATCACTTCCTCCACTTGCAGAAATATGACAGGTATCACTTACCAGATCGTAACCATTGAAATCACTACCCCCACTGGCATCAATGTCAAGCATTCCCACATTACCTGAAATATTTACATCCGATCCCCCACTTTGGTTAATCGATAAATTACGAATATCCACCTTGCCTTTCATATCACTGCCGCCGGAAAGCCCGATTTCAAGTTGATCCACTTTAATACCACCTTCAATATACACATCTGACCCGCCCGAAGCTCTGAGATTATTGAGAGCTGCAAAAGAAACATAGGCTTTCAATTTTGGATTATGCCAGTTCCAACCCCAATGGTCCCCATTACGTTCCAAATAAATCTTTAATACCCCGTTCTCAACTTCAGTCTTTATTTTATCCCGATAGTCGGGATTAGATGCACTTACAGCAACGGCTTCATTCCCCTGGCTCAGATAAAGATCAATTCCTCCCGATACATGTATGGCATGAAAACCTTTGACATTGCGGGTTTGGGCATTATTATCACTAATAACTTTTGAATTTTGTGCAGAAGATAAAAGGCTGAGACCGATATAAGCAGTCATGAATAGTAATTTTTTCATACAAAACATTTTGGAAAAAGACACAGTTAATAAAATAATGTTGCTTCCCGGTATCCGGGATTGTTTAAAGTGAGACGTCCGGACTTTTAAAATGTTACACTATCTTTGAGTTGTTTTTCGACAGTTTAGCTTTTCCAAAATTTAAAACTTTGGAAAAGCTAAACACCAGAAAAAACTTCAGATTCCCGGGGTGCTGCCCGTCTTAGGCGGGCCGGCTGAGATAATACCCGTAGAACCTGACCAGGGTAATGCCTGCGCAGGGAAGGTGGTTCAATCATTCCTCTTCACTCCCGCAGCATTTCTCTCAAATCAATTTGATCCCGGATTATTCGAATTAATCCAGGATAAACATTTAAAAATCAATAAATGAAAAAATTGTTTTTGGGGATTTGCTTATTTGCAATCTTACCATTCGTAAATGCTCAGATCCATCCAAAAGGCAGGATCACTGACGCAGAAACCGGTATTCCGATTCCAGGTGCCAGCATAGAAGCACCATTTATTGGAAATACAATGGCCAACGAAACGGGCTTGTTTGAATTTAACTCAGTCAAACCGGGAAAATATGAGATCCGCGTTTCGAATATCGGATATCGGACACGTGATACGATTATTCAAATCATCAATAATGGGATGATCAATATAACGATGCAAAGAATCAATCTTTTCATGCAGCCGATTGAAGTAAAAGCCCTGAGAGCAGGTGATAAAGCTCCGTTTACACGCACGAATCTTTCTAAAAAAGATATTGAACAAAATAACCTGGGACAAGACCTTCCCTTTATTCTTAGCCAGACGCCGTCTGTCATTATTAATTCAGACGCAGGAAATGGAGTTGGATATACAGGTATCTATATCCGGGGTACTGATGCCACCAGGATTAATATGACATTGAATGGTATTCCTTATAACGACGCAGAATCGCAGGGGATTTATTTTGTTGACCTTCCCGATTTCGCCTCTTCAGTAAACAGTATACAAATTCAGCGGGGAGCCGGTACGTCTTCCAATGGAGCCGGAGCTTTTGGAGCAACTATGAATTTCTCAACGAATGAAGTTAACGTGAATCCTTATGCGGAAATCAACAATAGCTATGGTTCTTTTAATACCTGGAAAAATACAATCAAAGTAGGATCAGGCCTGATGGGAGATCATTTTACGCTCGATGCACGACTTTCACGGATCACGAGTGATGGATATATCGACCGCGCGACGAGTGACCTCAAATCTTTTTATATATCAGGCGCATGGTTAAGTAAGAATTCTTCCCTACGCTTGAATATTCTTTCAGGTACCGAAAAAACTTACCAGGCCTGGAATGGTATTCCCGAAGCAAAACTGAGAGGTGATCAGGCCGCACTCGAAAAGCATTATGAAGATAATGTGGGATCTCTTTATTTCACTGTCCGGGATTCATTGAATCTTTTTCAATCTAATAATCGGACGTACAATTATTTTACTTACAATAATCAAACTGATAACTACCAACAGGATCATTACCAGCTTTTTTTTAATCACAGATTCAGCGATGATCTGTCCATCAACACAGCAGGTTTTTTAACAAGGGGAAGAGGTTATTATGAAGAATATATGTCGCAACAGAATTACAGCGACTATGGTTTGAATAATTTTATAACCGGAACCGATACTATATCCACAACCGATCTGATACGTCAGAGATGGCTGGATAATTATTTCTATGGCGGGATTTTTTCTTTGCAATACAAAAAAAATAATACGCAATTGACGACCGGAGGAGGCTGGAACCGGTATAATGGTAAACATTATGGAGATATTATCTGGTCGCAGAATGGCGGCATACCAAATGACTATCGCTATTATGATGAACCTGCTGATAAAACAGATTTCAACGTATATGCAAAATGGCAACAACAATTCGGAACACACTGGACAACATTTGCTGATTTGCAGTATCGTCATATCCATTATGTCATTGATGGCTTCGATGACAATCCTTCTATCCTGGTTGATAAGAAATACGATTTTCTGAATCCAAAAGCCGGCATTACTTATACTAACCATGAATGGGAAGCCTATTTTTCATATTCACAGGCGAGTCATGAACCGAACCGGGATGATTTCGAAGCAGGTAATAATGAACAGCCATCTCCTGAAACCTTACATGATTTTGAGCTGAATCTTCAAAGAAAAAATAGCCTGTATTCCTGGGGAATAACCGCTTACTATATGTTATATCATGATCAACTCGTCCTGACAGGTAAGATCAATGATGTAGGATCTTATACAAGAACCAATATACCCCGCAGTTATCGTGCAGGACTGGAGTTGGAGGGTGGAATAAAACCTGCGAATTGGTTTTCGGCAGATGCGAATCTCACTTTAAGTCAGAATAAAGTGCTGGACTATGCTGAGTATATTGATGATTATGATAACGGCGGACAAAAAACTTTTTCTTATAAAAAAGCAGATATCGCATTTTCTCCAGCAGTAATCGGAGCGTTTACCATTAATTTCTTCCCGGTGAAAAACTTTGAATTGAGTTTATTGGGAAAATATGTCAGTAAGGAATATTTAGACAATACACAGCATGAAGACCGCACACTGAATGCTTATTATATTCAGAATTTGAGAATGATTTATTCGATCAGAACGAAAGCTATCAAAGAAACCAGTTTCATATTTCAGTTGAACAATCTGTTCAATAAAAAATATGAACCAAACGGGTATACCTACAGTTATTTCTATGGAGGTGAACTGATCACTGAAAATTTCCTTTTCCCAATGGCAGGAACCAATTTTATGTTCGCCATTAATATAAAAATTTAGATCGGGTTATTTAATGGCCGGGTAATGATCGTTCACAATAAATATTTTTCAATCGAAGAAACCAATGTTATGTTCGTATCAAAAAATAGCCCGGCGTTTAAACGACGGGCTATCATGGTCGGAAAAAAATTTATTCAATATAAACATCAGTCCGGGATGATTTTTTTGTGCCGGAATATATAATATGATCTTTCGGTGATTTAATATAAGTCTGTTTGAATTTCTGATGAACTTCTGCGGGCTGTTTAATCCCATTCACAATCAGCTTGTCTTTGTCCAGGGTAAAAGATAAATTATCTTCATTTTTTATAAGATTTTCAGACTTCAGACTTTGAATCACAGAAGCCAGGGGTTGGTTCAATTTCATAGGAGTAGCTGATAAAGCAAGAACCGGTTGAGAATATAAATTCATTTGATTTGCTTCAATGGCATCTTTCATAGCAATTTCTGATTTTAATTTCAACGTTATGTTCTGTAATTCCAGTTGCTTTTGACGATCGAATTCTTTGTTAACATCTGTATTTATAGCAGATTCCAGCTTTAATTTTAACATCATGTTTTGTAATTCTTCCTGCTTCCTGTTCAATTCCAACTGATATACTTTATTCGCATTTTTTTCATTCTCCATTTTCATTTCTATTTCCTGTTTTTCCAGATTTTCCAAAACTTTTTTATTAAACTCCACTCTTTCTCTTTGTTCATTTTGCAATTCTTCTGCTTTCAATATCATTTGCTTTTGCCTGATTTCCAATTCTTCTTTCTGTGCTTTTAATTGTTCGTTCATTTGTTCCATTCTTTCTTTTTGCGCTTTTCGTTCTTCCGCAATTACCGGTTCATATTCGGATATCTTATCATCGGGAATTTTCTTTCCGTCCACATATAATTCGGTGATCTTTCCACCCACTTCAACAATTTTAATATCCTTTCCATCATGAGACATGCTTGAATATGTCTTTGATTCACTTTTATTGGTTTCTTTCTTAGGAGGAACAGAATCCGTTGCTTCTTTTGCGATAATTGCCGGTTCAGGTTTGGCAGCAGCCTGACTAGTCTCTTTTTTTTCAGTTTTTGGAATTGCCTGGGTAGACTGAGAAAAAGTTGCAGTAAAAAAGCCAATGAGAACTATGCCTGTCGACAAAAGTATTTTTTCCATATTATTCAGTGTTTTATTTTTATTGGTAATTATTCTTTTCACCCTGTTCAGCAAATGATTTTTCTGACCTGGAAAAGCAAGCGCCTGTTTCGAATAGGATAAATTGTATTCCTGAAATACGACCAGGGCATGAATGAAATTTTCCTTATTATTGGTTTCCCTGATAGCAATATCGTCGCAACAATTTTCTCTTTCATCGCGGATAAGTGAAGACAACCAAAGTACAGCCGGATTGAAAAAGAATATAATTTCTCCAAAATGCTGAAGCAGGTTAATAAAATAATCCTTCCTTTTTATATGCGCCAGTTCATGCAACAGGATGGCTTCGACTTCTTCAGGTGGTAATTGTGACAATAAACTGATTGGAAATAATATTACAGGTTTCCACAAGCCTGTCATCATTGGCACTTTCACTATTTCTGATTCAAGAAGAACAATACGCTTTTTGATACCGAGTCTGTCCGAAAGTTCATTGATCTTTTTTTGCCAGAAAATAGAAGGAAAATGTGTTTTGAATGTCTTGAGGCGATTACTATATCCTAAATTCCCCATCATTTGAAGCAATCTTGCACTAAAAATGATGAACCAAATAGTAACTACAAGAGAAGCATGTTCATTAAAATACAATGAAAATCTGCTCATGTAGTTTTGCCACACTGCCTGAGAAGAAGATATATCTGCGGCTGGTAACGATGTAGTTTCTGAACTGACAAAAGAATATGGCTGGCTGTAAATTTCTCTTTCGTTTTTTGTCTTTTCTATTTGCAATTGTCTTACAAAACTGAAACAGGTAATCACTATAAATGAAAAAAACAAAACTGAAAACAGGTTATATCTCAAAAAAGAGCTGGATCTTTTTGTAAGTATCATGAAAACCCCGGCAATAATTGCCAGCAGCAGTCCCTGCCATAGGGAATGGATGAGAGTCCAGCAAAATGCCCGCAGGATTTCATCCGTAAACAGTTGTTTTAATAAGAAGGGATGCATAAGCAAAATTTTATTGTTATCCGCTCCGATCATCAAATCGGACACTGAACAATTTATTTCTTCTCCATTTTTTCCAGCAATTCTTTAATTGCCTGCAATTCTTTTTTAGAAGTTTTTTTATTTCCCAGCAACTGCATCATCAGGCTGCTTGGAGAACCATTATACATAGAATCAATAAAACGCTCGAGCAGGAATCCTTTTGTCTTCTGCTCTTCCAGAACCGCACTGTATATATGTTTCATATTGCTTTCATCTCTTTTCAATATCCCTTTTTCCACCATGATCTGCATGAGCTTTAACGTGGACGTATATTGAACCATTCGTTTTTCTTCATTCAATTTATTATTGACGAAGCGAACGTTGGCAGGTCCATGCTTCCACAATACCTGCAAAATTTCCAATTCTGATTTGGTGGGCTCGATTTTCATATTTATTTCTGTTTTCGCCATAAAGGTAGGAAACTTTTCGTACGAACAAATTTTTACCTTCCTTTTTTCTAAAAAATTTTGTTAAAGCCTCCGTGGAGAATTATAAGATTAAAAGACAATCAATAAGTCTTTGATATGAGACCTACAAAAAGATTGAAGTTTACAGGTAATAAGAAAATGAAGAATTACTGGCCGGTTTTTGAAAGTCATGATGGATTGGCCAGTGCCTTAAAAAAATAATCTTCTTTTATTTTTCGAATTTGTCTCTCCATGCAAGCATGCCACCGGAAAGATTTTTTGTCTGCTTGAATCCAAGTGTATCGAGAATGAGACAGGCCTGTCCGCTGCGATTACCACTTCGACAATAACAAATAACTTCTTTTTCTTTCCAATTTTCGATCTCGTCCACCTGCATTGTCTGAATTTTTCCCAGGGGAATTAAAATGCCCCCGATATTAAAGTCGTTATGTTCATATGGCTCTCTGACATCAATGAGTTGCAGAGATTCGCCACTATCCATTCTCATCTTCAGTTGTTCGACCGTAATATTTTCCATAATAGTTTCAGTTGTTAATAATTATTCGGATTTGCCGGTGTTGATAGAGAATCTGTCATCCGTTGTGGTTTTTGTGCTGTTATCCAGATATCGATAATCTGCCCCTGCCTGATATGATTCAGTTTTCCTTCGTCATCAAACCTGGGAGGATTCTGCCGATATACAAATGCGGCGGATGTATCGGTGACATCATTATCCGGAACTACGGATCCAACAATCAGACCAGTTTCACTTAATGCTGATCTCGCTTCCCTATAACTCAATCCAAAAAGATCAGGCACTATGAATTCCATCCCTACTCCATTTCCCAGCACCAAAGTTATGGGACTACCCTGTTGAATTTTTGTTCCCGGTTTAATACTCTGGGCTTTGTAGAGCTGATCAAGGACGGAATTCTTTGCAAAGTCGGGCTTAAACACGGTATCTCCCAATTTCAAACCATATCTTTTTAAAACCATTTCAGCATTCCTGAAAGTCATGCTTACCAGGTTGGGCATATCAATCATCGGCGCCACCTGCTGGTTCACGGTCAGGTAAATAGTTCTGTTGATCTTAACCAGGTTATCTGCTTCAGGAAATTGTTTGATCACCTGTAACGGGGGAATAGTATCATTGTATATGGAGTCCTGTATCTGTACATCAAATCCCTGTTCTTCCAATATCTTTTTTGCTTCCGCCACCGAACGGCCGGTAACAGAAGGGATTTTCATTGTCTTACCATGTTTTGTTATCAGATCGAGTGAACCGAGAAAGAACAACAATAATAATAACAAGATCACTATCCCGGCTATCGCATTTACCCAAAGAGGTTTGCTGGTGAGGAATCTGAACACAATAGAAATTTAAAATTTATAATAAAAATATGAAATGCTAGACAGTTCTTTTTTTAGCCAAAGCATCTTCTATAAGAGAAGAATAGAATTGCTTTAAAGTCCATCCCATTGCTCTCACCTGTTGAGGTACTATACTCGCATCCGTCTGACCCGGAACAGTATTTATTTCCAGTAGAAATGGCTCCCCCACAGCCTCATTAAAAATAAAATCAATTCTGATTACTCCATTGCAATTGAATACCTGGTATACTTTTTTAGCTGCAGCCCTTACTTTAGCAGCGATGGATTCATCCACTTCTGCAGGGGTGATCTCATCTGTAAAACCGGGTGTATACTTAGCTTCAAAATCAAAAAATTGTTTTTTTGTTTTAATTTCTGTGAAAGGCAATGTAATGATTTCTCCCTTCGACCTGAATACACCAATGGTGAATTCCCTTCCGGTTATAAATTCTTCAACCAATACCTGATCATCTTCCCTGAATGCTTTTTCAAGAGCAGCTCCTAATTCTTCCGATGCATTATTGACCAGCGACATGCCGATACTGGAACCACCATTATTAGGTTTTACAAAAACCGGGAACCGGAGCTGGGAAATGATTTCATCCGGATTAACCATTTTGTTTTTGATCAGCAAAACTGATTTTGAAACATGGATGCCGCTGAAAGCGGCCACACTAACCGTATATCTTTTGTTAAATGTCAATGCCGACACAGCAGCATCACAGGTAGTATAGGGAAGGCCCATGAGATCGAAATAACCCTGCAATTTTCCGTCTTCGCCGGGAGTGCCATGAATGCCAATGAGCACTGCATCGAAATTGATTTTGCTTCCCCTGATGGTGAGAGAAAAATCATTCATGTCAACATTTATTTTCATCCCGTTTTTTAATTCATGAAACCAGGCTTTGGGTGTGATATCAATTTTGTAAACGGTATATTTATCGGTGTCTATATTTTCTTCAATATTTTTTGCACTCTTATAAGAAATTACAGCCTCTCCGGAATAGCCGCCGGTAACGAACGCAATGACAGGTTTCATTCGGTGAATTTTCGGACAAATAAACGAAAAAGAACCACCGATTACAAGATTCAGGAAATTTTTAGGATAATCTTCATAATCGTCCGTTCATAAACGATAGAAGTCCTTTTCTTATTTTAATGAATAAAACAAAGAGAAAAATGATTTTTCAAAATTCAAAATGAATTGAATCACTTCAATCCATCCTGTATAAAATAAGAAAGGTGAAGGTATATTCTCCTTCACCCTTTTACGACGGGAAATATCACCCGCCTATAATCAGTAGCGCAAGGCTACATGTACAAGCTGATTCTGCAAGGAAAGTTAAGAAAATGAAAAATATGAATCAAGAAATATAAGTTAATTTTTATCCACAGACCATGTGCATTGTTCTCCGTAAGCTTATTGAACCCGATTTTCCAAACAAAAGATCGATCAGAAAAATGTTTATTCTACATATGCAATTTTTCCTTTTTAGCCAGTAATTCTTCCACTGTTTCACGATACATTTCGTCGGGTACACAACAATCCACCGGGCAAACCGAAGCACATTGTGGTTCTTCATGGAAGCCCTGACATTCTGTGCATTTATTAGGCACGATATAATAAGTATCTACACTGACGGGTGCATTCTTCTGATCTGCCTGTACAACAGTTCCATCCATCAATGTAAATGCTCCTTTTACTGTGGAACCATCGGCAATTGCCCATTCAACACCACCTTCATAGATAGCATTGTTGGGACACTCCGGTTCACATGCACCACAGTTAATACATTCTTCGGTTATCTTAATAGCCATACTTTCTGAAATTAGGGATGATTAAAGTTTATTTTTGCAATCCAAATATAATATAAAAGCGCTTATGCAATTACATCAGCGGATCAACTTATTGGTTGAATTAGGAAAATATCTGGTATCCGAAAATGATTCCTGGAAAATCGCGAAACAAAAAGCATTTGCTGAGAACGGGTGGTTTACCGACGAATTTATTAACCTGGCTGCATCAAATATTGCTGCTGAATTTCTGGAAAAAAACAAATTAGAAGCCTGGATCGGGAATTATGAATTTCCCCAGGAAAATCCTCATCCAAAAAATATTGGCCTGATCATGGCCGGGAACATACCTCTTGTAGGGTTTCATGACTTCTTATCCATTTTTATCAGCGGTAATAAACAAACCATTAAACCCTCATCAAAAGATAATATCCTGATCAAAGACCTTGTTCAGCAATTGCAAATACTGGAACCCGCTTCACATGATTATATTTCATTTGCTGAAATGCTGAAAGGATGTGATGGATATATTGCGACCGGAAGCAATAATTCTGCACGTTATTTCGAATATTATTTTGGGAAGTATCCGAACCTGATTCGTCGCAACCGGACTTCAGTCGCCATTTTGGAAGGTAATGAATCTACCACTGATCTTGAAAAACTGGCGGATGATGTCTATGTCTATTTCGGTCTGGGTTGTCGCAATGTCACCAAACTATTCGTACCTGTCCAGTATGATTTTATCCCACTTCTAAATGCATTTAGCAAATACAATTACCTGGGAGATTATCATAAATACAAGAACAATTACGACTATCAGTTAGCCTTACAGATCCTGAACAAAAAATATTATATGACGAACGGATCAGTGATACTGACTGAAGACAGCTCCTCTTTTTCGCCCATCAGTGTTCTACATTTTGAATATTATAATAACGCTTCCGATCTTTCCTCATTTCTGCATGATAATGAGGATATTCAATGTGTAGTCGGTAAAACTAATATTCCCTTCGGACAGTCCCAGAAACCCCGGCTTGCCGATTATGCAGATGGAACTGACACCCTGCAATTTTTACAAAAGCTTGGGGAGACAGTTTGACTGCTGGTTTTTCTTTTGTAAATTTGTTTTCAGACTATCTACGAAGGACTTAGTAAATTAATTGTTAAACTGAACCAGAGGTATCAACCGTTATTAAGCATTGACGTTATTTTGTAGTCTAAAGGCATGTAATTTGAAACAAGGATTGACATTAAAAAATTAAGAATACCATGAAATTTAAACAAGTAGTTGCGATTGTGTTCATCAGTGCTGCAACCACCCTTACAAGTTTATGGGGTTATAATCATTTGCAGCATAACAAAACTTATTTTTATACGCAGGACTCGGTTAAGCTGCCTGCTAATTATGCTAAGTTCTTCGATGGTGAAAAGTTTGGAAGCGGGCCTGCAGATTTCACAGACGCTGCAAGCGCAGCCATCCCGGCCACTGTTCATATCAAGACTAAAACGGTTCGTTCTGCCAGCAATAATTTACCTAAAAGAAATCCTTTCTCCGATCTTTTTGGTATTGACCCTGATGATTTCTTCGGAGATCGGGGCCGCGCTCTTCCGGAAATGGGATCTGGCTCAGGTGTGATCATTAGTGAAGATGGTTATATTGTTACCAACAATCATGTTGTCGACGGCGCTGATGAAGTGACTGTCACGCTTAGCAATAAAAAATCATTTAAGGCAAAAGTAATCGGATCAGATCCCAGCAGCGACTTGGCTGTTGTAAAAATTGATGCAAAGGGATTGCCTTTTCTTTTGTACGGAAATTCAGACGATGTAAAAGTTGGTCAATGGGTCTTGGCAGTCGGTTATCCTCTTTACCTGGAAACTACCGTAACTGCAGGTATCGTGAGTGCAAAAGGAAGGTCGATAGAAATCAATGCCCGTCAAAGCAAATCGCCCATCGAATCTTTTATTCAGACAGATGCTGCAGTGAATCCTGGCAATAGCGGTGGTCCGCTCATCAACCCGCAGGGGCAACTGATTGGTATTAACTCTGCCATTGCTTCCCCAACCGGCTCTTATGCAGGATATTCATTTACCATTCCTGTTAACATTGTAAAAAAGATTGTAAGCGATATCATGAAATATGGCACTCCGCAAAGAGCTTATCTTGGAATCGAATATGCCAAGGATAATCTCAGTGATGAAGTGAAGAAACAGGAAGGGATTAAAGATGATGAGGGTGTTTACGTGATGAATGTTCCCTCCAGCGGAGCAGCTGCAGAAGCAGGTCTCAAAAAAGGTGATGTGATTACAAAACTAAATGGTATAACTGTAAATTCAGGCGCTGAAATGGTAGGACAAATCGCCACTTTCCGCCCGGGTGATAAAGTAAAAGTTTCTTATAAGAGAGATGGTAAAGAAAGTGAAGTATTGGTAACCTTGCGTAATAGCGGAGGCACACTTGATGTTGTAAAAAATTCAGTATTTGACAAACTGGGAGCTGAATTACAAACATTATCATCTAAAGATGCGGCTACATTAAAAGTGAAAGGTGGCGTTCTGGTTAAATCAATTGATGAAAAAGGCTTATTCAGTAAAACAAGAATGGAAGAAGGTTTTGTGATATTGAGAGTGAATGGTCGTGATATAAACTCCGTAGAAGACTTCCGCAAAGCATTGGATAACGCGGGTTCTTCTTCTGTAAAGCTAGAAGGAGTATATCCCGGTTCTGACGGAGAATTTACTTATCCGCTGAAATTAAATGCCGACGAATAATTAATCATTCTATATTCAATAAAAAGCGCGGAAATAAAACTCCGCGCTTTTTTATTTATCATCTGGAGAGCAGATTATTTTTCAAATACAAAAAAACTCCATGCCGGCATATCCATCGGTTTCATATCATCGAAGTCAAATATATCATCTGCAAAGACTTCTTTAAAATGTCCTTTTACAACGGGGTCATTCATTTGTACTGAAATCTTATCAGCAGAAAGATTTAAAATAACCAAGACTTCCTCCTCATGGTTCTTCCGGAGAAAAGCAAAAATTTTGTCGTTTGCATTTGTACTCAGTCGATAAATAGTGGAGGCAGGATCACCTGACCGCATCGCACTGTTGCGTTTTCTCAGCTGGAGAAGGGTTTTATAAAACTCATGCAAAGCATAGGTTCCTGTCCATTCGATGGTATCCTTGTCAAAAAATTTCAGTCTCTTCATATTGGGCAATTCCTGTCCACTGTAGATTAAAGGAATTCCATTCCAGGTACAGCACAGCACTTCGAAAACTTTCGCCGCATCCCCCATTCGGTCATATTCACTCCCGCTATGTGAATTTTCATCGTGATTGGTTGTAAAAAAAACATGAAACTTAGACACCGCGGATACTTTATCGTATGATTTCAGTATTGTATCCAGGTCGAGGATAGTTTTTTCTTTCCGCCAGTAGGCTTCCATAGCATGCAAAAAATTCCATGTGTAGAGTGCATCAAAAACTTCAGAGTAGGCATCCAGTTCGCATTCAGCCAGCCAGAATAATTTCTTTTCTGGATCGAGTTCCGCCCTTGCCTGGCGCCAGAAATCCAGTGGCACGAGCATGGCCATATCACAACGGAAACCATCGATATTACATTCCCTGATCCAAAAACGCATCGATTCAATCATTTCCTTTCTAAGCTGGCTATTATAATAGTTGAGGTCGATGACATCTTCCCATCCATTGGCGTCAAAAAAATTACCCTCTGCATTTTTCCGGTAGAAATCAGGATATTCCCTTGTCCACCGGTGATCCCATCCGGTATGATTTGCGACCCAGTCAATGATTACCTTAAATTCCAATAAATGGGCTGACTGCACGAGATTTTTAAAATCTTCTACAGTCCCATATTCAGGATTGGTTGCAGTATAATCTGAGCAGGAATAATAACTCCCGAGCGTTCCAAGTCTTTTTTCGACACTGATAGGAGTAATAGGCATAAACCATAGAACCTCCACACCCATATCTCTTAAACGGGGAAGCTCTTTTGCAAACGCATCAAATGTGCCTTCGCTTGTATATTGCCGTAAGTTGACTTCATAAATATTCGTATCATAGCTCCAGTTTACATGCCGAAGAAAGGAATTCATATTGAATACGTGCTTGAAGCAGGAAAGATAGTATTTAGTTGACAGAAGAAGAGAGGCAATTGGAGGTTTTAGATAAATTAGTAAATGAAATATCAGATATTCTCAACCTTGTTTCTAAGATCTGACTGTCATCTTTGTCCTAACTTTGCGATACATGAAAACCTTTAATGTTCCAATTATTTACCGAAGTCCGTTGATCACGGCAATTAAAAACAAAAGGAAGCAGGATGACAGGATGAAAAAGGATTTTACGCCTGCACTGCTTGATTTTGGGGCATTACAGATTTATCTTGCCCGGCATTTTGGGTTTTGTTATGGAGTAGAAAATGCAATTGAAATTGCTTTTCACACAATAAAAGAAAATCCAGGAAAAAAAATTTTTCTTTTGAGTGAAATGATCCATAATCCCCAGGTAAATGAAGACCTTCAGCAAAGAGGGATTCGTTTTTTGCAAGACACTTATGGCAGACAACTGATTTCTTTTGATGAACTCAATGCAGATGATATTGTTATTATCCCTGCTTTTGGAACGACCCTCGAAATGGAAAAAAAGCTGAAACAGATTGGCATCCGAACAGAAAAATACAATACAACCTGTCCTTTTGTAGAAAAAGTCTGGAACCGGTCGGAACAGATTGCAAAGAAAAATTATACAATTATTGTTCATGGAAAGCCCAGGCATGAAGAGACCCGGGCAACTTTTTCGCATGCTGCTTTCAATGCGCCTACTGTTGTCGTGAACGATATGAAAGAAGCGAAAATCCTGGCAAAATATATCAGGGGAGAAAAACCTGCGGCGGAGTTTACTGAGGATTTTAAAAACCAATACAGCGAAGGGTTCAATGTGCAGGAACATCTTCAGCGGATTGGTGTCGTCAATCAAACAACAATGCTCGCGAGCGATACGCAGGAGATAGCCGATTTACTCAAACAAACTATGATCGATCATTATGGTTTGACGGAAGCAAATTCCGCAGAACGTTTTGCTGATACCAGGGATACATTATGCTATGCAACGTACGACAATCAGGAAGCGGCAACAGGGATGTTGAAAGTAAATGCAGATATAGCTATTGTTGTCGGGGGCTACAATTCTTCCAATACTTCCCATCTGGTGGAATTATGCGAGAAAAAATTAACAACCTATTTCATTAGTTCGGAAGAAAAAATTTTATCGTCAAAGGAAATATTACACTTTAATTTTCACACAAAAGAAGAATTGCTGACAGCAAACTATCTACCTATTCATCTGCCTGCGAGAATGCTTATCACAAGCGGCGCCTCATGTCCGGATGCGTTGGTAGAGGCAGTGATCAGGAAATTAGTAAGCTTTTATCCGGAAAATATTTCTATGGAAAAAATGGTTGAATCGTTTGAGCGAGGCAAATAATCCCATATTTTATTTCATCCAAAAAACGCGAAGAAAATAAAGCCGCAAAGTATTACAACTTTCGCAGTTCAGCACATTAGCAATTCGCACATTCATTTATTGCATGATAAATCCTTCCAGGAATTTGGTATTGAAGTCCCCTCTTCTGAAGCGTTCGTCTTTCATGAGCTGAAGATGGAATGGAATCGTAGTTTTGATTCCTTCGATCACATATTCCATTAAAGCGCGGTGCATGGTGTTGATCGCTTCCTCACGGGTACGGGCAACCGCAATAATTTTTGCAATCATGGAATCATAATAAGGCGGGATGGTATAACCGGCATATGCATGCGAATCTACGCGAATGCCGTGACCTCCCGGCTGGTGCAGCACTGTAATTCTGCCCGGGGATGGGCGAAAATCATTATAAGGATCTTCCGCATTGATCCGGCATTCAATCGCATGACCTACCGGTTCATAATTTCTTCCGCTGATTGTCTCTCCTGCCGCAATTTTGATTTGTTCTTTGATCAGATCGAAATTGACCACTTCTTCCGTCACGCAATGTTCCACCTGGATACGCGTATTCATTTCCATGAAATAGAAATTGCGGTGTTTGTCAACCAGAAATTCAATCGTACCCACACTTTCATATTGAATCGCCGAGGCGGCTTTAATTGCGGCTTCTCCCATACGTTGTCTTAATTCCGGCGTCATAAAAGGAGAAGGAGATTCTTCGACGAGTTTCTGATGACGTCGCTGGATGGAACAATCTCTTTCACTCAGGTGACAAACGGTTCCATATTGATCGCCGGCTACCTGTATTTCAATATGCCTGGGTTCTTCTACAAATTTCTCCATGTAAACCCCGTCATTTTTGAAAGCAGCTCCTGCTTCAGCTCTTGCAGTATTATATGCACGTTCCAATTCCCCTTCTTCCCAAACCACACGCATGCCCTTGCCACCGCCACCTGCAGTCGCTTTAAGGATAACAGGATATCCAATTTCATGTGCCAGCCTTTTGCTGTGCTCTAGGCTTTCAAGTAAACCCTGCCCACCGGGAACAACAGGGACACCGGCTTTGATCATAGTTTCCTTCGCGGTAATCTTATCCCCCATCGAATTAATCATAGCAGGGGTGGGTCCTATAAATTTAATTCCATGCTCACCACATATTTCGGCAAACCTTGCATTCTCTGCCAGAAAACCATATCCGGGATGTATTGCATCAGCATTGGTAATTTCAGCAGCCGCCATAAGATGGGGGATATTCAGATAAGAATCCGAACTCGCAGCTTTTCCGATACATACCGCTTCATCAGCAAAACGAACATGCAGGCTGTCTTTGTCGGCTGTAGAATAAACAGCTATCGTTTTTATACCCATTTCACGACAGGTTCTTATCACACGAAGAGCAATCTCACCACGATTAGCTATTAATATTTTTTTGAACATAGAATCTTTTAGTGTGAAAAATATGAAAATGTGAGAAATGTGAAAATGAAAATTTATTTATTAGCGCATTTCGCCCATTTCTTCATAACTCAAATATTTTTTTAAGAATCCTTATTATGCGAAAATGTGGGAATGTGAAGATGTGAAAATGCAGGTTTTTTTAATTTCCATATTTCACGCATTTCTTCCTGGCCCAAATATTTTTTTAAGAATCCTTATTATGTGAAAATGTGGGAATGTGAAGATGTGAAAAATGAAGGTTTATTAATTTTCATATTTCCACATTTCCAAATTCCCACATTCTTTACGCTGGTTCTACTAAAAATAAAGGTTGGTCATATTCTACAGGTGAAGCATCTTCTACCAGCACTTTTACAATTCTTCCTTTCACTTCACTTTCGATTTCGTTGAATAATTTCATGGCTTCAATGATACAAACTGGTTTCCCGGGAGTAATATCATCCCCTATATTTACGAATGGTGGCTTATCGGGTGCGTTACTGCGGTAGAATGTTCCGATCATCGGGCTTTTTATAGTTACATAATTGTCGGCTGCTGCAGATTCAGCAGACTTTTGTTTACCTGCATCTGAAGATGCTGCAGGCTGTACATTTTGTGCAACCGGGGCTGCTATCGTATGAACTACTGGTTGTGCCTGAATGGATGGAGCGGAAATCACCTGTTGAACCGGCTCTTCTTTTTGCTTGACTGTAATTCTGAATCCTTTCTCTTCTATTGTCACTTCGCCGATATTCGATTTATTGATCAGTTTGATCAACTCCTGAATCTGTTTGAAATCCATTTTTTTTCGTTTACAGTTAGAAAATGGAGGACCAAGATAAGGTATGAATCCCGATAAATCGGATTAAAAAGGATTTTGGGACTTAAAAATAACATTAAAACAGAAAAAACAAACTATTATTTTTTGGCAAAAATCAGCTTCTTACTTTACCCTTTCTACATATTCGCCGGTTTTTGTATTCACGCGGATCATTTCTCCCTCATTTACAAAAAGCGGAACATTCACAACAGCTCCGGTTTCTACTGTTGCAGGTTTCAAAGTACGTGTTGCCGTATCACCTTTTATACCGGGCTCGGAATAAGTTACTTTAAGAACTATTTTATCAGGTAATTCAACGCTCATCGGCTGCTCAGTTTCGGTATTGAGCAACACTGATACTTCCTGTCCTTCCTTCAGGAATTGAGGAGCATCTACCAGGTCTTCCTGCATTGCAATCTGCTCAAAAGTTTCATTGTCCATGAAATTGTAACCGGTATCATCCTTGTATAAATATTGAAAGTTTTTTCTTTCTACGCGGACGGGGAAAATAGTATCGCCACTGTTCCAGGTTTTTTCAATCGATCGACTATTATCAACGCCCTTTAATTTTGCCCATACTTTTGCAGCGGCACGAGCCGTTTTGTTTTCACCAAAATCAACAACCGAATACAAACTTCCATCGAGTTTAATAATCATTCCGCGACTGATATCTGCAGTATTTGCCATACTTGAATTACAATTTTGAAATATACAATTTCCATGTCCGCTCATACCATGAGCAGACGGGGGTGCAAATTTACAGCAAAATCCATAGCAGACAAAGAGAAAATAAGAAAGAGATTTTGGTACCGGCATTGGTAATTCTGCTCAGCATCCTTGCGTCGCAATCACTTCATCTGCAGAATTCCTGTTCGGCCTTTATTTCCTGCGCAAACTATCCGGAATTGAAATTTGAATTAATGCAGGCAAGTTTTCAACCCTGAAATAACGGCTGTTCAATAATTTCAAATGGCCGTTCATTTCTTTTTCATATATTTTGATTAGAGCATTCCCAAGTACTGCAGGCTTTACATAATATAAACCATCCAGTTTCACAATTGATCCTTTGTCGATTTGCACAACTACTTTTTCATCATCAATACCTGGCACATCTATCCGCAAAGGGTTTTCCAGACCGATATATAATTTATTTCTTATAGCCATTTCCGCAAACATAGCCTGCATATAGTCGGGGCTATACGTGACGGTTCGCCCAAAAATATGGGCTGATGGGTTGTCCTTATTCGCTTTCGTTACAATATTAACAATACCATCTTTTCGATCCTCTCCATATCTTTTTAATATATCTCCTTTACCAGCATATTCCATGCCCCATTGTTCTTCAGGTTTGATATGAATTTCATTTGGATCTTTTCCTTTGAGAATGCCATCAACCAGATATAGCGGATGCCTTGGATAATCTTTTTCGAGCTCCCAGTGCACAATGCCATACTGTACACTTACATTGGCAAAGTACTGATCAGCGGAATGAGGAACCGAATCGGATGATTGATTCGCTTTGAATGGAAATCTATTGTTGATTCCAGATGGTTTATCAGATTTGAGCTGACTGTACCTTTTCGTTTCAATAATGATAACTCCATCTTTTGCTCTCTCACCATAACGACGTGCAGCACTGTCTTTAATAATACTGATTGACTCAATCGAATCAGGAGCAACGATATTCAGCGGGATACCTGCAGGAAGTTCTTTGCCATCCAGAATGACCAGTATTTTTTGAAGAGAATATGGTAATCCCCTCGCTATTTGGATGAAAGGCTTTGGATTTATAATCGTATCTGCCATCATTAAATCTTTGTCGGATTTGGTATCATATGATAAAGGAGCGGCCTTCATCTTTGATGTATTATTGGAAGCTGGTGGAACAATATCGGGCAATGGCCCATATATTTTTTCAAATGCCGGCCTTTCTTCAGGAGCTGCATTATCCATATCATATATGTGCGGTTTCCCTGATTTCGGCACAACAATTACCCTGCTGTCCCCCGGGAAAATAACATGTATCACATCGGGATTCTTTGTACGAAATTTTTTTTCTGCTTCCCCGGATATTTTTTCCCAATGGAGAAGATAATCCTGGCCCGGGGCATGTTCACCTGCATATTTCATCACATCCGGTAATGATCCATATTTTTTTTCCATATCCTCGATGGTTGGCCCTCCGGGATAACCGTAACGCTCATACGAACCATCTTTCAGAAATACGATTTGCCTTTGATTCTCACTAGAATAAAAATAAGCCACATCAGGATGGCCGGATATAAAATTGAAGAATTCATTATTTTTTTTATTCATCAGGTTCGCCTTCTGATATACTTTCAATACATCTGTATAAGCAGGGTCGCCTGCAAAAGATTCAGCTCCGGTCATAAATACCTCCACTTTTCCTTTCGCGGTCGAATAGTTAGTATCAAAAAGACCAAAAACATGAATGTACCCGATAATATCGGCGGGAACAGAAAATTCATTTTCTCCCGGTTTATACCCTTTTTTTGTCAACTGAAAATGCCATAAATGATTTTTCCAAACAGGAATTCTAAAGTGATAATAACCATGAGCATCTGTAATTGCAGTCCTCCCTGATTGTGTCTCCAAAATAGAAACTTCCGCTAAGGGCTGCCCTGTACGCGCATCTACCACCATCCCCGCTTCATTGTAGAGAGACATTTGTTTTTTATATAAACTTTCTCCATTACTTCTGAATACAAGCAATACAACAACCAATAGCGGAATTAAAAAGAGAAACTTTAACAAATGCATTCTTGCGCTCTTCATCATATTCATCATTAATATTCTTTTCTGTAGGGATGAAAAATTAAAGTTGTTAAAAATGCGATACTGTTCAGATCCTGTTATTTTTAATAAATGATATTGGTATGCTTTTTTATTAATACCATTTTGTAAAACCTGATGGTCTGCAATGAATTCAAGGTTTTGCCTGATATGATGTCGAAGCAGCCAGGCGAAGGGATTAAACCAATTCACAATACAGATCATTTCTGCCAGTAAAATATCGATAGTATGTTTCTGCCGTACATGTACATATTCATGCAATATGATATTTTCAAGCTCCTTTTCTGAATGAAGGCCCTGGTTGATATAAATAGCATTCCCAAATGAAAAAGGAATAATGGGATTATCTATATGATAAATAGACAATTCCGCGTCATTGATCCTGATCGCCTTCCTTTTCATTTGTAAAAAAGAAAGTAGCTGAATCATTAGACGAATGAACATAATCGATGATCCGGTAAGCATCAGCCATAAAACGAAATCCTGCCACGCAAGAGGATGTGAAAAGTTTTCAATACCCGAAGAAGTAGCATGTGTCCACGTATGTACATCGAAATTCATTACCGGTATATATTGTATAGCCTGCACCTCCTTCATTTCGTTTTGTTTCAAAAAAGGTGAGATATTGATGAAAGGAATAAAAAAAGCCATGAGAGAATACCCCAACAGATAATATCGATTCCAGGAATAAAAAGTAAGTCTCCTTAACAATAGCTGGTAAAACAGATATACCAGCGAAAGAAATATGGATAGTTTTAAAATATATATCATGTCTATTCTTGTAGGTTACACACCTTATTTTGTCTTTTTTTCGATCATATCGACAATATCTTTCAATTCTTTCGAGCTTAATTTTTTCTGTTCGATAAAAAAATTCACGAGGTCTTTATAGGAATTATCAAAATAATCTTTCACAAAACCATGCATAAACTTCTTTTTATATTCTTCTTCGGTAATAAGCGGTTTATACAAGTACATATTCCCGACCGAAAGACTTTCCAGGTACCCTTTTTTTTCAAGGTTCTTGATAGTCGATGCCAGGGTAGTATAGGGTGGCCTGGGTTCATCCATATTCTCCAGAAATAATTTCACATTTCCTTCTCCTGTCCGCCAGATAGTTTGCATGGCTTCTTCTTCCTGCCTTGTTAGTTTATCCATAACTACGACTTTTTCGTAAATCTACGAATTATTCGTAATTAACCAAACTTAATTTCCTTTTTTCCATTCTTTAAAAAAATTTTTAAGCTTATTTTTGAAAAAAAATACCCATGAAAAAATTCATGTTATTCATCGTTGTTGCAATCAGTGTTCATTGCCTGCAGGCTCAATCAACGGATTCCAATCAACCTCCTTATCTCCGGTTTCCAGGTATTCCTCCTTTTAGATTGCTCAAAGTAGACAGTGTTAACTGGCTTACGAAAGATGATATCAAAAAAAACAAGCGCACGATCATTATGTTTTTCAGTCCGGAATGTGAGCATTGCAAACACCAGATGCAGGATATACTGGCTGATTTCGATAAATTCAAAGACATTGAAATTGTCATGGCTACTTACCAGCCTTTTAATGAAATGAAGGATTTTTACAATTATTACCGGATCGCTGATCACCCCAATATTAAAATGGGAAGAGACGAAAAATATATTTTGCCTCCTTATTACAAAATGCAGAGCCTTCCTTACCTGGCACTGTATGATAAAAAAGGAAATTATATCACTCATTTTGAAGGCAATCAAAAAGTGACTACCATATTGTCCGCATTTGATCAGAAAAACAGCGAATAATCCGCTATATGCAAATCATTTGCCTGATTAATATTCCAAAATTTTGTAAACTTCTTCTTTGAAAAGTTCATTGACGGAAGCTACCTTTGCTCCTCTCTCAAAAGATCCCAACCTGATGGAATATCGATTAATTTATCTCACTTAAAATTTTTTTTGATGAAAGTAACAGTCGTAGGCGCAGGAGCCGTCGGAGCTACTTGTGCCGATAATATTGCCCGTAAAGAACTTGCAGAAGAATTGGTATTGCTTGATATTAAAGAAGGCTTGGCTGAAGGCAAGGCCCAGGATATGATGCAAACCGCAGCTTTACTTGGTTTTGACACACGTATTACCGGTAGCACCAATGATTATTCGAAAACTGCTGACAGCGACGTGGTGGTTATTACTTCGGGACTTCCACGCAAGCCCGGTATGACACGCGAAGAACTGATCGGCACCAATGCAGGAATTGTTAAGGGTGTGGTCGGAAATATTCTGAAATATTCTTCCAACGCAATATTAATCATCATCAGCAACCCGATGGATACGATGACCTATCTTACACTTACAACCAGCGGGCTTCCTAAAAACCGGATCATCGGGATGGGGGGAACATTGGACAGCGCCCGGTTCAGGTACCAGTTAAGCCAGCACCTGGGCTGTAGTCCGGCCGACCTGAATGCCCTGGTTGTCGGGGGGCATGGCGATACTACAATGATACCATTGGTCCGTTTTGCAACCTGGAATAGCATACCTGTTACCAAATTCCTGAGTGAAGAAAAACAAAAGCAAATTATTGCCGATACAATGGTAGGAGGAGCTACTCTCACAAAACTAATTGGAACTTCGGCCTGGTATGCTCCGGGAGCCGCAGGAGCAGCACTGGTGGAAAGTATCCTCAGGGATGAGAAAAAATTATTTACCTGTTGTGTATCTCTTGAGGGAGAATATGGGCAAAAAGATATTTGCTTAGGGGTTCCGGTTATTATTGGCAAGAATGGATGGGAAAAAATTCTCGATTTTGACCTGAATGCCGATGAGCAGTCATTATTCAAGAAGAGCGCCGAGGCGGTAAGGAGCATGAATGATGTATTGAAAACACTTTGAAACAGACCATGGACGATGGACCATAGACTATGGCATGGTCCATCGTTTTATTGACTTTCTCTCCATTTTTCTTCCTAAAAATTTAGAAAAACAAACAAGTTGATGTATTTTTATGCATCAGATCCTGCACATATCCTTTCCACACGTCCGTTATCCCACCTGAAAAGTCAATTTGATCGTAACTCTATGATACAAATACTATCCGTATGCTTAGAGTTGTACTTTTCTTTTTTACCGTCGCAATCTTTTTTTGCCAAAATGCATCAGCACAGGATTATGTCGTGTTTAAAAAACATGACCCGAAAATCGATCCCAACCTGAATCCTTTTGTCAATGTAAAAATCAATCCTGATAGCAATATGCTCATTAATCCGGTTTATAACTGGAACATTAATCCTTTGCATAGTAACGAGCTGAATCCTTCCCAAAATGTGAATATCAACCCCATGAATAATCATGAGTTGAATCCTCAGATAAATGAAGTGCTGAATCCGGTTTTCATGAAAAGTTTATTACCTGCAAATCCATCCTGGAATGGATTATACTTGTTCAATGGCAACAATGAAATCTTCGGCTATATCACGGTGGCTACCCAAAATGTGATGATCAGTTTTGATAATAGTGGAACCTGGAATGGATATTTTGTAAAAGCCGGCAATTCACTATATAATTTTTTTACAGTCCCCGGAATCTGGACCGGCATGTTTCTTTGTTATGATAATTCATCAGGTTACAATCTCTTCGATAAAACCGGGAAATGGACAGGAATGCATGTGAAATAAAGGTCAAAGTAAAAGAATCTAAATGCAGACTCAACCTTTGTACTTTGACCCTTGTCCTTTGACCCTTAAAAAATAAATTTGTATTTTAAAACGTTTTCCTATTTATCATAACCCTCTGATCACCTAAACCGCAAAACATTGATGATAAAAATTTTACTCGCCGGAACTTTTTTTCTGCTGTCAATAAACCAATTTTGTTTGGGGCAGGCATTGGATTATAAACATGATCCTAAACTTGATTATAATCTCAGCCCGAATTCAAATGCGACCATCAACCCGGAAAAAAATTCGAATATCAATCCAAAGTTTAACTGGAATATTAATCCTGCACATAATAACGACGTGAATCCTTCTTTCAACAGTACGATTAATCCGTTAAACCATTTTGAATTTAACCCGGATGTCAATAAGAGTCTCAATCCGATGTTTCATAATGAATATCATCCCAAGAATCCATCGTGGAAAGGACTTTATCTGTTTAACAAAAATGATGAAGTGATCGGTTATATTTCTGTTGCTACACAGCAGTTGATGTTATGTTTCGACACTGCCGGAGAATGGACCGGCTTTTTCGTGAAAGCAGGCAATGGGATCTATAATTTTTTTGACATCAAGGGTGAATGGACCGGAAAATATTTGTGTTTCGATTCAGTTATCGGTTATAACTTCTTTGACAAAGATGGCAATTGGATGGGCCAGCATATCAAATAACAGCCCCCTGATAAAGACGCTGTTTTACTTTTTCCGCAATTGCTCTCGGATCGATCATTTCCATACATTTAAAATGTCCTTTCGGACATTTATCATATCCGATTTTGGAACAGGGCCGGCATCCTAAATTTCTGATTTCAAAAATATCATAAGGAAGCTCACCCGAACCATTTCCATCCATCTTTGGATAGTTACGTAAATAATTTTCGCCGTAATAAGGATACATTCCGAATTCCGGTACGGTATTTCCCCAGAGAGTAATCGTGGGTTTCTTGAAAGCCGTGGCTATATGCATTAAACCTGTATCGTTTGTAATAATCAGTTTCGATCTGCGAACAAGGTCGGCTGATTCATTTAAAGTGAATTTTCCACATGCATTGTATACTTTAATACTGTCTACAGCAGCGATCCGTTCTCCTTCATCAGCATCTTCCAGTCCGCCTAATAAAATAATCGGATGATCGATCAGTTCACAAAGCCTTTTAAGCTTATTCATTGGATATTTTTTTGTATTCAGTGCAGCCCCGATTACTATTCCGATATAGCCGGCCTGATGAGATGTTGGAAGATCAGTTTCTTTAATCCTGTCTGCATCCGGAATAAAATAATCCAGCCCGGCGCCATCATTCACCACACCCATTGACTCGACGGTTTTCATATATCTGTCGACGATATGCACCGGAGGGAGCATGTTCCACTTAAAATTTGTATATACCCATTTTTTTACATTCAGTTTTTCAAAAGAGAAAGCTTCTTTGCCAAGAGCCTCTTTCACTTTAAATGAACGCATGTTGTGGTGGAGGTCAATAATATAATCATAGTCTTCGTGCTGAATTTCATTGATCACTTCGCGAAGGCTTTGTTCGAGGTAATGAACTTTATCGATATAGGGATTTGAAGAAACAATCGGGCTGTAATTAGACTTTGTGAGATAATGGATTTCGGATGATATGATCTGTTTTTTCAAACAACGGACTACAGGAGTTGTCAAGACAATATCGCCAATCGAAGAAAAACGTATAACAAGGAATTTCATATCAGGAATATACTATTAGAACCAATGATGCCTGCTCAATTCAATAAATAAATGATAGCTCATACTGGAAGACGTGGTTAGCGCTCTGAATAACCGGAATTGTGTTATAAATAATTGTAAGAACAATATCGCGACGTGTAATCTAAAAGATCAAGAAGGCAAAGATAATACCAATGTACCGATTCCTGCATTTTTTTTGCTAAACCTCTACATAATTAAGGTCTTTCCCAAAAGTTTCTTCGGTGAATAAAGCAGCGATCAGCGTAATGGTCATAACAATAACTCCTGTGAGCCAGCCACCTTTAATATAACCATTGGACACACGCAGCGATTTAAACAGAATGATAATAAGCGGCAATGCTCCTCTCACCATATTAGGCGCAGTGATTGCAGCTGTTGCTCTCAGGTTAGTACCAAATTGCTCGGCAGCCATGGTTACAAAAATCGCCCAGTAACCAGTACCGAATCCCAGGCCTGCTGTCAGCCAATACATTTTTGAAGCACTGCCATTTGCATCCTGTAAAAAAAATAGCACACCAAAAAGAATATTGATAATATAAAAAATATAAAGTGCTTTCTTTCTGCTTTTGAGCCACTGGCTCAACAAGCCGATTAAGATATCTCCGATTGCAATTGCCGCATATGCATACATGATAGCACGGCCTGCATCGATGGTTTCCGTAATACCAAATTCTTTACCGAATTCTTTTGAAAAAGTAACCAGCACTCCAATTACATACCATGTGGGAAGGCCAATACAAATACTGAAAATATATTTTTTAAATCTCGTGAAATTGTTGAAGAACATCAAAAAATTTCCTCGACTCACATTCATTTCTTTTATTGTTTTGTACATGCCGGATTCAAAAACAGAAATACGAAGCAGCAATAATAATAATCCCAGCCCTCCTCCGATAAAATAGCAGGTTCTCCAATTGAATTCTTTTGAAATAAAATATGCTGCAACAGCGCCGGTAATTCCGATCCCGGCTACAATGGAAGTCCCGATACCACGTTTATCCTTCGGCAAAAGTTCGGTTACTAAAGTAATTCCGGCACCTAGTTCACCGGCCAGTCCGACTCCGGCAAGGAATCTTGCAATTTTATATTGTTCGACAGTATTGACGAAACCGTTAGCTATATTAGCAAGGGAATATAAAATGATTGAACCAAACAACACACTGATCCGGCCTTTCTTATCACCCATTATTCCCCATATGATTCCTCCGATAAGCAGACCCCACATTTGAACGCTTATAATTGATTCTCCACTGTCCCGTACAGCCAGGGCGTCCAGGCCCATCGAAGTGAGGCTTTTTACACGGATGATCCCAAACAAAAGCAAATCATATATGTCTACAAAATATCCAAGCGCCGCAACAACAACTGTGAGATTAAAAATGGATGATTTTTTTTGATCCATGGACTCAAGATTTTCCTGAAGAATTTTCTTCCGGGTGTTTGGTTGCTCTTTTTCCAAAAAATAATTTATACAATACGGGCAATGTAGTGATCAGCACAATACCAATGACAATTATTTCAAGGTGTTTTTTCAGGTCGAATCCAAATTTATTGATGAAAAATTTATCCAGGTAATGTCCGGCCACCAGCATACTGAATACCCAGGCAACGCATCCTATCACATTATAATAGAAAAACTTTTTTTTGTCCATTTGAACAATGCCGGCAACAATCGGAGCAAAGGTTCTGATAATGGGTAAGAATCTTGCAAAAACAATGGCTTGTCCGCCATGCTTATCATAAAATGTCTTTGCATCGTACAAATGTCTTTTTTTGAAAAAGAAAGTATCTTTTCGGTGGAACAGAAAAGGCCCACTTTTATTTCCAAACCAGAAACCGGCAATATTCCCTAGAATCCCGCAAGCAGAGATCAATATCAGGAGTATTAATAAATCGAGAATATCACTGCCGGTGCCACCAGGTATTAATTTGTCAACTAATTTCTGACTATAAATCCCGGCAACGAATAATAAACTGTCGCCCGGTAAAAAAAAACCTACCATCAACCCGGTTTCAGCAAATACTATAAAAAGTAAAACCCATAAACCGCCGTTATTGATGTAAAATTCAGGGTTCAGTAAATCCTTTAGTGAAATCGATAAAAACTCAAGCATAAAAATTATTACAAAGACTATAAATATAACCCACACGATTAACCGATGTTTTCGGATGCAGGAACCAACAGATTTTCCATCTTACTAATGACCGCCGTTGCCAGACTATTACCCACAACATTCGTTGCGCTTCGCGCCATATCCAGGATCTGGTCAATTCCAAGCAACAATAATAAGCCATGTTGGGGAATATTAAACATAGACAATGTGCCGGCAATCACCACCAGTGAAGCTCTTGGCACGCCAGCAATCCCCTTGCTGGTTAGCATCAGAACCAGCAGCATGGATATTTGTTGTTCGATCGACATATGCATTTCATAGGCCTGTGCGACGAACAAGGATGCAAAAGTCATATACAACATGCTGCCGTCGAGATTGAATGAATATCCCAAAGGCAAAACAAAACTTACAATTTTATTCGGGCAACCAAATTTTTCTAATTCCACAATTAATTTCGGGAATGCCGATTCAGAGCTGGCCGTGCTGAACGCAAGCAGGATCGCATCTTTTATTTTTCCCATTAACTCAATGACCCTTTTGCCAACAAACAATGAGCTGATCGTTATCAACAATATCCATAAACCTAAAATGCTCAGATAAAATATAATAATGAATTTTCCATAAGTGATCAGAATTTCAGGACCCTTAATGGCAAGAATAGCCGAAATTGCTGCAAAGGATGCAAAGGGTGCAAGATTCATCACATATCCGGTCATCTTTAAAATAACATGGGCCACCGTATCCAGTGCCCTGATCAAAATCTTTCCTTTTTCTCCGATCGCTGCCGTGGCTATTCCAAAAAAAATGGAAAAAACAACAATCTGCAATATTTCATTATTAGCCATTGATTCAATCACACTTTTCGGGAAAACATGACTGATAAAAGTTTGGAAAGAAAGTGATGATTGTTCAATTCCTGTGCTGCCTTCCGGAATTGGCAAATGGAGGTTTTGCCCCAATTTGAAAATGTTCATAATGATCAATCCAAATGTTAAAGACAAAAGAGAAGCGCCAAGAAACCAAATCAATGTCTTCCCTCCTATTCTTCCCACTGTTTTAATATCTCCAAGTTTTGCAATTCCAACGACCAGTGTTGAAAAAACAAGCGGGGCGATGATCATTTTAATCAGTCGTAAAAAAATATCTGTTATGATGGATATGCTGGAGGAAAAGCTTTCGATCCTATTTGCAGAAACAGATTCGTGAATAATGATTCCCGTGGCCGTACCGGCAACCATGGCTATAAGAATCCACCCGGTCAGGCCAATTTTTTTCATATCAGAAGGAATGGAACTGCAAAAAATCAAAAAATATTGACTTCACAAAACTTTGAAGCTTAAAATATACAGATTATAAAAGAATTGAAGTGAATAGTAAATATTTCTTTATTTTACGCGGCTAAATGCATTCATCCTAAATCAATACAAAGTTTATGAGTTTGTTCCGTAAAAAATCACTCAGCATTTTACTGTCGCAGGCAGCCGATTCCGAAAAAGGTTTGAAAAGAACATTGGGTTCCTGGAGTCTGGTTGCTTTGGGTATTGGTGCAATTATCGGCGCCGGATTATTTGTAAGGACCGCTGCAGCCGCAGGTGGTCATGCAGGCTCGGCTGTTACGATTTCATTCATCATCGCAGCCATAGGATGTGCATTTGCCGGTTTATGTTATGCAGAATTTGCTTCTATCATTCCCATTGCAGGCAGCGCATACACATATGCGTACGCAACTATGGGTGAACTAATTGCCTGGATTATCGGGTGGGCACTAATTCTTGAATATGCTCTTGGTGCAGCAACGGTGTCCATTGCCTGGAGTGAATTTTTGAATAAGCTTTTCGATGGCGCTATCCCTTATGAATGGTGTCATTCTCCTCTTCAAAAAGCGCTTGATTCAAATAATGTGATGCATCATGGAATCATTAATGCACCTGCACTATTCATTTTGATCCTTCTTACTTTATTATTGATCAAAGGCACACAGGAATCTGCCATTGTAAATGCCGTCATTGTATTCATCAAGGTATCAATTGTACTAATATTTATCGCCATCGGATGGCAATTTATCAATCCTGCGAATCATACTCCATACATGATCCCTGAAGATGCAAAACCTGCAATGCAAATGGATGGCACGTTATATTCTTATGCTGATTTCTTCAACCATGGGTGGGGAGGTGTTTTAAAAGGAGCTGCAATTGTTTTCTTTGCCTTTATTGGTTTTGATGCAGTATCTACAGCAGCCCAGGAAGCAAAGAATCCTAAAAAAGACATGCCAATTGGTATTCTTGGTTCATTGGTTATCTGCACCATTTTATATATACTTTTTTCATGGGTGCTGACAGGTGTAGCTCCCTACACTGATTTTGTAAAAGCAGGTAAGGAAGCATCCGTAGCCTATGCGATTGAAACTTATATGACAGGTTTTGGATGGTTATCCAAACTGGTGACCATTGCCATCCTTGCAGGATTTTCTTCGGTAATTCTAGTGATGTTGCTTGGACAAAGCCGCGTATTTTATACCATGTCTTCAGACGGTTTGTTACCAAAAGTTTTTTCAAAATTACATCCAAAGTTCAGAACGCCTTATAAAAGCAATTTGATTCTTTTTGTATTCGTAGGACTCTTTGCTGCATTTTCACCTGGTGATATCACAGGAAACTTAACTTCCATCGGCACATTGCTTGCCTTTGTTCTTGTTTGTCTTGGAGTCATTATTCTGAGAAAGAAGGATCCTGCCTTAGTGCGGCCATTCAAAACTCCTCTGGTGCCATTGGTCCCTGTTTTAGGAATGATCGTTTGCACAGCTATGATCATTAGCTTATGGGGAACAACTTTATTAAGCGCTTTCATCTGGATGATTATTGGATTGATGATTTATTTTGGATATAGCAAAAAGAACAGTAAGCTCAGAGAAGTTTAAAAAATATTCATTATACAAACCGTCCAGAATCCCAGGGCGGTTTTTTGTTTGTTATAAGTGCCAGTTCTTTTAATTTTGCAAACCCTGGAATTGACCAGGGCCAATAGACGATGGACCATCGTTGGGAAAAAAGAAAATAATATGGGAAGAATTTTTGAAGTACGTAAGGCTACTATGTTTGCCAGATGGGACAGGATGGCAAAACAATTTACACGTATCGGAAAAGAAATAGCCATTGCAGTGAAGGCCGGTGGACCCGATCCAAATACCAATCCTGCGCTTCGCCGTTGTTTTCAGAATGCAAAGAGTGTGAATATGCCAAAGGATCGCGTGGAAGCAGCCATCAAAAGGGCAATGGGAAAAGAGATGAGTAACTATGAAGAAATTTTATACGAAGGATATGCGCCGCACGGCATAGCGCTTCTCGTTGAAACAGCAACAGACAATCCCACTCGTACCGTTGCCAATGTGCGATCACAGTTTACCAAGGGTAATGGTAGCCTGGGCACCAGCGGCAGTGTAAGTTTCCAGTTTAAGAAAATGGGTGTATTCAAATTAAAACCAGAAGGATTGAACCAGGATGAACTTGAGCTGGAACTGATCGATCACGGACTTGAAGAAATGGGTGAAGGAACCGGGGAAAACAATGAGCCAGTTTTAGTTCTCCGAACTGCGTTTAGTGATTTTGGCAACATGCAAAAAGCACTCGAATCAAAAAATATTACTCCGATCAGCGCAGAAGTAGAATGGATCCCCGCAACAACAGTTGAATTACCCGAAAGCCAGGCACAGGAGGTGCTGAAGCTCGTTGATAAGTTAGAACAGGATGAAGATGTGCAGAAGGTGTTTCACAATTTGCAATAGACCATGGTCTAGGGTCTATCGTGCATGGCCTATTCTCTCATCATCTTTTCAATAACATCAATAATCTCTTCCACATTTGGTTTGCTGAAATAATCGCCATCACTTGCATATGCGGGACGATGCGCTTTCGCTGTAATTGTTCTTGGCGCCACATCCAACCAGCGATAACCACCCTGCTCTTCCATCACTTTATTGAACATATAACTGGCAGCTCCGCCAGGAACATCTTCATCGATGAATACAATCCGGTTGGTTTTCCTGAGTGAATCGAATATGATATGATGAATATCAAAAGGCAGAAGTGTTTGCACATCAATAATTTCGCAGCTGACGCCATTTTCTTCAAGCATTGCTGAAGCTGCTTCCACAATACGGAGAGTTGAGCCATAAGTAACAATGGTAACATCATCGCCCTCCCTGACAATTTCAGGTATACCTAACGGTACTGTATAATCGAGTAAATTATTGGGCTGCTTTTCCTTCAGCCGATACCCGTTCAGGCATTCGACAACCAGTGCAGGATCTATCCCCTTTAAAAGAGTATTGTACATACCAACTGCCTGTACCATGTTACGTGGAACGCAGACATGCAATCCGCGCAGAGAGTGAATCACTGTTCCCATCGGCGAACCACTATGCCAGATACCTTCCAGTCGGTGACCCCTGGTGCGAACGATCAAAGGAGCAGTTTGTTTCCCGGAAGTCCTGTATTGCAATGTTGCTAAATCATCACTGAGAGTCTGAAGTGCATATAATAAATAATCGATGTACTGGATTTCTGCAATGGGACGAAGGCCGCGCATCGCAAGTCCAATGCCCTGGCCGATGATTGTCATTTCACGAATGCCAGTATCAAAAATTCTTCCCGACCCGTATTTAGCCTGCAAGCCGGCGAAACCCTGGTTCACATCTCCTATTTGCCCGACATCTTCACCAAAAGCGATCAATTTAGGGTTTTGAAAAAACAATTGGTCAAAATAACGATTCAGGATTTCATAACCGTTTACTATGAGCGCATCCTCATCATATTCGGGCTTTATTTCTGTTATCCCCAAAATATTTTTTTCTCCTTCATGTAATAAATGAGAATTATATAACAGTTTGTTTTCCTCGATCAGCTTTCTATAATAATTTTTGAGAGACCCGGACTCAATATGACCATTTGCAAAAAGCAGGGACCTGTGAAGTACCTGCATAACATCTCTCCGATTGGGCTCCCGGTTTGATGACAATTCTTCTGATAATTTTTCCAGTTCATGCTCATGTTCCCGTACATGAGGAATGATATCATGAATCAAATTCGTCGTTTCTTTTACCTGGGCCCTGATCGGAGACTCATATTTTTCCCAGGCCCTCACCTTGCACTGACGCGCAAATTCCTTTGCCTCCATTTCCATTTCATCCAATTCTTCTTCGCTGGCCAATGCATTTTCAATGATCCATTCTTTCATTTTTTTAATGCCGTCCCAGTTTCTCTCCCATTCAAGACGTTCCGGCGATTTATATCGTTCATGGCTACCCGAAGTAGAGTGGCCCTGCGGTTGCGTTACTTCTTCCACATGAAACAGAGCGGGTATATGTGTCATGCGAATTTTCTGAATAGCTGCCTCAAATAATTCACACATCCCTGCATAATCCCAACCCTTCACTTTATAGATATCGATGCCATTTGTTCCATCTTTTTTCTGAAATCCTTTCATTACTTCCGAAATAGATCCTTTTGTGGTTTGATATTTCGTAGGAACTGAAATACCATAGCCGTCATCCCATACAAAAATTGCGAGAGGTACCTGTAATACGCCCGCTGCATTGATCGTTTCCCAAAAATGTCCTTCGCTCGTGGATGCATCCCCGATAGAGCAGAAGCAAACTTCGGCTCCGTTATTGGACAGTTCACGGAATTGATTGTATTCTTTTACTTCTCTGAAAGCCTTTGATGCATATGCCAGTCCTAAAGCCCTGGGCATATGCGATGCGGTCGGAGCCAGTCCTGCAGTAAAATTTTTTTTGTTCACTAAATCCACAAAATCTCCATGTTCATCAATAAAAGGAGTAGCAAAATGAGAATTCATTTGTCTGCCTGCACTATGCGGATCATTATTGATATCGGGATCTGCATATAATTGTGCAAAGAATTCTTCAATACTTGCGATCCCCGTAGCAAAAGCAAAAGTTTGATCGCGGTAATATCCTGCATAGAAATCTCCCGGTTTGAAAAATTTTGCCAGTGCAACCTGTGGCACTTCCTTACCGTCTCCGAAAATGCCAAACTTGGCTTTGCCGGTCAGCACTTCCTTTCTTCCCAAAAGGCTTGCTTCACGGCTTTCACAGGCAATGCGATAGTCTTTTAAAACTTCCTCGCGGAATTTTTCAAAAGATAAATGTTCAATTGCCAGTGTTTCGTTTGCAGTTAGATTTTCCATATGGCAAAAATAGGTTATAAATTGGATGACTTGGGATTCGCTCATTGGTTGACAGGGCAGCCAAACAAGGATTAACCGCTATTTTCCAGGGCTTGAGAAAAAACAAAATTAATTGGCACAGCTGACGTTTACTATGTAATTTTAGGCCAGATTTAAATGCAAACTATGAAAAAGGCAATAATGTTGATAAGTTTTATTATCCCGCTGATAATGATAGGGAAAGGACAGTCTGCGAACGCGGGTCCGGCGAATATTACACCTGCAAAACCGG
Source organism: Puia sp. (assembly GCA_035499855.1). Lineage (GTDB taxonomy): Bacteria > Bacteroidota > Bacteroidia > Chitinophagales > Chitinophagaceae > Puia. The sequence continues at coordinate 21,333 of DATJXY010000028.1, read as the reverse complement.
ATGTTTTGATCTTAAAAGAAAACTCTCACAATTTTGGAAAAATACCACAGGGGCGTCCTGCAACTTATACTTTTGAGATAGCAAATACCGGAACTGAAGCATTGAGACTTGATAATGTACAGGCTTCATGTGGATGCACAACACCCGAGTGGAGCAGAGAACCAATCGCACCGGGAGCCACGGCCAATATTAGAGTCGGATATAATGCTCATGCCGAAGGAGCTTTTACCAAAGCAGTAACAATTTTTTATAATAGCGGACAAACAAAAACACTGACCATTACCGGCGAAGTATATAAATCACCTGTAAGTTCAGCGCCGGAAAATTCAACTGTTCAATTTTTAAAACAAACAAACCAATAAATATGAAAAGGGTATTATTATTCGTGAGTGTTTCAATTCTCTCAACCAGTTTATTTGCACAACAAAAAAGAGTGGAAGATGTCGTCAAGTTCAAGGAAGTAACTTATGATTTCGGAAAAATCAAACAAAGCGTACCTGCCGTTCATGATTTTGCCTTTACCAATATCAGTGACGCTCCGGTGGTGATTGAATCAGCTGTTGCTTCCTGCGGATGCACAACTCCTACAAAACCCGAAGCTCCTATTGCAAAAGGAAAATCAGATAAGATTACTGCGGGCTTCAATGCAGCAGTTCCTGGTCCATTCAATAAAACAATTACTGTAAAAGTTGCTGGTATTGATATTCCATTGCAACTAAAAATTACTGGTGAAGTGCTCACAGCAGACGCATTTACCAAATACGAAGCTGAGAAAGCCTCAGGAAAACCGGCTAAGGCGGGTTCGTAAAAATTATCAGATGATTTGATGGTTGGATTGCTTGATGGTTAATAATGCCTGAAGAATAAAAACCATCAAACAATCCAACCATCTGACAATCTCCATCATATCTTCAAGATCGCTGCCAATTTCTCTTTACTTTTGCAGCATGTTAACCATCAGCCACCGCGGTAAAATCATGCCGCCATCACCTATCCGGAAACTGGTGCCTTTTGCAGAAGCAGCAAAGAAAAGAGGTATCACAGTCTATCATCTTAATATTGGTCAGCCTGATATCGAAACACCTGCACAGATATTAGATGCGGTCAGGCATTTTGATTTCAAAGTGCTGGAATATAGTCATAGTGCCGGCAATGAAAGCTATCGAAGAAAACTCGTTAAGTATTACAAAAAAGCAGGTATTGATATCGATTATAGTCAGATCATCATCACAACCGGAGGATCAGAAGCAATACTATTTGGATTCATGAGTTGCCTGGATTCAGGTGATGAAGTGATTATCCCGGAGCCTTTTTACGCGAACTACAATGGATTTGCTGTTGCAGCAGATGTGGTCGTAAAACCCATCACTTCTTATATTGAAAATGGTTTTGCTCTCCCCTCAATCGCTGATTTTGAAAAAGCAATAACTAAGAAGACAAAGGCAATAATGGTTTGCAATCCGAATAACCCTACCGGTTATTTATACAGCCGTGAAGAAATGGAAACATTGAAGCAGATTGTAAAAAAACATAATCTCTATCTTTTTTCCGACGAAGCGTATAGGGAATTCTGTTATGAAGGAACTCATACAAGCGCAATGCATCTTAAAGATGTCGACGATAATGTGATATTGATGGACACAATTTCCAAACGTTATAGTGCATGCGGAGGTAGGATCGGCGCATTGGTTACACGTAATAAAGCAGTATTGGATACCGTGCTGAAATTTGCACAGGCGAGACTAAGTCCGCCTTCATTTGCCCAAATCCTGGGTGAAGCTGCTGTGGATCTTCCCGATAATTATTTTGACACAACAAAAGCAGAATATAAAAAGAGAAGGGATTTACTGGTAAAACGTCTCAATGAAATACCCGGAGTGTATTGCCCAAATCCGGGAGGAGCTTTTTATGCCGTGGCTGAACTTCCCATTGATGATGCTGACCGGTTCTGTCAATGGTTATTGGAATCCTTTTCCTATCAAAACCAAACTGTAATGCTGGCACCGGCAAGTGGATTTTATGGAACAAAGAATTTGGGAAAGAACCAGGTACGCCTGGCCTATGTGCTGAATACGGATGCTTTGGATAAGGCAATGGCTTGTCTGGAGAAGGCACTTGAAGAATATAAATCCAAAAAAGCCTTGCCAGAACTGGAAAAAACAAATTAAAAAATTATTAATGTTTATAATTTGTAGGAAATTGGACTGAAACTTATGTTTATAAATATAAATTTGTAGTATTTTAGTGTATGTATTCAATAAAACAGATTTATATATTTTTTTGTAATATAAATTACGATAAACTGATTCTATAAGTTTTTCATATGGCAAGCAATCGTTAGAGGCCTTCTGTTTCCACAGAGGGCTTCCTTTTATCATCAGGAGCTTTGATTTCATTTCAAGCTTTAATCTGTTTTATCTACTTTTGCAACCCAAGAAACAGGAATTGGCGGGGTAGCTCAGGCGGTTAGAGCGCAGGATTCATAACCCTGAGGTCTCGGGTTCAACTCCCGATCCCGCTACAAACAACAAAGGCTCAGATGAGCCTTTTTATTTTTGCATGGATTCATAACCCTGAGGTCTCGGGTTCAACTCCCAAGCCCTTATATGTGCATCAGAGCAAAAGAAATTATTTGATCACTCCTGATAATGCTTTATCTAATCCTTCCTTCTCAAATAATATTCTGCCAAGTCTCAGGTCATTCCAACCCTCTCTCAATTTGTAGGTGAATACAGGAAGATTATCCTTTAATGAACATTCAATGGAACACACATTGATCGTTGAATTTCTGATCTCATCCATTTCCTTTAGCTGATGAAGATGCGTGGAGATCAGAAATATACAATTGGTAAAATGGCAAAGCCCCCTGATAGTGGTCTTGCTGATTTCAAACGCATCTTCAATATTTGTTCCCCGGAAGAGTTCATCAAATACAGCAAAACATTTATATCCTTTTGAGGCATCAGCAACCACATGTTTAACAGTCATCACCTCTGTCATGAAATGACTATAACCGCTCACAATACTATCTGTAAGGTTAATCGCAACAGATATGGAATTGAAAAAAGGCATCACCGCTTTTGATGCGGGAACGGCTAATCCTGCATGACTCAGGTAAACGCAGATGCTCACAGATTTTAGAAATGTTGATTTGCCAGACATGTTGGGACCGGTGAGCAATGTCACGGTTCTCCTGGCGTTAAAATCATTTTTTACAGGATCTTTCAGTGCGGGATGATATATTTGTTCGAGTTGAAAATGTTCGTCATCAAATTCGGGAAAGACCATATTTTTTGCCACGATACAATTGCTTATGGATAAATAAGCTTCAAAAAGAAACCATCGTTTCCAGAAGGCAGCCATTTCCCCGCTTGCCTTTTTTTTAGCGATGATCAACATCAGGCTCACAATCTGTTTTACGCGGAATTTCTTTTTTTCAAATGCCTTCTCATAATATTCGAGTTCAAGTTCCGAAAAGAATTTTTTTATTAGCTCAATTTCGTTTGCATAACCAGCAGGGAAATTACTAGTGTCGATCCTGCTAACATAATTCTTATTGATGGCGTAAAAAATCCGCGTCATTAAAATAAGCTTCCCCTTTCTTTTATCTCTTTCTTTTTCGGAGAATCTTAATCTGAAGCGGAGCTTGCGTGGACTGAAATCACCTATAAAAATCGTCTCCAGGAAATCGTATACTTCGGATAAATCAAACCGGTAATGAGAATAATCCTTAAGGATATGATGGTTGGCAATAAGACCTTTCAATAGCTGTTGCCGTTCTAGTATCTCTTCTTTGCTTTCCAGCGTTTTGGAAAGGATATTATTTATTTCTTCTGCAGAGTGAACATTGTGCGTGATATCAAAAAATGATTTTACTTCATCTTCGATATGCAGATCATTTGTGTTGACCATGATGTTGAAATGCTGTTCCGGGCTGAGGTTTGAATTGCCGATCTCAAGTTAAGGATTTTCCGTTCAGCCGGGGTTAACAATAATGTTTTATACTTAGAAAACAACAGTTCCGGAAAAATCCACAATTACCTCCCGGGCAAGTCTCAGCAAAATATCCGGAAAATCAAATTCAAACCGTCTAATCAAAATGTCAATTTCAGACAATGAGTTTACTGACTGATTTTTTTACTTTCATAATAGTCAGAAAATAAAATTTATTCATATGGGCTCAGGTTTTTTATTCATTTCTCTGATCATATTTTTCAGCTTTTCTTTTAAAGCACAGAAAGCAGCCGGGTATGCAATTCACCAATACACGTTTGCAGAAGCAGACTCCCTCTACAATGAATCAAAATGGGCTGAAGCAAGAACTGCCTATAAAATTTTATTGTCAGATACTTCCACCAATAGCGCTGCCTGGAACAGGCTTGGCAATTGCAACTATCAACTCGGGATGCTGGATGAAGCGATGAAAAATTTTCAGACATCTTTAAAATTTACTAAAAACAATCTTTTGAAAGCAAATATCTATTCGCGAATGGCAAAAGTCCATGCAAAAAAAAATGAATCTGTATCTGCAGTTCTTTTGCTCGACTCCGCCTATTCTTATGGATATAGCAACAGCGATGAATTGGACAATCTTCCTGAATTTAAATCACTGAGACAAACCAAAGGCTTTTTGTCATTGAGAGATTCAATTTACAAACGCAATTATCCCTGTTCAGCCGATCCGCATTTCAGGGATTTTGATTTTTGGGTTGGCCATTGGGATGTTCATCAGACAGGATCCAATCTTCCCGTTGGTCACAGCATCATCGAAAAAATTGCCGGCGAATGCGCTATTTTGGAAAACTGGACTTCAGAAAGATTTTCTTACAATGGAAAAAGTATAAATTATTTTGACCCAAATTCTTCGGCCTGGGAACAGCTATGGGTAGGGTCGGAAGGAGGAAGGGATTATGTTCATCTTTTTCACAATGGCCATTACAAGGATAATATCATGCAGTTTGATTTTGAACAAAAAGATGCGTCAGGCTATATACAAAAAGGAAGATTTTCTTTTTTCAATTTAGGTCCCGACCGGGTTCGCCAATTGCAGGAAATCTCCAAAGACAATGGCAATTCATGGACCACTGTTTATGATTTCACGTACGAACGAATTAAATAAGACTTTAAAAACCCACCATAATAAAAATAATATATAAGGCCAGACTGGCCGGAAATATTTTTTTGCTTCCTTTATAATAGCAAATAACTTCGCTCACCGACTGGAATAATACCAAATTGATGAAACAGTCGTGTTCCAAGTATTGACCCTGAGTCTAATAAAACCAATTGTATGCGAAAGGTTAATTTGTTTTTAGGCATATCTTTTCTCATCATCATTTTTTCTTTCGTTAGAAATACTGATCTAAACAAAACCGAACTACCCTTCAAAGCAACAAACAAATTCCAGGATACCCTCAATAAAGTGGGTAAGAGAATTTTTAACAGCTATTGCCAGATTTGTCATAATGATTCCGCAAGCTCACTGGCTCCCAGCAAGACCATATTATCTGCCATGACTCCCAGAGCTGTCTTTGCATCCCTGAATTTCGGGAAAATGCGTCAGCAGGGATCGATACTATCGGAAACGGAACGCAAAGCAGTAGCACAATGGGTAACGAACAGCATTTTGAAAACTACGGATTTCAATAAAGAAGCATACACTAATTTTTCTATTCCCAATAGTACTCCCTTTTCGTTTGACCATTCCGGTTGGGGAAATAATAAAGAAGGAACAGGATTCAGAACAGCAGCGCAGGCAGGAATATCTGCCAATAATGTTGCTTCACTGAAATTGAAATGGACTTTTGTTTTTCCTGATGCAACTATAGTCAGAAGCAAACCTGCTGTAATAGGCAATTGGCTGATTGTCGGCGGTCAATATGGAGAAGTATTTGCACTGAACAGGAAAACAGGAAAAATCGGATGGATTTTTACAGCGAATGCCGGTCTCCGTGGTGCGATATCAGTTGTTCAGAGAGGAAATGCCATCACCGCATTTTTTGCTGATTTCAGCACCAATGTATTTGCAGTAAATGTACGAACCGGCAAAATGATTTGGAATAAGAGAGCGGGATTCGATCCGCAATCAACAGTTACGGGATCGGTGCAGGTATATGACGAAAAAGTTTTTGTTCCAATTTCATCAATAGAAGTTGCCAATGCAGCTGACGGAAATTTCAATTGTTGTACTTCTTCCGGTGGTGTAGTGGCCCTGGATGCAAAGACAGGAAATGAAATCTGGCGATACCGTGTTCTTCCGAAAGCAAAAGAAACGGGGAAAAAGAAAAACGGGAAACCGTTTTATGGACCTGCAGGAGCTCCTGTCTGGTGCAGCCCGACCGTTGATGTGAAAAGAGGTTTATTGTATATTGGAACAGGTGAAAATTATTCTGATCCTTCCACAAATACCAGTGACGCTGTCCAGGCAATTGATATAAAAACCGGAAAGCTCGTCTGGAATTTCCAGGGAACAAATGGAGATACTTATAATCTGGCATGTCCGGTATTTAATAATTGCCCTGCAAAACCCGGTCCTGATCTTGATTTTGGTATGGCTCCGATCATCGTAAAAAGAAATGATGGAAAAGATATCCTGGTAGCAGGACAGAAATCCGGTGTTGTATATGCGCTAACACCACAGGGAAAATTAATCTGGAAAACAAAAATTGGAAAGGGTGGCATGTTGGGAGGTGTTCATTGGGGAATGGCCACGGATGGGAAATATGTTTATGCCGCGAATGCGGATAACAGTATCGCCGTTGACAAAAAAGATACCACAAAACCCACACCTGGTTTATATGCACTCGATCTCAATACAGGCAGGGTTATTTGGAAAACTCCCACCCCGGATTGCGGTCAGGGCTGCCTGTTAGCAAATTCAGCTGCCCCTTTAGTTATCCCGGGACTGGTATTCGCCGGTGCTTTGGACGGACATATACGCGCATATTCGGCGAAAGATGGAAAAATATTATGGGATTTTAATACCGCAAAGGAATTTGAAACCTCATATGGAATGAAGGGAAAAGGAGGAGCACTGGACGGACCAGCACCCGTAATAGCCGACGGAATGTTGTTTGTAAATTCCGGCTATGGAATGTTCGGAGAAATGCCCGGAAATGTGTTGCTCGCATTTGAAGTGGAAAAAAAATGAATTAGCTGAATTTTTTTTGATAGTCGCATTTTGCGTATACCCATCTCTGTGATATCTCATTTATTTTCAAAATAAGGAATTTCATCATGAGATATTGATTCCTTCTGATGCCAGTAGGCAAGTGTTACAACATGCCCATCCTTCGTATGCAACAGTCGCCCGAAAATTGCATTGATGGGATTGAAAGTAATATCTGTTACTCCCACGGTAAATGTTTCAGGAGGCGGTGGAATTGGAGTCGGAACTGGTAGAGGCGCTGCTCCCTCTGCAGGCGCTTGTGCGGGGGATGCGGTTCCCGTTTTGGGCGGAGGGGATGGGATAACGACTACAGTAAAATGATTTTGCTCCAAAAGGTTTTTTAAAAATTCAACCCGTTTTGGATCCACATTTTTTTCCACGATGGCACATTTGACTCCATTCAATTCTTCGAATAAATGATTTTGATTGATAGCCATGAATTTCTTAAACTTAAAATTTATTTTATTGAGATGACGGATCGCCGTTGACCGACCTTCATTAATTAAATGTATCGATCAGCAAAAGGCCATCGATCATTGACCAACTATTTCTTTAAATCAACTAACTATCAAAGATTGAATATACTCATATATCCAGCTCAGCAACCCAATCAATACGATCGCTGCAGCACAAATCACCAATGCAAAATTAACTGATGGATGATTTTTAATATGTGCGATGGGTCTTTCACTCTTATCCATAAATACCGACCTAATCACTCTTAAATAATAATACAGGGAAATAATCATATTGAATGCTGCTATCGCGATGAACCAGTAATTCCCTTTTGCAGCACCCGCCGACAATAAAAATAATTTGCCAAAAAAACCTGCAGTGGGAGGAATACCAGCCAGGGAGAAAAGCGCCAATGCAAATATCCAGCTCAAAAATGGATTGGATGAATACAAGCCTTTGTAATCGTCAATATTTTCTTTTCCGGCTTTTTCAGATATGACTGCAACAACTCCGAAAGCTGCAAGATTTGAAAATATATAGATCAAAATAAAATACACAACCGATGATACTCCTGCCACTCCACCCCCACTGACGCCCACCAATATAAACCCAACCTGGGATATCGATGAAAATGCAAGGAATCTTTTCATATTCTGCTGCCTGATCGCGAAAAGATTTCCCGTAATCATTGTAGCAATTGAAAGAATCAAAAGCAACTGATACCATATCTCATGTAAAGGCTGAAATACTTTATACAATGTACTGATAAAAATAAAAGCAAAAGCGCCCTTGGATACTACCGACAAGAATGATGTAACTGCAATCGGCGAGCCTTCATATACATCAGCTGTCCACAAATGAAATGGAACCATAGATAACTTGAATGCAAATCCTGAAAAAAGAAAAACAAATGCCAATACCATGAGCGGATTGGAATTGATATGCGAAGACAGAGTTCCAAAATCAATCGTCCCGCTGGCACCATATACAAGAGAAATTCCAAATAATAAAATACCAGAAGAAAAAGCCGAGGATAAGATCATCTTCATTGCTGCTTCAGAAGATATCTTTTTTTCGAGATCGAAATTGGCAAGCGCGGCAACAGGTATCGTGGATAATTCCAATGACAGATAAAACATCAACAGATTACCGCTGGAAATCATAAAAAACATTCCTAACAATGCCGAAAGCATTAACATAAAAAATTCAGGCAGGTGCTGATTTTTTTTCAGCCAATCGGAACATAATAATGAAATGAGATAAACAGCCAGACTAAGAATACTTTTCTGGAAAGCAATCAGTGGAGAGGTATGAAACATACCATCGAACAGGGTTCCTTCTTTTGCAAACAGAAAACCACTTGCACAGTTCAGCAGCAATAATACCTGAATCAATGGCAACAAGGACTCATTTCTCATTCCTCTTCCAACTTTAATAAACAGGAGAAAGAAAATGATAATCGTTACTGCCAGTTCAGATCTCATTAATATCAGAAAATCATTCATGCCAAGGCGATATTTAATGATGCAAGAATTGTAAAGCCATATTATCAATCAAACAATTCAACCATCAAGCTATTCAAATATTTAGTTCCCCGTTATCTTTTTCATAATCAATTCTGCCGCCGGGCTGATCAAATTGTTCAGCGAAGACGGTAATAGCCCGATGATCAGAATTCCAATCACCAAAATAATTGCGGCTAATTTTTCATTCCATTGTGCATCTTTTAAATGCAAATAATTTTCGTTTTTGATCGGTCCCATCATAATTTGCCCGATTGCTCTCAGGATATAAACAGCCGTCACTACTATAGACATACATGCAGCTACGGTTGCAATGCGATAGAATGCTCCTGTATTTTGCCATGATCCTATGAATATTGTCATCTCGGCAACAAAACCGCTGAAGCCGGGTAGCCCCAGCGAACAAAGTCCCACTATAAAAAATATGGTGCCTATAAATGGCATCGGTTTCATGAGTCCGCCCATTTCATTCACCATTCTTGTATGTGTGCGTTCATAAATCATCCCGATCACAGCGAAGAAAAGAGCTGTCATCAACCCGTGTGAAACCATTTGCATCACAGCTCCCGTAATCGCTGTTTTGGTAAGCATACCAATACCCAGTAAAATAAAACCGCAATGGCTAACCGAAGAATATGCATTGATATATTTCAGATCCTTCTGCATCATGGTCGCGAATGCGCCGTATAAAATAGCAATGGAAGAGAGCACAATGATCACCGGGGCATATTCTCTGGCAGCATCAGGCATCAGATATACTGCAACACGAAGACATCCATAACTTCCCAGTTTCATCGAGATACCGGCCAAAAACATGGAACCCGCTGTTGGTGCAGATGAATGTCCGTCGGGTACCCATGTGTGAAAAGGAAAAATTGCTGTGAATACGCCGAATCCAACAAACAGGAAGGGGAAAAAAATCATTTGCACTCTTGAAGGAATATTCAATCCGGCGATTTTTAATAAATCAAAACTTCTTTCCGGGCCTGCAGCAAAATAAATCCCCAGCAAACCGACCAGGACCAGGGCCGAGCCTCCCATCAGCATCAATGCAAGTTTATTCGCGCTGTATTCTTTTTTTCCGCTGCCCCAGATTCCGATCAGTAAATATTTTGGGATGACCGCAATTTCCAGGAAAAAGAAAATAATGAAAAGGTCGAGGGAAATAAAAAAACCATAAGCACTCAGGCCCAGCAAAATCAAAAGGAAATAGAATTCTTTGGTCATGCGATCCACATTCCAGGAAACCAGTACTCCGGCGATGACAATAAATGCAGTCAGTAAAACCATTGCGACTGATATCCCATCTACTCCGAAATAATAGTCGATATTCCAGGCAGGCAGCCAATGATATTGCTGCACAAATAACATTTGCTCAGTATTACCTGCAGCTCTTTCCATACAAAATGCCAGCAACAAAAAAACACTCAGAATAAATTGAATGGCAGACCCTGTCAATGCAATCCATTTTACCTGCCGCGAATTTCGCGAGAGCAGCACGGTCAGAGCAGTCAATAATGGAACAAGCAGTAATGCTGTTAAGTTCATTCTGGTTCTTGATTCATTTTAGTTGTCGGTCGCCAATCGTGAATGGTGAATTGCCAGAGCAATTCAATATTGGTTTTAAGTTTCAGTTCACTATTCACCCTCATCATTTCCAATAAATAAACAGCAACGCCAGTCCCGCAGCACCTACGAGAAAATAAATGGCATATTGCTGTACTTTACCGGATTGAATTCGTTTTATTTTTTCAGAAATAATCTGTGTTGTATTGCCCGTGGCATTCACGAGTCCATCGATCACGTTTTTATCAAACCATGCTGCTGGCCGGCCTACCAGGTTGAATATTATTTTTTTTGTGACGAACAAATAGAGTTCATCAATATAAAATTTATTATATGCCGATTGATATAATCCACTTAATGAAGTCGCGATCTTATCCGGTCTTTCGTTTTGATTTTTATACAGCCACATCGCCATCAGAATTCCTGTGATACCCAATCCCACCGGTGCGACGGAAAAAGCAAAATGAATGGAGGTTTCAATAGGCGTGCCATCTGCAGTTATGAAATTTCCAAAATGAATGAATCCACCCAATACAGATCCAACTGCCAATACGATCAAGGGAACTGTTAACAATAAGTCTCCTTCCCCATGGGTTGAATGTCCATGATCATCCTGATGTTTATTCTGTGTTTTATTCCAGAAAATATTAAAATATAAACGGAACATATAAAATGCAGTAATGCCGGAAGTGATCAACCCGATCCAGTAAATTGTTTTGTCACGCTGCCAGGCTGCAAATAAAATTTCTTCCTTGCTAAAAAAACCTGAAAAAGGCGGAATACCGGCAATAGCGAGACAGGCAACCAAAAAACAGATATGCGTAACCGGTAGTTTCCGTCTTAATCCGCCCATATCTCCCATTTCGTTGCTATGAATATAATGGATAACAGACCCTGCACAAAGAAATAATAAGGCCTTAAACATGGCATGTGTAAATAAATGAAACATAGAGGCTGTGTAGCCCAGCCTGTCTTCACCCGTATAACCCGCTACTCCCAATGCAAACATCATATACCCGATCTGCGACATGGTTGAGAAAGCAAGCACTCTCTTAATATCCGTCTGAGTACAAGCAATAATTGCTGCCAGCAGCGAGGAAATTGCTCCAATATTGGCAACGAGGTTTAATGCAACAGGTGCACTGATTGCAAAAACCGGGAATAATCTTGCAACAAGGTAAACTCCTGCGACTACCATTGTCGCAGCATGAATCAATGCTGATACCGGAGTAGGGCCTTCCATCGCATCAGGCAGCCAGATATGCAATGGGAACATTGCACTCTTGCCGGCTCCTCCGATAAAAACAAGGATGGCTCCCCAGCTGATGGCCGAGATTCCAAGGAAAGAAGAAGTCAGACTGTTTCTTAATTCAACAGATGTCGGGGAAGTTAGCCGCTGAATAAGCGTATTGAAATCAAGTGTATTTGCATTGAATGATAATATGAGAATTCCAATTAAAAAACCCAGATCTGCAAACCGGGTTACAATAAATGCTTTTTTAGATGCAGCCACCGCGCTTGGCCTGTCATAATAATAACCAATCAGCAGAAAAGAAGAAACCCCAACCAACTCCCAGAAAATATAAATTTGAAAAATATTGGAAGACAGGACCAGGCCCAGCATGGAGAAAGTAAAGAGTGAAAGAAAAGAAAAATAAGTGGGAAACCTCTCTTCTCCTTTCATGTATGACAAACTATAAATATGAACCATCAGGGAAATAAAACTAACCACTACAATCATCATCACTGCAATAGGATCGAGCAGGATTCCCATATCGATCGACAAGTTTTGTGAAAAAGAAAGCCAGGTATTATGAACAGGAATCAGTTTCTGGTAAATGCCATTTAGTTTCCCATAATTAAAAAAATAGCCCCAGGCAATATAAAATGAAAGTAATGTGGATGCGAGTAAAAACAGAGTGCTGACAAGCCCGGAATATTGCCTGAAAAATTTTTTCCCAAAAAGTCCGAGCAATACAAAACCAAGTAATGGCAAAAAGGGAATCAGTATTATGTATATCGCGTTCGGCATGTAATCAGTTTTCAGTTTTGAGTTTAAGTTCCGGTTTAGAGTTTACATTGCTGAATGCATCAACAGATCATAAAATAGACTTCAAACTCAAAACCCGAAACTACAAACGGTTAATACTTCAATTCTTCGGCCTTCTCCACATCAATCGATTGATGGCTCCTGTACAAATTGATAATAATTGCAATGGCAACCGCTGCTTCTGCAGCCGCAATCGCAATGATAAAGACGGTAAAAAAAACACCGTCCAGCCTGTGCGGCCAGAGATATTTATTGAATGCAATAAAATTCAGGTTTACGCTGTTCAGGATCAACTCAACGCTCATTAAAATGGTAACCAGGTTTCTCCTCGTAAAAAAACCATAAACACCTATAAAAAACAGAGCCGTACTGATAAATAATAACTGATTTAAGCCTGGTTGCATGAAAAATATAAAATATTAAATAAAAAATAGTAAGCTCATACTGTGGTTTCTTTTATTTCGGGCCTGGTTCTCATTGCAATCACAATACAGGCAATCATCGCAGCCAGCAATAATATGCTGACAACTTCAAACGGTAGCGCATAACCGTAATTTGAAACCCCCAGCATCTGGATTCCGATATTGCTCACATTCACCTCCACCGGGTTTTGGTCCGTTTTCAAAAACACATGCTGGTAAATCTGTAAAATGACCAACAGGAATCCGCAAAAAGCCGCTAAGGCTGAGAATATGATTCGACCTGTTTTTTGCCGGGGTAATTCTTCACCGGATTGTTGTGTCAGAAAAATAGAAAAAATAATCAGGACCACAATCCCGCCGACATATACGACAATCTGCACCGCAGCAATGAATTCATATTGCAGCCAGAAATAGATGCCCGCAATGCCAATCAAAGAAAATAGCAGATAAATTGCAGCCCGGAATATTTTTCTCGTCGTCACAGCCATGAGCCCGCTTCCAAGAGTAAGCGCAGCCAATAAATAAAATATGATTGTTGATCCGCTCATTATTCTACGCCATCCATAATTTTTGATCCTGGTTTGTTCAGCACTTTGGTCAACTGGCTTCTGTCATACACGCTGTGTTCAAACTGTTGTGCCATTTTAATCGCATCAGAAGGACAGGCTTCGATGCATAAATTACACATCGTACATAATTCTAAATGATAGACCAGTTTATCAATCGCTTTTTTCTTCTTTCCATCCGGTGTAATATCAAACTTCGTAATCACTTTGATCGTTCCATTGGGGCATGCAATTTCACAGGCAGTGCAACCCGTGCAACGATGCTCGTTATTTTCATCGTGAGGCATGACTACTTCACCCCTGAATCTTTCCGGCAATATCAAAGTATCGCGATTATCAGGATATTGCTGTGTGATAATTTCCTTGTGATGCGTAAAATAATATCCCGTCCTTTTCAGACCAACAAAAAGTGATCTGACTGCGCCAAAAACATTTTTTATATAATCCTTCAAACTCATCCTTGTACTTAATTTTTTAAAAATGCCAATGCATTATCGCCATCAATGTTACCAATAAAATATTAATCATGCTGATCGGCAGCAAATATTTCCATTCCAGGTTCAATAACTGGTCGATCCGCAAACGTGGAAATGTCCACCTGAACCACATAATCACAAATATTAAAAAAAATGTTTTCCCAAAAAACCATATGCTGGATGGAATATAATCCATCACATGATTAAATGATTTCCACGATCCGATATGAAAGGGCATCCATCCTCCCAAAAACAAAGTCGAGCCGATCGCACAGACAATAAAAACATTCGCATATTCGGCTAAAAAAAACAATGCGAATTTCATTCCCGAATATTCGGTATGAAATCCCGCAGTTAATTCTGATTCGGCTTCTGCAAGATCGAATGGAGCACGATTGGTTTCAGCGGTCACCGCAACCAGGAAAATAATAAATGAAATGATTACAGGGATATGTCCCTTGAATAACCACCAACCATTTTCCTGTGAATGAACAATATCCGAAAGCCGCAGACTTCCGGTCAGGATTACGATTGATAAAATAGAAAGTCCTGCCGACAATTCATAACTGACGATCTGTGCACCACTGCGCATTGCACCTAATAAAGAATATTTATTATTGCTCGACCATCCGGCCATTAAAACACCAATCACGGAAATAGAAGAGATGGCTGAAACATATAAAACTCCGATATTGATATCCCATATCTGAAAATCTTTTGCGAATGCAATCGGAGCCATGAGAAGCATAGCTGAAATCATAACAATAAATGGAGCAAGATTGAATAGAAATTTATCGGCTCCATCGGGAGTCAATCCTTCTTTCTGCAAAAGTTTTATCGTATCAGCAAGAGATTGCAACATTCCTTTTGGCCCTACACGATTCGGTCCCAGTCTCACCTGCATGTAGGCTGAAACTTTTCTTTCCATGATCACCAATATCAAACCAAGGATCGCAAATAAACTGATGACACCGATTCCAACAATAATCATTTCGACGATCATTGCCCAGGTCGGATTAAAAACCTGGTTCAATAATTTTTCAATATTATCTGTTATGCCGGATAAGCTCCACATGTGGAATATTAAATATTTTATATTAAACATAAAATTGACCGAACTCAATTTTATGTTTTTTGATTTATAATTTAAAATTTTTACCTGTCGATGTCCGGTATCACCAGGTCTAACGAACCCATCATTGCGACAAGGTCTCCGATCTTTTGTCCTCTGGCCATATGATCCAATGCACTTAAATTAGAAAATCCAGGTGAACGGAACTTGATACGATAAGGTGTCATTCCTCCTTCGCTTACGATATATACACCGAACTCTCCGCGCGCCGTTTCAATCCTCGAATAAAATTCTCCCTTTGGCAATTTCAAAACTGCTTTTGTCTTTGCCTGGAATTCGCCTTCGGGAATATTATCAATCAGCTGCTCAACGATCGACAATGATTGCCGCATTTCTTTCATCCGCACCAGGTATCTCGCATAGGAATCGCAACCAGTTTCAATGATCTCTTCGAAATTAAGTTTATCGTATATCTCGTATGGATATAATTTTCTGATATCGCAACGAACGCCACTTCCACGTGCAGTGGGGCCACTGCATCCATATGAAATCGCATCTTCGTAAGAAAGCATCCCCACTCCTTTCATACGCGCCTGGAATATGATATTATTTGTCACGAGCTCATCGTATTCGTCGATCTTGGATTTAAAGAGATGGATAAAATCATGCACTCTTTTTTGAAAATTTTTATGCAGATCAAACATGACACCTCCGGGAACCATATAATTCATCGTCAGCCTTGCTCCACAGGTTTCTTCCATGATATCATTGATGGCTTCGCGTTCCCGGAAAGCATGAAAAAAAGGAGTGAGGGCGCCGACATCCATCGCCAATGCACCCCACCATAATACATGCGAAGCGATGCGGGTCAGTTCATCCATCAAAACACGGATCACCTGTGCACGGGAAGGAATTTCTATTTGCAATCCTTTTTCGACACATAATGCACAACCATGATTATTGATGTGAGAAGAGAGATAGTCCATTCGACTGGTCGTATAAATAAACTGGCGATAAGAAAGACTTTCGCACATTTTTTCAATGGAGCGATGGATATAGCCAAGATGAGGTTCCACTTTTTTTATGGTTTCTCCGTTCAATGTAATTACCAGATGCAACACTCCATGTGTGGAAGGATGTTGTGGTCCTACATTGATCACCAGATCACCTTGTTCTGTAGTAGCTATTTCTTCAATCATATTTTAACAATCAAACAATCCAACCATCAAGCCATATTGATTTTACAGCTTAATCATATTCACCGGATCTTCATAATCTTTTCTCAAAGGAAAACCTGTCCAGTCATCCGGTAAAATCAGTTTTCGCAAATCCGGGTGATGCAAAAAATTCACTCCAAATAATTCTGCAGCCTCCCGCTCATGAAATTCAGCAGTCTTCCAGATAAAACAAACTGTCTCAATTTCGGGTTGGGCCCTGTCCAGTTTTGATTTGACTACTATGTTGTGCCGGAATTTCGTTGAGGACAGATGATAAACCATGGTAAGATGTGTCTTCCAATCCACGCAGGTCACGCAAAAAAGGTAATCGAAAAAAAGTTGATCTGCATTACGGATTTGCCCGGCAAACAAAAGCCATTTACCTGGTTCAACATTTACATTGAGCCATTCACCTCCTTCTTCAAAAACCAGAGATGGCTCCACGGCAATCAGTGCAGATTTTAACTCTTCTTTTGTCATATTCTTGCTCAACCTCCGGGGTTTTGCAAAACCCCGGAGGTTGAAATTTCAGATTTCAAATTTTAGTTCCGTCGATATCAATCCTCTCTCTTTTGCCCCCATGTTTAATTTTTTCCTGCAGTGTGATCAATGCATGCAATAAAGCTTCGGGTCTGGGTGGACAGCCTGCTACATATACATCCACCGGAATCACATGATCCGCTCCCTTCACTACAGAATAAGTGTTATAGAAAAAGGGGCCGCCGCTTGTTGCACAGGCCCCCATGGCAATAACATATTTCGGGTCTGCCATCTGATCATATAATCGTTTTAATACTGGCGCCATCTTATTGACGATTGTACCCGCAATAATAATTACATCCGCCTGTCTTGGTGTTGCCCTTGCTACTTCGAATCCAAATCTTGACCAGTCGTATTTTGGAGCTGCAGTCGACATCATTTCAATTGCACAGCAGCTGGTTCCGAAAACCAGGGGCCACAAAGAATTGCTCCTTGCCCAATTGATCACATCATCAAGTTTGCTGGTCAATATTCCTCCTCCAGGTGTGTGATGGACCTGACCCGGAAAAGATTTTGACTGATCAGTATTTTGCTTTACATCCATTTCAAAGCACCCTTTTTATGAGCATATAAAAAGCCCATGAATAATATGAAAAAGAAAATCACAATTTCTACCAATGCCATCCATCCGACATGTTTGACAACTACTGCCCAGGGATATAAAAAGATCAGTTCCACATCGAAGATGAGAAAGAGGAGTGCAAACAAATAATATCCGACATTAAATTGTTTCCAGGGAGAATCTTTTGAAGGAATTCCGCATTCATAAGCCTGACCTTTTTGCGGATTACTCGTAGGTTTTACAAGAAGTCTGGAAACGAGGATTGCTCCGGCTGAAAAAATAATTGCGGCAATAGTCAGTACGATTAAAGATGATACTCCCATGGGTTGGCTTTAACATACTAATATAACAAGTAAAATCTAAAGCATACTCAAATTTTATTCAGATGGATTAATAACAAATGCTGCTTCGTTTTTAAAATATTTTAAATACACCGGATAAAATAATAACAAATCCGGATCAGAAAAAGTTGATGAAGGATGTATTAGAAAACCCCGGGCTTAATGGAACTTCTCTCCTTTAGAGAGCATTTCCAGGATTATTTTCATCCTTTTTTCCCTTGTTTCAGGTTTTTTAGCTGTTTGCAGTCGCCAGGTGATGGCATAGACATTTGCCCTGTTCAGTGAATCAAAAAAAGCTTTTGCCTTCTTATTTTTAGAGAGTCTTTGAAGAAAATCATCTGGCACAACCGTTCCTCCAGGAGAATCATATGCTTTTTCCCATCTCCCATCGGTTTTTGCTTTTTCAACTTCTTTCAATCCCGCAGGTTTCATTTTACCCATTTTGATCAGGCGCTGCACATGATCAGTATTCCTTTTTGACCAGATACTTTTTCCGCGACGTGGTGTAAATTTCTGATGCCAGGAACCTTCATCATTCGATTTTTTCTGTCCATCGATCCAGCCATAACACAATGCTTCCTCAAGCGCCTCATCGTAGTTAATGGAATCCTGACCGGAATTCTTTTTAAAAATGCAAAGCCATATCCCAATTGAAGAATTATAATTTTTCTCAAGCCATTTTCTCCAGTCATCCTGGCAAGAAAAAGAAATGACCGGCAGACCCGCTTTTTCAGAATCAGGAATCTTTGCTGGTTTCGTTTTTGTTTTGCCTTTTTGAGGAAGTTTTTTTTGCATGGATGGGTTTCTTATCGTGAAAATAATAAATTTATTCCTCAATCATTCCCGGCCCGGGATCAATCGCTTAGGATTATCTTTGATTTCCCGGGCAAATTCCAAAACTATTGCTGTACCAGTGATGATATCAGAGATATTTTGGAACGATAACATATCGTGATGAAGCAGAGCCTCAATATCATTCAAATGATCGATCAATAATATGGCCGGTAAATTTTTTTAAAAATAATATCCCACAACAAAAATTTTGTAATCATTTAAATCACTTGCGACATGAATAAAATAATCAGACTGTGCGCGCAGTTATCGATGTTCTTTTTTCTTTTTACGAATTCTGTCAACGCACAAAATCTTCCCAGCCGTTGGGATGAACTAACTGCCAGCGACTGGCCGAATGCACTGAAGAAATCCAATGAAACCTGCATACTTCCAATTGGCATTCTGGAAAAACACGGACCGCATGTTCCGATCGGTTCAGATCTTATCCAGGTCCGTGAATGGGCTGCAAGAGCTACAAAAAGAGAATATGCTGTTGTTTTCCCGGATTATTTTTATGGACAAATCAATGAAGCCAGGCATCAGCCAGGTACATTTTCTCTCCCGCCAAATGTGATCTGGGATTTGCTGGAAGCAACCTGCGCAGAAATTGCAAGAAATGGATTTAGAAGAATTGTAATCATTAACGGCCATGGAGGAAATCCACAATTGATTCGCTATTTCATGCAAACGCAGTTGTATAAGCGTCGCAATTATGCTATTTATTTTTTTGAACCTGGCTCAGATTCCGTCTTCAATAAGAAAATGGCAGCATTACATAAATCGGATCCTGCCGGTGACCAGCATGCCGGTGAAAGAGAAACATCATCGATCTTATATCTTCGTCCCGAACTGGTAAAAATGGATAGCGCAAATAATGAATCAGGAGCCGACCAAAAAAGGCTGAATATCCCCAATGTATATACGCCGATCTGGTGGTATGCCGATTTTCCCAATCATTATGCAGGCGAAGGTGGTAAGGCGACTAAAGAACTCGGAGAACTCGTCACCGAACATTATATTGACGGATTAGTGCAGGCACTAAAAAATATAAAAGCAGATACAAAGACCTTGGAGCTGCAAAAAGAGTTTTACGACAGGGTGAAGACAAATGAATAGGCTAAATATTTTCATGTTTGGGAAAGTTTAAAACTTTTCCAAAGATGAAAAAAAACTCCCCAAAAATTTGGGGAGTAAGAAATTAACCGGGCGCAATCTTTTGATTCGCCATAGGGGAAGGATTATTTGCCGGGCTTAATGGAGTTATGATGTCTATGTCCTAATTCTTCAATTCCCCAGATCGTGAGAATGATAGCAGAAATTGCCAATACTGCCATCAGTGACCAGAATGTTAAATTGTTCATATAGAATTCCTCCTACTTAAATTTACTCATTAAAACCGGAGAAAGCAATAGGGTGATTTCAAAATATTGCTTGATAATCAAATAGTTATATTCGATAATTTCAAGGATAGATTGTCTTTCCAAAAAAAAGTCTGAGTTTTCATCTGCCCCCGGTTAATCAGATTGATGAATATTTTACCCATCCGCTCCTTTTCAGCAAAAATGATTATGCTAAACTGTATTCCTTGCTCGCATTTAAAGATTTAAGCACAGGAAGTTAAACTGATTTCATAAATCATGGAAGCATAAGGTATGTTTTTTGTCCTTCCATAAAAGGCTCTTGAAATCAATTGTGAACTAAAAAAAAATTATGAAAACATTCTGTATTGGATTAGTGATTGGATTATTTTTTTTCGCTTCGAAAGTCAATGCACAATATGCCGAGTTCGGTTTAAAGGGAGGATTGAATGTATCGAATATACATAGCAGTCCGGGTACAGAAGATTATAATGCCCGTGCTTCGATGTATGCAGGTGGATTGGCGCATATCCATCTCAGTCAGCATATCGCCATTCAGCCCGAATTGGTTTATTCATCTCAGGGAACAAAGACTACTTATGCGGATGCAGATTATGCCCTGCGTCTCAATTATATAAATGTGCCTGTCCTGTTTCAGTATATGGTAGGAGACGGACTTCGTCTTCAAACTGGTCCCCAGTTAGGTCTGCTGGCCGGAGCTAAATTAAAATCAGGTGGCACGATAACAGACGTAAAGGGCGATTATACTACCGGTGATTTTTCCTGGGATGTAGGTGCAAGCTATATCATGCCAAGTGGTCTGGGGTTCGATGCGCGGTTTAATTTCGGGCTAAACAATATTAATAATACCGGTATGAATGCAGGGTACTATAACAGGGTTTTCCAACTTGGGTTGTTTTATCAGTTCAAACATCCTTCGGCCTATATTAAAAAATGATTTTCGTGTTTGATCAGAAGTGTATTGTAAGCATGCAATACACTTTTTTGCTAATGCTATGCTTCTACTAGAATTTAAGCAGATCTTAAATCTCCATTTTAAAAAACTTGTCCCTCATCCTTGATTCTTGCCATCTATAAGGCATCAACAAAGGATAAGGGACAGGGGTCAACTATCTCATTGGAGATAAAAATAAAACACAAATGGCTAAGAGTAAGACTAAA
>DATJXY010000027.1:0-78428 GCA_035499855.1 Puia sp. | reverse complement strand
GCGCAGGGTTTCGATTCTATGTCTTATGCAGTGGGTTGCTTATTGGTTGCCATCATGTGTATTTTTTATTTTTATGAATTGTTTCAGTTTTCCAATTCCAATAAATTGTCAAGAGAGCCCTCTTTTTGGATCTGTACCGGGATCCTCTTTAATTATTGCTGTCTGTTCCCCATTTTCAGTTTCATAATTTTCTTTCATAATCCGCCTTTGTTTATTATCAAAAATCTTGAGATGATACGATTTATAATTAATATTTTTACATATTTGCTATTTACTATTGCATTCCTATGCCGGATCAAAATCAACAAATCTATGTTGCAATCCTGATAGGAATTCTATTGGCTCTTTTGCTGGTGGGTTTTGTTTTTATTATCTTCTTTTTGTACCAGAGAAAAAAACAAAAACAGGAACGAGAACTGATCACTCTCAAAGAGCAGTATGAACAGGAACTATTGCGCTCGCAACTGGAAATACAGGAATCCACTCTAAAAACGATTGCCCAGGAACTTCATGATAATATTGGTCAGGTATTATCAGTAATCAAATTATGGATGTCAAGTGCTCCGATTGAAAAAGATCATCCTGCTTTTGAAGGAGTACAGAATTCAAGAGAAATGTTGAATAAGGTCATTTACGACATGTCGGATCTGACAAAGAGCCTTCATACCGACCGGATTACAGATATTGGTCTTACTGAAGCCATCCGTTTTGATGTTGAAGCCGTGCGTAGGACAGGTTTACTCAAAGTTAATTTTTCAGCTTCAGGAAGTGAATACCATTTTGCAGAACAAAAAGCCATATTTCTTTTCAGAATGTACCAGGAAATGATGAATAATATTCTGAAGCATTCTAAAGCCGCCCAGGTAAATGTTTCAATTAATTATTCTTCTGATTATAGATTTATGCTCAATGTTGAGGACGATGGTGTTGGCTTCAGTATGGAACAAAAACAAAAGGAAACCACATCTTCCAGCGGATTGGGATTGAGAAATATGATGAATCGCGCGCGCCTGATAGGTGCTGAAATATCCATCCATAGTCAGCCCCAAAAAGGAACAAAAATATCCGTTGAATTACCTTTGAATTGATTAAGTTGCCTTTCGTATGGGAACCATCAGCAAAAAAATACAGGTGGCTATAGCCGATGATCATACGCTTTTGCGTAAAGCGCTCGCCAAGCTGGTTACTTCTTTTGATAATTACGCGGTTTTATTTGAAGCAGATAATGGGAAAGAAATTAAAAATAAAATTTCTCAGCATATTATTCCTGATGTGATCTTGCTGGATGTTAGTATGCCCGAAATGGATGGTTATGAAACAGCGCGTTGGCTTTATCGTAATCACCCACAGATTAAAGTTCTGGCGCTATCTATGTTTAGCGATGAGAAAACAATTATTAAAATGCTGCGTCTGGGAGCCAAAGGATATATTCTCAAAAATATAGACCCGGAAGAACTGAGAAATGCATTGGATTCTGTAGTTAAAAAAAATTTCTATCTCTCTGAATATATTTCCGGGAAAATCATCAGCGGATTACATAAAGATGTTGACAGGCAAGAGGAGCCCGTCTCCCTTACTGAAAAAGAAAAAGATTTTCTTAAACTTATCTGTTCTGAAATAACGTATAAGGATATTGCTGCCCAGATGTATGTTAGTCCGCGTACAGTAGATGAATACCGAAATCATCTTTTTGAAAAGCTCAAAGTCAAATCAAGAATCGGTCTTGTCATGTACGCGATCAGAAATGGACTCGTGGAAGTCTAAAACGATGGTCGTTGGCTGATAGAAATTGAACAACCGGTAATTGACGACAAATTCATTTAATTGTTCGGCCAACGATCAACGGTGAGCGCTATTTGCTCAAATACATACTCCTGTCTTTATATAATTGTCTGAAATAAGGATCACGCAGGTCTTTAATAAAACGAATAGCTTCTCCGGTTGATTTCATTTCAGGCCCCAGTTCCTTATTCACTCCGGGAAATTTTTCAAAACTGAATACAGGCTCCTTGATGGCGTATCCTTTTAATTTTTTATTGAAAGTAAAATCTTTCAGCTTGTTGGCTCCAAGCATAATCTTTGTCGCTATGTTCAGATATGGAATCTGATAGGCCTTTGCAATAAAAGGAGTCGTACGTGATGCTCTTGGATTGGCTTCTATTACATACACCTTGCCATCCTTGATAGCAAATTGAATATTGATCAGTCCTTTTATTTTTAACCTGAAGGCGATCTTTCTTGCGTATTCCTCCATGGTTTCAACTATAAGAGGACTTAAATTAAACTGGGGAAGAACGGCATTACTATCACCGCTATGTATACCCGCAGGTTCAATGTGTTCCATCACACCCATGACATGAAAATTTTCCCCGTCACAAATCGCATCAATTTCGGCTTCCTGACAACGATCAAGAAAATGATCGATCAATATTTTATTACCTGGGAGATGTTTGAGAAGACTGATCACTGCTTTTTCCAGTTCATCGTCATTGATAACAATTCTCATTCGCTGGCCACCTAATACATAACTGGGCCTGACAAGTACAGGATATCCTACTTTTTTTGCCGCTTCTATTCCTTCATCTACTGTAAAAGCAGTTCCGTAAGAGGGATAAGGTATTTCCAGTTCTTTGAGCATATCACTGAAACGGCCACGGTCTTCTGCGATATCCATATTATCGAAAGAAGTACCAATAATTTGAACCCCTTTTTTAGTTAATTTTTCCGCAAGTTTTAGTGCTGTTTGTCCTCCGAGTTGAACAATGACCCCGTCGGGTTTTTCATGGTCGATAATTTCCAGTAAGTGTTCCCAGTAAACAGGTTCAAAATAAAGCTTGTCAGCCATGTCGAAATCAGTGGAAACTGTTTCCGGATTACAGTTTACCATAATGGCGTCGTAACCGCATTCTTTTACGGCGAGTAAACCATGAACACAACAATAGTCGAATTCGATCCCCTGCCCAATGCGATTTGGCCCGGATCCAAGAACGATAATTTTTTTCTTGTCGCTTCGCTTGCTTTCGTTTATTCCACTATTTTCAAAAGTCGAATAGAAATATGGGGTTTTGGCTTCAAATTCTGCACTGCAGGTATCTACCATTTTATAAACCCTGGTGATCCCGGCAGATTTTCTTTTTTCATAAACTTCTTCCTCACTTCCATTTTGCATAATCCGTGTTAATTGTTCATCGCTGAATCCGATATGCTTGGCAAGTCGAAGCAATTCGATGGGCAATGTATCCAGTTTGTAATTTGCAATTTCTTTTTCAAGCGTACAGATCTTCTGTATTTCATAGATAAACCAACGGTCGATTCCGGTTGCCTGTGAAATTGTTTTAACACTTACTCCTGCCATAAGCGCATCCTTGATTCTGAAAATGCGATCCCATTTCGGAATCTTAATATATTCGATTAATTCCTCGGCGTGCATCTGGCTCTTTCCATAATAACCCAGTCCCACAGCATTGTTTTCTAAACTCTGACAGGCTTTTTGTACAGCTTCAGTAAAACTTCTGCCGATGGCCATTACTTCACCAACGCTTTTCATCTGCAATCCGAGTGTATCATTTGACCCTTTGAATTTGTCGAAATTCCAACGGGGCATTTTTACAATCACATAATCCTGTACGGGTTCAAAATATGCAGAGGTGGTTTGTGTGATTTGATTTTTAAGTTCATCCAATGAATAGCCAATGGCCAGTTTTGCGGCAATTTTTGCAATGGGATATCCGGTAGCTTTAGATGCCAAGGCGGAGGATCTGCTCACACGAGGGTTAATTTCTACCGATATAATTTCTTCCGTATCGGGATTTAATGCAAACTGAACATTACAGCCTCCCGCAAAATTTCCGAGAGAGCGCATCATCAGAATGGCTTTGTTACGCATATCCTGAAATGCAGTATCACTCAGGGTCATTGCCGGAGCGACCGTAATTGAATCTCCGGTATGAACGCCCATCGGATCCATATTTTCGACTGTACAAATAATGGCTACATTGTCATTTTTATCGCGCAGCAATTCCAATTCGTATTCTTTCCATCCGAGTACTGCTTTTTCTACCAGGACTTCATGGATGGGAGAAGCTTTCAGACCTTTGTCAAGAGCGGCGTCCAGTTCATCTTTGTTCAGCACGAATCCTCCACCGGTTCCACCCAGGGTAAATGAGGGACGGATAACCAGCGGGAATCCTATTTCCTGAGCAAATTCTTTTCCCTCCAGCATAGAATTTGCTACCCTGGATGGAGCGACAGGAATATTTATTTTGAACATTAGCTGCCTGAATTTTTCACGGTCCTCGGCTGTTTCAATAGCCGCAACATCCACACCGATCAATCGCACATTATATTTGTTCCATATGCCCAGATCGTCGGCCTCTTTGCAAAGATTGAGTGCTGTTTGCCCCCCCATGGTTGGAAGAACTGCATCGATCTGGTTCTCTTCCAATATTTGTTCAATGCTTTCGACAGTCAAAGGAAGGAGGTATACTTTATCGGCCATCATCGGATCCGTCATGATGGTAGCAGGATTGCTGTTGATGAGAATAACTTTAATTCCTTCTTCCCTTAAGCTACGTGCTGCCTGGGAGCCGGAATAATCAAATTCGCAAGCTTGTCCGATAATAATAGGGCCGGAACCGATAATTAGTACTGAATGAATGGAGTTATCTTTAGGCATGTCAAAACAAATTGCGCAAAAGTAAGGCAGCGCAATTAATTTTCCCGATAAATCTTCAGAGCAAATGTGGAAAATTTGAAAACCTGCCTGCCGCAGGCAGGTATGGAAATGTGAATGGATTTCTGCAGCTTTTGAATATTGATAATTGATTATTCAAAACCTTTTCTCTTAAAGATGCCAGATAAATGAGCTGAATAAAAAAAGCCCCGCTATCTTAACGGGGCCATCACGATAAGAAATATATATATAGAAATTAGTTATTGTGAAAAGATGACATTTCAATTTCATCCAATAACACTCCTCCTTTGCGGGCGATTAATTTTCTTTCCGCAATCAGTCGCTTGTTATCGTATTTACTCCTGATCTTAAAAACCCATTTTTGGCGGGCTTCCTCACCTTTGAAAAGTCCTATGATCGATCCGATCGTAATTACAAGAAACAAGACCGCCTTATTTGTAGACCTTCTCATATTTCTTTCTTTAAACGATACACACTTTTTTTATTAAGACAAGAATAGTATGCCAAAAGCTGTACCAATTTTTAAAAAATGCATACCATTAAGTGGGTATGGTAAAAAATTGTTGTGAGCGGCAATTTATCATCAGCCTCAAACACTCACCAGCACTCACTTTGACGCAGATTTTCTGTTTGCGGTAACAGAAAATATCCGGTTTGTTAATTTTTTCTTATTAACTCCGGTCACAATATCAAATCCTAATCTGGGATTTTTAAGAGATTTGCTTCTCTTAAATGGAACTTCAAAATGAAATATCTTCTTTTCATTGCTTTTTTATTGACTATTTTCTCTTCCGTTTTTTCTCAATCTCCGGTTTCAAAACAGTACCCTTCGAACTATTTCAGAGATCCCCTGAATATCCCCATCAGCCTGGCCGCTAATTTTGGAGAACTCCGCACTAACCATTTTCATATGGGTCTTGATATCCGTACTGAAAAGCGTGAAAATCTTCCTGTCTATGCTGCTGCGGATGGATATGTTTCTAGAATCAAAATAGAACCCGAGGGTTTCGGTCAGGCGATCTATATAAATCATCCCAATGGATTCACTACTGTATATGCTCATCTTAACAGTTTTTTTCCTGCGCTGGCTGATTATATCAAAAAAAAGCAATACAAGTTGGAAACATGGAAGATTTTTCTGGACCTGCCCCCGGAAATGTTTCCCGTGAAGAAAGGAAATGTCATCGCTCATAGCGGCAACACAGGTGGTTCAGAAGGTCCGCATTTACATTTTGAAATCAGAAGAACTTCGGATGATACAAATCTGAATCCAATGCTTTTTGGTTTGCCCATTCCAGACAATACAAAGCCCGTTATTCAACGCCTGGCTGTTTATGATTTAAACCAAAGTATTTATGAACAGACGCCGCGTTCATGGGTGCTTAAAAAGAGTGAAGATGGAAATTATACTATCATTCCTGATACGATAACTATTTCTGCATCGAAAACAGGATTCGCAATTACAGCTTTCGATACGCAGTCAGCGTCTTCTAATCCAAATGGAATTTATGAAGCTGTTTTGTACGATAATGAACAGGCAGTACTTAGTTTTCAAATGGATGGTATCAACTATAACGACACCCGTAATGTAAATGCACATATCGATTATAAAACCAGGGCACAAAATGGTCCCTGGCTTCAGCAATTATTTGAACTGCCGGGATATAAACATTCGATCTATCATCTTATTGGAGGGAATGGTGTGATCGATATCAGTGATGGAACCGTTCATTCAATCAGGATTGAAGTAAAAGATGCTTATGGAAACAGTTCTTGTCTTAAATATAAAATTCGGTACGTTGAAAATGGAAGTAATAATCATCCAGCCGCAGGCAAGATGTTTTATCCAATGATGGTTGATGGATATGAAGACGAAGATTGTGCGTTTTATATCGGAGAAAAATGTTTATATGACTCAGTACATATTCAATATTCCAACCCGCCGCCTTTATCGCCGGGGGCAGTTTCAATGGCTCACAGTATCGGAGCTTTATATATTCCGCTGCAAGATCCTTTCATGGTACGTATTAAAACAAATCGTCCCGCAGAAAGAAATAGGATCCTGATGGAAAGATTTGACAGGAAAAAGAAAGAAGTGAAAAAACCAGAATGGCAGGGAGACTGGGCTTCGGCAAGGTTCCAGGATTTTGGCAATTTTCAATTAGTGTTGGACGAAGAACCTCCGGTCATTACACCACATTTCAAAGAAGGAGCGAATCTCAGTAGAGCTTCCGGAGTTGCGTTCACTATTAAAGATAATTTTGATTCGTATAAAAACTTCCGCGCAGAATTGGACGGGAAATGGCTGCTCTTCACAAATGATAAAGGAAAGGCATTTATTTACAAGTTCGATGAACATTGTCCCCGTGGCAAACACCAACTAAAAATAAGTGTGGAAGATGAAGCAGGGAATAAGACAGTAAAAACTTTTAAATTCATCAGATGAAAATCTGCGAATGTGCGGATTTGCATATTTTTGATGTCTAAATTCGCACATCTGCACATTTGCAAATTCGCACATTAGTATGACTGCTTTACAAGAGGGCGATCAGGCTCCACTTTTTACCGGGAATGATCAGAACGGGAAAAAAATTTCGCTCTCGGATTTTAAAGGGAAAAAAGTTGTATTGTTTTTTTATCCGGAAGACGATACGCCTACCTGCACAATTCAGGCCTGCAATCTGCGTGACAATTATCCTTTGCTTAAAAAAAAGGGTTTTGTTGTCTTGGGCCTGAGTCCGGATACCGAGAAAAGTCATCAGAAGTTTGAAAAAAAATTCAGTCTGCCATTTACCCTGATTGCTGATCCCGAACATAAGATTATCGACCAGTATGGAGTTTGGGGTGAGAAGAAATTATATGGACGCACCTATATGGGACTTCACCGTACTACTTTTCTGATTGATGAAAAAGGAACAATCCGGAAAATATTTATAAGACCCCGGAATAAGCAACATGCGGAAGAGATTATAAAAACATGGGAAGAGTTATCTAAACAATAATTGTATCATTGATAGGGATATGAGATGAGAGATGTAGGATAATAAGATTCATATCGCCCGTCTCTTATTACCTATCTAATATCCCGAATCATTCATCAAAAACCCACTCAATTTCACTCAAATCAAAGCTTCTTTCCATACCGTTAACGGTAATCAATTGTCCCTGGGCTGTGACTTCTTTGATTGTGGTTTCGAATATGATATTTCCTTTTTTTAATCTGACCAGTTCATTGCGTTTATATAAGCATTCATTATAACTTTCGATTATTTTATCATAATCTTCATTTCTCAATTGCTCGTATATGGTGCCAATCGAGTTACACAATTCCATTGCAAGCTTTTTTACTTCATATGTTTTTCCAGTAATTTGTTTAAGGGAAATAGCTCTGCTGATATCGGCGGGAAACCGTGTCTGATTAATATTGATCCCCATTCCCACAACTGCAAAAAGCCATTTGTCTCCTTTACATATGCTTTCAATCAGGATCCCCCCTGCCTTTCTGTCACGCCAGTAAAGATCATTGGGCCATTTAATATACCAGTCGTCGGGAAAATATTTTATCAGGAAATCATAAGAGCCACGGGCTATTGAAGCACTCAGAATAAATTGTTGCATTGGCCTGAGGAAATCGGGTTCGAGCAAAATGCTCATAGTAATATTTTCCCCAGGTTTTGTCACCCATGATTTTCCTCTTTGACCCCTGCCATTTAACTGTTCGTAACTAAAATAGGTTGTTCCGTGAAAAGCCAATCCAGCATGAACCTGTGCCATGGCATAGTTGTTGGTACTATCCACCGACTGCAACTCAATAAAAGGATGCCCGATCATGTATTTGGTATTCCCAAAGGTTGATAGTGGGATGTGGTAAAAGATTATTACTTTTGAGCAGTGCGAAAATAGGACAAGTAATTTATAGTTTTTGATATTCAGTAAAAAGTGAAAAACATAAGCGGCCAATCAATAAAATGCCTGCATGGGCAATCAGATTTAATAAGCTGCAGGCAGGAACTAAGACTTACTTCACACGAAAAACAATTTCATCAATAAAACAATTTGATTATTGGAACAATTGTCAATGCTGGTTACCCGGAAACCTAAGAGAGTTGCGCGGTTAACGAAGAATGCGAAGATTTTTAAAACCATTATACAAACTATCCAGGAAAAAAAAGGCGAAAACATTGTATCACTCGACCTCAGAAAAATACATGAAGCCGTAGCTGATTTCTTCATTATTTGTGAGGCCGGCAGTCATACTCAGGTAAAAGCAATTGCCGATCACGTGGAAGCGGTTGTGAAAAGAAAATGTGAGGAGTTTCCATACAAACATGAAGGTATTCGCGCGTTACAGTGGGTGTTGATTGATTATGTAAATATCGTCGTTCATGTAATGCTTCCTGAAAGCCGCCGTTTTTATAAGTTGGAGGACATGTGGAGCGATGCCATTTTAGAAGAGCATGAAGGATAGAAATTATACCGTTTAACCCGTTTTTTTGAACTTTTTAATCACCCAAACATTAAATAATAGATCAGAGGAGACGAATATAACATGCCACAGGATAACATGAAACAGAACGATAAGACCAATTTCACCAGGTTCAGACCAAGGGGAGGAGATGATAATAATAATGGCCCCAGGAAAGGCCCGCGCTTTAGTATTTATTGGGTCTGGGGAATCATTGCAGCCATATTACTGGGTTTTCAGTTTTGGGGTTTTAGTCCCGATGCACATCATTTGGATTCCGAACTGGAATTCCGGGAAAATATGCTTGAAAAAGGTGATGTTGCCAAACTGGTGCTGGTTACCAACAAGAACATTGTCAGAGTCTATATTAAAAAGGACAGTCTGGATAAACCTTATTACAAAGAAAAATTAGGTAAAAACCTGCCTATAAAACCAGAAGGTCCTCAATTTGAATTCCAGGTAGCCAAGATTGATGAATTCGAAAAACGCCTCACTGATTTTTTTGCAAAAAACCCTCAGTTGGAAGTGCCTTATGCGCCGGTAACTGAAGGCGATTGGATACCAGGATTATTACAAATAGTTTTACCAATACTGATCATTTTGCTGATTTGGGTCATGCTCATGCGAAAAATGGGTGGACAGGGTGGAAGCGGCGGACCCGGTGGCATTTTTAATATAGGAAAATCAAAAGCTACTTTGTTTGATAAGGGCACAAAAGTCAATATCACTTTCAATGATGTAGCAGGTTTGGACGAAGCGAAAGTAGAAGTGATGGAAATCGTTGACTTTCTGAAAAACCCTAAAAAATATACTTCACTGGGCGGAAAAATTCCAAAAGGCGCATTATTGGTCGGACCTCCGGGAACAGGAAAAACTTTATTGGCTAAGGCCATGGCCGGAGAAGCTCAGGTTCCTTTCTTCTCTATGAGTGGTTCTGATTTTGTTGAATTGTTTGTGGGAGTGGGTGCCAGCCGTGTTCGTGATCTTTTCAAACAAGCAAGAGAGAAAGCCCCCTGTATCATTTTCATTGATGAAATAGATGCAATCGGACGCGCCCGTGGCAAGAATGCTATCATGAGCAATGATGAAAGAGAAAGTACTTTGAATCAATTATTGGTCGAAATGGATGGTTTTGGCGGTGATAGTGGTATTATTATTCTGGCTGCCACTAACAGACCCGATGTATTGGATAGTGCTTTGCTTCGCCCGGGAAGGTTTGACAGGCAGATCTCAATCGACAAACCAGATCTGAAAGGACGGGAAGCTATTTTCAAAGTCCATCTGAAACCAATCAAAATTTCCAGCAAATTAGATATACATAAATTAGCCGAACAGACTCCTGGGTTCGCAGGCGCTGATATTGCCAATGTATGTAATGAAGCGGCCCTGATTGCTGCGAGAAAGGGCAAGGAAACTGTTGAAATGGACGATTTTCAGGATGCCGTAGACAGAGTAATCGGCGGACTTGAAAAAAAGAACAAAATTATTTCTCCGGACGAAAAGAGGATCATTGCTTATCATGAAGCAGGACATGCTATTTGCGGGTGGTTTCTCGAACATGCATACCCGTTATTAAAGGTGACAATTGTCCCGAGAGGAGTTGCTGCCCTGGGATATGCGCAGTACACGCCTAAAGAGCAATATCTCTACAATACCGATCAATTGTTTGACCAGATCTGTATGACCCTCGGGGGCCGGGCAAGTGAAGAATTGAATTTTGGAAAAATTTCGACTGGTGCGCAGAATGATCTGCAACAGGTCACCAAGATTGCATATTCCATGGTTACCATCTACGGAATGAACGATAAAGTCGGTAATGTGAGTTTTTATGATCCCGTGCAGGAAAATGCTTTTACAAAGCCATATTCTGAAGAAACTTCTAAACTGATTGATGAGGAAGTCCGCAAACTGATCGACCAGGCATATGATCATACCAAGAAATTGCTAACGCAAAAGAGCAAGGAAGTAAAGAAATTAGCGGAAGCACTACTGGAAAAAGAAGTGTTGTTCCAGAGTGATGTTGAGTCCCTGATCGGAAAAAGACCATATGAAGAAAAAAGAGCTTTGGATGTTTCTGATCACAACGATCATAATAAAGTAGCGATGAATGAAAATGGAACTTCTTCCGGTTCGGGAACGAGCATCAATCCAACTCCGAAGGAAGAAGTCAAATAATGAAATGAAAATATCACCGGCAAAGGAAAATATTCTCAAAAAAATAAGGCAGGCGTTGAGTCATTCAACGCCTCTTCCTTTTCCGCAAAGTGAAGGGAATAGTTCCGTGTTTCATCCTTCGAGACAGGAACTGGAAGTTGAATTTGCCGAACAGTTTACAAAACTTCAGGGGAAATTTATTTTTTGCGTGAATCATCAGGAATTGGTGGCGCAATTGCAGGGCCTGATCAACCATTTGTCATATAAAAATATTTTTTGCAGGGAAAAAAAACTGCAGTCAGTTTTACTCGAACATCATTTTGATCTTTTTTCAGAAGAAGGTCTTTCCAACTGTGATGCAGCAATAACGTCGTGCGAATTATTGATTGCGAGGACCGGAAGTATTATTATGAGTTCTGCCCAACAAAGCGGAAGAACCACCAGCGTATACGCCCCGGTGCATATTTGCATCGCTTACACAAAACAGTTAGTTTACGATATCAGGGATGGTTTGCAGATATTAAAAGAAAAATATCAGGACCATTATCCTTCACTCATTACGTTTGCTACAGGCCCGAGCCGGACGGCTGATATCGAAAAAACCCTGGTTGTCGGTGTGCACGGACCAAAAGAAGTGTATGTTTTTTTGGTGGATCAGGATACTTAAAAGTGCAAGGGACAAAGGTCAAAGTTCAAAGAGGAAATTGCATTTTGTCCCTTGTCCTTAATATTTATATTTGAAGATGCAAATTCCCATAGGGAAGAAAATATATTTTTTGTCTGATTTTCATCTGGGCGCCCCTAGCCATGCTTCCAGCCTTGAAAGGGAAAAACGCATTGTTCATTTCCTGGAGGAGATAAAAGAAGATGCTGCAGAAATTTTTATTGTTGGTGACCTTTTTGATTTCTGGTATGAATATAAAACAGTCGTGCCTAAAGGGTACACCCGTATTCTCGGTAAACTGGCTGAAATAACCGATTTAAAAATACCCATCCATTTTTTTGTAGGTAATCATGATATGTGGATGAAAGGATATTTTGAGGAAGAATTGAATATACCTGTATATCACGAACCTAAACAATTTGAAAGGCAGGGAAAAAAATTTCTGATCGGCCATGGGGATGGGTTGGGTCCCGGCGATCAAGGATACAAATTCATAAAAAAAATTTTCCGTAATAAGTTTTGTCAATGGTTATTTGGGATATTGCCACCGGTTGCCGGAGTAGGACTGGCTAATTATTTCAGCCGGAAAAGCAGGGCAGTCACCGGGCAAACAGATGAGCATTTTTTAGGAGAAGACAAAGAATGGCTGCTGATTTATTGCAAAGAAGTTCTGCAAAAAGAATATTTCGATTATTTTATTTTTGGGCACCGGCATTTGCCGATTGATTTTTTATTCGAAAATGGAAGCCGCTATATCAATTTAGGTGACTGGATCCGTTATTATACTTACGCAGAATTCAGTGATGGTGATCTTTTGCTCAAATCCATTTTACCAGAAATGAAAGATAAGATTGTAAAAAAATGAAAAGATTCCGTCAATATCTCATATTATTTCTTTTGTTGACGGGATACTTTGTTCAGGCGCAACAGGACTCTGGTTTTGTTCAGACAAAAATCATTCAGGCTGATATTGTGAATTTTTCCGTCGATAATCTCGGCAATATTTACCTGCTCTCTTCGGGGGGGCAGTTGAAAAAGATAAGCGCTAAAGGCGATTCACTTGCAGTATATAACGATGTGCGCCGCTATGGTAATATATATTCGATGGATGTAACCAATCCATTAAAAGTTTTATTGTATTATAGAGAGTTCTCGACCATTGTAGAGGTTGACAGGTTTCTGAATATTATTAATACAATCGACCTGCGCAGTTTAAATATTTTCCAGGCAAAAGCCATTGGCCTTGCGTATGATAATACAGTATGGGTATATGATGAACAGGAAGCAAAACTCAAACGTGTCGCTGATGACGGATCACTTGTCAATGAAACAACAGATATCCGTCAGTTTGTAAATCCGGTGCCGGATCCGACTTTTATTACGGATCAGAGTGGATTGGTATATTTATATGATTCCGCAAGAGGTGTATATATTTTTGATTATTATGGTGCATTTCAAAAATATATTCCTTTGGAAGGATGGCAGGATTTTACTGTGATCGAAAAAAAATTATTAGGAAGGGACCTTCATAATTTTCTCAAATATCAATGGAATAACCCGACTATGCCCATAGAACGACAACCTATACCGGATTCTTATCTTCCCGCAGTTAAGATCATCATTACGCCTGTTACTATTTATGTGTTGAAGCAATCAGATCTCGAAATATATTCTAAACGCTGATTGGGGAATTTTTTATCATTAATTAGCATTTCTTTTTATAAAATGAAAGGCCCTGAATTATTTGGAAAAACCTTAGCCTAATTATAATAAATTTGGATTTCCAACAGCAGATAATTCTATGAATGATTTTTGGAGCCAGATTATTCTAAGTAACACTCTTAGAAAATATTTATTTGTAGCTATAGCTATCCTGATAGGGCTTGTGTTTAAGAGAGTGATTTCGAAATTCATTGCCAAATTGCTTTACAAGGCAGCAAGTACATTAGGAACCGGTCTCGATAAAGATTCATTCGTGAAATTACTGATTGGTCCACTGGAAACATTTCTTCTTGTATTCATTACGATCGCATCATTGGACAAACTTCATTTTCCCGACGAATTCAATTTCGATATCTATGAGGTTTCATCCAAAACGATCGTTCACTCAATCGCAAAAATCATATTAATCTGTGTTTTTATTTGGGTGTTGCTTCGGGCAATTGATTTTATTGCCGTCATATTAAGACAAAGAACCAGTGCTGCAGGTGATATGAAGGATCATCAGCTGGTCGTTTTTTTCAGGGACTTCCTGAAAGTTATCATTGCCATCATCGGCATTTTAATGATCCTTGGTTTTGGCTTTGGATTCGAAGTCAGCAAGTTCTGGACAAGCTTAGGAATTGCAGGAGCTGCATTGGCCCTTGCTGCCAAGGAAAGTATTGAAAACCTGATAGCATCTTTTATAATTTTTTTCGATAAACCCTTCACAGTGGGCGATTTGCTGAAGGTGAACAGCATTACTGGTACCGTGGAAAAAATAGGATTGCGCAGTACCCGGATACGTACCGATTTAAAAACCTTTGTTACAGTTCCCAACAAACAAATGGTGGATAGCATAGTCGATAATCAGACTCTGCGCACGCAAAGAAAAGCAGAAATAAGATTACAGATCGGACTATCAACAACTCCCAGCCAACTCAATGAATTAGTTGAAGGAATAAAAAAAATATTAAACAGGGATATCATTGAAAATCCAACAGTTTTTTTGAATGATATAACCGGAAGTGCCTATCTGATCAATGCTGACTATTTTACAGCACCAATCGGAATTGATGAATTCAATCAAGCCAAACAGGAGATACACCTTAAAATTCTCACACTGATGCAACAATTGAAGATCCAGATTGCCGGGGCAAGTACAGATATAAATATTCTAGGCTCTCCTCAACCGGGGAGTAAATGACTTCAGAGCTGTGCTTTTAGTTCAAGGAGAAAAGATTTGATCTGCTCTAATTTTCTTATCGTCTCAAATTTCTCTTGCGTTTTTTTATTTTTTTTCAGAAAATCTTTTGCTCCTTCAATAGTGTATTTCCGTTGTCGCAGCAGGTGATAGATGAGATGGAGATTTTTGATATCGATGGGACGAAAATAACGATCTCCTTTTTTATTTTTCTTTGGCTGAAGAATGCTGAATTCGGCTTCCCAAAAGCGAAGCAGGGATTGATTGACACGAAACATGCCGGCGACTTCTCCCATAGTGTAATATTGCTTGCTGAATAAAACCTCATCCTCAGGGATATCGATCAGGTCGGCTTCTTCCGCTACCTGTTTGATGGATTTACGGCCGCGTGTAGATTTCTTTTTTCCTTTTTTTTCAGTGAATGATTCCGGATTTTCTTCTGCAAGAGGCTGTTTTAGTTTTTTAATTCTGATTCCCACATTCACCGGTTGGTCTTCCCATGTGGGAATTGCATCTGGCTGCTCTTTGAGATTGGTGTTACTGGCAAAATCCATTGTAATCTGGGAGAATGTTTTCATATTCCTGGGAATTCAGTTACAAAAACTGTTCCGTTCGTTAAAGATACAATTGTTAAATGGAGTCTTATAGAAAAAGTGGAAAAATTAGTTGGCGTATAATAGATGACGGTTGACAGATGACAGACTTTATTTACAATACTCATGATAATTTGTTATTGTAACCTTTCATCTGTCAACTTCTTAATCAAAGCTCTGGTTACTCGAAGAAGCCAGCTTTAAAAGCCTGTCGTATTGTTCAGGCGTAATATCATTATAAAAGTAATAAACCGGATCAACAGGTTCCCCATTGCGGTGAACTTCATAATGGCAGTGGGGGCCGGTACTCTTACCTGTATTACCAACCCATCCGATAATTTCTCCCCTTTTCACTTTTTGTCCTGGTTTTACTTTAACTCGGAACATATGTCCGAATAATGTAGAATAACCATAACCGTTATTAATGACCACATGATTACCATAGCCATTGCCTGTATTACCGGCTATTTCAACCGTTCCGTTGGCTGTAGCATAAATAGGTGTGCCGAGGGGAGCTGCAAAATCAAGACCTGCATGAAATTTGGTTGTTTTGTATACCGGATCGATACGATATCCAAAACCCGAAGCGATGCGTTTGAGGTCCTTATTGCTGACAGGTTGAATAGCTGGTGTACATGCAAGCAGCTGTTCTTTATTTTTTATAAAGCCATTGATATCATTATAAGATTTGGTTTGATAATTAATGCGGGCGGTCAGATTATTGAGGGTTGTTGCAATAGATGTTGCCAGGTTATCCTGGTCCATACTTTGTACCAGTTGAACTTCCTGTTCCTGTGCCAGGGCTTTGGCCCTTGCGCTGTCTGGAATA
This sequence comes from Puia sp., assembly GCA_035499855.1. Taxonomy (GTDB): domain Bacteria; phylum Bacteroidota; class Bacteroidia; order Chitinophagales; family Chitinophagaceae; genus Puia. The sequence continues at coordinate 62,128 of DATJXY010000027.1, read as the reverse complement.
GGATTCGCTTCAAAAATGGCTCTGTAAACATCGTTATCTCTTTTTTCGAGGTCACCGATCTGTTCCTGAAGTTTTTTTACCTTTTCATTCAATACAAAATAATTATCTTTCAAAGCTTCATTTCTCTGGAGAAGTCTTTTTTCATTGGCAGAGGGGAAATACCTGTAAGCTATGGAAACAAGAATGAGGGCTGTAACGATTGAAGCCGAAAAGAATCCAAGTATGCGTAATAAGATAACGCGTAAAGGAGTCTCCAGTTTTTCATATCGGAGCGTATTGGTATTATAGTAATACTTGATCTTTTTCATGATTCAAGCTGGCTTAAGGCTTCTCCTGACAAACAGGATGATTTCGTGTACCTTTGCAACGCCTTAATAAACACGCAAGTGTACAAATTATTATGCTAACCTAATTAAATATTGTCAAAGATTATTCAGATAAATTATGATGAGCAGTGCTGAAATAAGAAAAAAATTCCTGGAATTCTTCGAATCGAAAGGTCATACGATTGTTCCTTCTGCACCCATTGTGGTAAAAAATGACCCGACCCTTTTGTTTACAAATGCTGGCATGAACCAGTTCAAGGATTATTTCCTGGGTAACCAGAAGCCCCAACATGTACGGGTAGCCGATACTCAGAAATGCCTGCGGGTCAGCGGTAAGCACAATGACCTGGAAGAAGTTGGAGTGGATACTTATCATCATACCATGTTTGAAATGCTGGGCAACTGGAGTTTTGGAGATTATTTTAAGAAGGAAGCCATTGCATGGGCCTGGGAACTGGTAACGGGGATTTACAAAATCGATAAAGAGCGCTTATATGTAACCGTTTTTGAAGGAGATACCAGTGAAAAACTGCCCAGGGATAATGAAGCAATTAAAGAATGGAAGGAATGGATTGATGAAGACAGGATCATTATGGGGAACAAGAAGAATACTTTCTGGGAAATGGGAGATACCGGTCCCTGCGGACCCTGCACTGAAATTCATATTGATTGCAGGACGGATGAAGAAAGGAAAAAAACAGATGGAAAATCTCTTGTAAATGCAGATCATCCACAGGTTATTGAACTTTGGAATGTTGTGTTTATTCAGTTTAACAGGCTCAAAGACGGAACGCTGGAACCATTACCCGCCAAGCATGTTGATACCGGAATGGGTTTTGAAAGATTGGTCCGTGTGTTACAAGGTAAGCAGAGTAACTACGATACTGATGTATTTACCGGAACAATTTCCGAAGTCGAAAAAATCACCGGAAGAAAATATGATTATAGCGATAGCAAAGAAGCAATCGCCTTCAGGGTAATTGCCGATCATATCCGTGCGATTGCATTTACTATCTCAGATGGCCAGCTTCCTTCGAATACTGGTGCCGGTTATGTGATACGAAGAATTTTAAGAAGAGCTGTTCGATATTATTATTCGTATCTAGATTACAAACAACCATTATTGTATCAATTAACCTTATTGCTTGCGCACCAATTTGAAAATGTGTTTCCTGAATTGAAGATACAGTCTGGATTTATTAGTAAAGTCATCAAGGAAGAGGAAGATGCATTTTTAAAAACCTTGGATAAGGGATTATTGCGATTTGAAATGTTTATGTCGCTAGAAGGATTAAAAATGTTTCAAGAAGGGAAAAAAGAGGCTTTCATTCTTCCAGGCAAAATTGCTTTCGAATTAAATGATACATATGGGTTCCCTATTGATCTCACCCGCTTAATTGCAAAAGAAAAGGGGTTAACTGTAGATGAAGCTGGTTTTGAAATCGAACTACAACAACAAAAACAACGTTCCCGGGCCGCAACTGTAATCGATACTGAAGACTGGGTTGAAATCCATAAAAATGGATCCACTAAATTCATTGGATATACTGATCTTGAAACAAAAACCAGGGTAGCACGATACCGCAAAATAAAATCTAAGGGAAAAGAATCTTTCCAGCTTGTATTGGAAACAACTCCATTTTATGCAGAGAGCGGTGGACAGGTTGGGGATACCGGCACTCTTCAATTTGGCAATGAGGTAATCGATGTTCAGGATACAAAAAAAGAAAATGAACTTATAATTCATTTTACTCAAAAAATTCCGGCGCTGATAGATGAAGATGTCTGGGCAAAAGTGGATTCGGTCAAAAGGAAAAATATCGCCATCCATCATTCTGCCACACATTTGTTGCATGCTGCTCTGAGAAAGGTGTTGGGAAATCATGTAGCACAAAAAGGATCATTGGTAAACGATGAACATCTTCGTTTTGATTTTTCTCACTTTGCAAAGGTCGGTGAGGAAGAAATGGAAAAGATTGAACAGCTCGTGAATGAGAAGATAAGAGAAAATATTCCTGTCATTATTAAAGAGATGCCAAAGGATGAAGCTATCCGAATGGGAGCCATGGCCTTGTTTGGGGAGAAATATGGAGACAGAGTAAGAGTGGTGATTATTGATCCCAAATATTCAATTGAATTATGCGGTGGGACACATGTGGGTGCTACCGGAGAAATTGGCTTTTTTAAAATCAAACACGAAACAGCTGTGGCTGCCGGTGTCAGGCGTATCGAAGCCGTTGCCGGAAAAATTTCGGAAGATTTTGTTCAGGAGCAATTTTCCTCTATCCGATCGATTCGTGAATATTTAAAAAATCCGGCAGACATATTAAAGTCGGTAGAAAATATCGCCACTGAAAATAATGAGTTGAAAAAAAAGATCGAGTCCCTTGAAGCAAAACAGCTCAATGGCTTAAAGAATGAATTATTACAAAAGGGATCAGCCGTTCATGATATCAGTTTTATTGGAGATCAGGTTGAGGTAAACAGCGCCGATGCATTGAAGAAGCTTGGCTTTGACCTAAGGACAGATTTAAAAAAATATGTTATAGTACTGACAGCCGATATTTCAGGAAAAGCGGCCATTGTTATAATGATTGATGATCAGACGGCAGCTGCAAAAAACCTGGACGCTTCAAAAATTATTAAAGAACACATCGCTCCACTCATTAAAGGAGGAGGCGGCGGACAAAAAACCCTGGCAACAGCCGGAGGCCAGGATACCGGCAAACTTCGGGAGGCAATTGAAAAAGTGAAATCTTTATTGGAATAAATTGTTTGATTGTTTGATTGCTTGATGGTTAGATTGTGAATAGGATTTTACAGCTATCAGGCGATCTAACCATCAAACCATCCCCTTGATTCCTAACAATCCGTTAAATATAAAAACAGTTTCACGAATTTTTTCGTATTTCAAAAAAAACACTATATTTGAAATACGAAACTTGACGTAGTTAACCTACTTCATTAAAAATTTAAACAATGAAAAAATATTTTCTAAGAATTTCAGGATTAGCAGCAATCATCCTTTTGCTGCATGCACCAGGTTTTGCCCAGGATGATAAGGATAGTAAAACCAAGGATAAGATCAAGACGGAAAATGGAGATGAGATCATCATTAAAAGAAAAGGTGATAAAGACAGCAAAATAACTGTCGAAATTAAAGATGGTAATTTACTGATCAATGGAAAACCAGCTGACGAGTTTGAAGATGATAATCTTTCAATCATCAGGAGAAAAGATGGTGATGGAGATGTTTTTGCTTTTGCACCCCGCTCTCCTTTCCGTGGCGGGTATAGTTGGAACGGAGATGAGCTCGTAGATTCCAAAACTGCCTTTCTGGGGGTTTCTTCTGAAAAATCTGATAATGGAGGAGTGGAAGTGCGGGAAGTAACAAAAGGAAGCGCAGCTGAAAAAATCGGTTTAAAAAAAGGAGATATTATCACAAAAATTGATGATGCCCAAATTGACGATCCTGAGGATCTCACAAAGGCTGTCCGTTCACATAAGCCCGACGATAAAATAGTGATTACTTATAAGAGAGATGGAAAAGTCCAGACATCCACAGCCACATTGGGCAAAATGCAAATGAATATGGCTTATAATTTTAAGATGCCCAACATGAATGAGAATTTTGACCTGGTAGTTCCTCCTCCGGGAGCTCCTTATCCTCGTCCTTATGCTTTCAGTTGGAATTCCAGCGGCCCAAAAATTGGTATCAAAGCGCAGGATACAGAAAATGGTAAAGGAGTCAAAGTATTGGATGTGGATGATGAATCTCCGGCTGAAAAAGCGGGGATTAAAGAAGGCGATATCATTACACAGTTTGATGGCAAGGAAGTAAATGGAGCCGGTCAGCTGGCTGAATTGGCGCGTGCAGCAAAAACCAAGCCTTCTGTAAAAGTAAAATTAAACCGCGGAGGTAAACTCCAGGATGTAGAAGTGAAAATTCCAAGAAAACTAAAAACCGCAGATCTATAAATTAATAATAAAGTTAGTAGCGAAGAACCGGAAGTTCGGAAGACCATGTAAACAGGACTGGCAAAATAAACATATTCCTGTTTTCAAGCTTACTGATTCTTCCGGTTTTTTTATCAGTATTTTTATTACAAAATACTACACATGCTACGAATTTTTTTTGTATGTCTTTTATTATCCTCAACATTTTCGTCTTATAGTCAATTCTTTAAAAAAGATCAATCATTCGCACATACTTTTTCAATTGTGGCAAGGGACACGGCTTCTGGCGAAATGGCTGTTGGAGTTCAAAGCCATTGGTTCAATGTTGGCGCTTCGGTGCCCTGGGCTGAAGCGGGAGTTGGCGCCATTGCTACACAATCTTTCATAGATAAATCTTATGGATATAAAGGGCTTGCTTTATTAAAGCAGGGATTTTCTGCGCAACAGGTTTTGGACAGTCTGACAAAAGCAGATCCCGGCCATGATGTGAGGCAGGTTGCTATCATTGATCACAATGGAAGCGTAGCAGCGTTTACTGGTAAGGGTTGTATTCAATATGCTTCGCATATAACCGGGAATAATTTCAGTGTTCAGAGTAATATGATGCTGGGCGACCAGGTATGCCAGAGTATGGCAAAAGCTTTTATGCATAGTGCAGGGAAACCTTTGGCAGAAAGAATTTTAGATGCTTTGGATGCAGCACAGGCTGCAGGAGGGGATATCCGAGGCAAACAAAGTGCGGCCCTCGTGGTAGTCCCGGGGCAATCAAGCGGCAAGCCATGGAATGACAGAATTATTGATGTGCGTGTGGATGATAATCCTGCTCCCCTAACAGAATTAAAACGTCTTTATAAAGTTCAGGTTGCTTACCTGCATATGAATAACGGAGATCTGGCGACAGAAAAAAATGATATGGCAAAAGCTATGCAGGAATATGGCGCTGCCATGAAGATGTTTCCCGATAATCTTGAAATGCAATATTGGGCTGCAATCACACTGGCAAATAATAAACAGGTAGATAAAGCTCTGCCCATTTTAAAAAAGGTATTCGCAAAGGATAAGAATTGGAAGGAGCTCACTAAACGTCTTCCGTCTGTGAATCTGTTGACGGTGAATAAGACAGATTTGGATAGGATTTTAGCCCTGTAATTTTGATGTTTAACTTTTCCAAAGATTTAAACTTTGGAAAAGCTGTCATTCTCTACGAATGAGGTATTTTTGCAATCCTGATCAGCAAAAAATGGCAATCGATTATAGTGTATATGAAATAGTAGTGGGACTGGAAGTTCATGCCCAGTTATTGACTAAAACTAAATTGTTTTCCGGCGACAGCGCAGCTTTTGGCGGCGTTCCCAATACCCATATCAGTCCTATTACACTTGGATATCCAGGCACTTTGCCGGTTTTAAATAAACAGGCAGTGGAATTTGCAATTAAGATGGGATTGACCTGCCATTCTGAAATAGAGCGGGAAAATTATTTTGCCCGAAAAAATTATTTCTATCCTGATTTACCAAAAGGATATCAGATCTCCCAACATACGACTCCCATCTGTAAAGGAGGCTTTGTAAAGATCAATACGGTTGAAGGAGAAAAGCATATACAACTGAACCGTATTCATCTGGAAGAAGATGCAGGTAAAAGTATACATGATATTGATCCCGAGAATACTTGTCTCGATTATAACCGTGCAGGTGTTGCACTAATTGAAATCGTAACTGAGCCTTGCATCAGCAGTGGCGAAGAAGCATCTGCATACTTAACAGAATTGCGCAAGCTGCTTCGCTATCTCGAAATTTGTGATGGCAATATGGAAGAAGGAAGTATGCGATGTGATGCGAATGTTTCTATTCGTAAAAAAGGGGAAAAGCAACTGGGAACCAAGGTAGAAGTAAAAAACCTGAATTCTATCCGGAATGTGAAACGTGCTATCGAATACGAGGCTAAAAGAATGATAGAACTGGTGGAAAATAATGAAAAGATTATTCAGCAAACAAGGAGTTTTGACGCAGCAAACGGAACCAGTTTTGCCCTTCGCACTAAAGAAGAAGCAAATGATTATCGTTATTTCACGGATCCCGATCTCCCTGTTTTTCAGATAACGGATTCATTTCTGGAATCGATTCGGGAAACTATCCCCGCTTTACCGGATGAACTTGTAGCGAGATACACAGGTTCGCTTCATCTTTCTGAATATGATGCGCGCGTAATTTGTGATGATAAAGAAACATCATCTTATTTTGAACAATTGATCAATGAAACAACAAATTATAAGGCGGCAGCAAACTGGTTATTGGGACCGGTAAAATCATACCTGAATGAAAACAATATTTCAATCAGCCAGTTTGTAGTTCCGGCAAAAAAAATTGCGCAATTGATAAAACTGGTGGATGAAGAAATGTTGAATTTTTCTACTGCGTCTTCACGCATTTTTCCTGAATTGATCAAAAAACCAGATGAAGAGCCTTTGCTGATTATTACAAACCTGAATCTTTTACAGAGTTCGGATGCTCAGGAAATTGCTTCATGGGTAGATCAGGCACTTGCAAAAATGCCGGATAAAGTCATGGAATATAAAAAAGGAAAAAAGGGATTGATTGGTTTATTTGTAGGAGAAGTAAAAAAAATATCCAGGGGTAAGGCAGATCCAAAACTGACAAATAAATTATTATTGGAAAAACTGGATGGTTGATCAATCGAAATAAAGTTTTTTAAAAAGAAATAGATCGAGTATGTTAAAAAAATTTTCAGTTAGATTTATAGTAGGATTAATTTTGTTTTCTTTTTCATGCAAACAGACATCCAAAAATACTTTTCAGGTAAGCATATCTTTCTCCAATGCCGATAAACTGATTTCACCATTTTCTTCTCCGAATAAGAGCGCAATAAAAGTTTATTTGCAGGAAGTGCCATATGGCCGTGACCAGTCACCTCTTACATTAGATTCCTCAAAATTATCAGGCAATAGCGGCACAATCTTACTAAGGGGCATGGGTAAATCGGAAGGTATTTATGAAATAGTTTTTGGTGAAAACCTTCTTGAAGTCCCTTTGATCAATGATGCGAAGGAAATCAAATTGAATATAGATTTGGGCAGGAGGGATGATTTCTATCAGGTGAGTGGTTCTGATGCCAGCAAACAATTGCAGGAGCTGATCAGTAATATCGGTCAGAAAAATTATGAGGTTGAAAAAGCATTTGCTGACCTGGATAGTCTCAAGCGGATGAATGCATCCGACAGCGTGACGATTGCAGCTACCCAACTAAAGAATAATGCAATTGATGGCTTGAATAATTATCTGAAGCATTTTATCAGCACAAGTTCGAATCCCACCCTGGGCATATTGGCTTTGAGCTGGGGACGCAGTCTTTCCAAATCTGATTTTGAAACAGCGTTAAATGATTTGCAGAAAAAATTTCCTGATAACACAGTCCTTCAAAACATGAAAAAGAGCTATGATATGCAACAGGCCGAAGCGGAGAAAAAGATCAACGAAAATAGCTGGATAGGAAAACAGGCCCCTGAATTGAGTTTACCGGATGTAAATGGAAAAAATATTTCTCTGTCTTCCTTCAAAGGGAAATACGTGCTGGTTGATTTCTGGGCCAGTTGGTGCGGACCCTGCCGGATGGAAAACCCGAATGTTGTCAGAGTGTATGATGAATTCAAAAATAAAAACTTTACCATTCTAGGTGTTTCCCTGGATAAGGAAAAAGATCCATGGGTGCAGGCGATCAAAGATGATAAGCTGGCATGGACACATGTAAGCGATCTGAAATATTGGAATAGCGAAGCAGTGAATATTTTCAAATTCGAAGGCATACCTTTTAATGTATTGGTCGATCCACAGGGAAAAATCATTGCCCAGGAATTGAGGGGAGATAATCTTGAAAATAAGCTGAAAGAAGTTTTAAGATAGTATTCGCACAGGGCTAACAGAGGAAAAGAGAATTCCCCCCTTTTCTCCTTTAGCTTTGTGCGAAAAAAATTAGCTCTTTTCCCTCTTTCCACCCGATAAAGTCAACAACAATGCCGGGAGGAAGATTAGATTTGTGAGCGTTGCCATCACCAATGTTAGTGAAGTCAGCCAGCCGAGCGCCTTCGTTCCCCCAAATCCACTAAAGCAGAATATCACGAATCCTGCAATCAGTACCAGGGAAGTATAAATAATACTGATACCTGTTGTATGAATAGTATTGATGACCGTCTGCTTCGTACCTGCACCACTTTGTACCAACTCCTGCTTGTAATTAACAAGAAAACGGATTGTAATATCGATGGCAATGCCAAGGGCGATGCTGAAGACCAGAACAGTAGATGGTTTCAGTGCAATCCCTGTCCATCCCATCACACCGGCAGTAATCACCAATGGAATAATATTCGGGATCAGTGAACAAAAAAGTATTCGCAAAGACCTGAAGAGGTATAACATGCAGACAGCAATTAATAAAAAGGCCCATAAAATGCTTTGCTTAAGACCATTGATGATGAATGTGCTTCCTTCGAGGAAAGTCACACTGCTTCCGGTCAGCTGAATATTATATTTTGAGGAATCAAATAATTCAGAAGATTTTTTTTCAATATCGTTTAATATTTCCGGAAGGCGTTTGCTGCCAACGTCGGCCATATTTACACTGATCCTCGCCTCCTGTTTTGTGCTGTCCATAAAGCTATTGATCAATTTCGCCAACATGGTTTTTTTATTGGCGCTATCGCCCTTCATATTGATATAAGGAGCAAGAAAACTGATATCAAACTGATTTGGCAATCCGTAATCGGAACTATCGTTATTGTAGTAAGCCTGACGGACAAATTTTAATCCTTCAACAACAGATAAAGGGCGAGCCATCACGGGATTGGAAGCAATATAACCAGATAGCTGATCGATCTTTTCAAATGTCTGGAGCATATTGGCGCGTAAACCATTTTTCTTTTTTGTATCTACAATAATTTCAAGAGGCATCACACCTTTGAAATTTTTTTCAAAAAATTTAAGATCGGTATAAATCGGATCTGTTTTGGGAAGGTCATCTACAATAAATCCTTCTGACCGAAGCCGGAACATCCCGGCAATAGAAACAATTACCACAATCAGAGTTATTCCATAGATTAATTTTTTGTGGTTGAGCGACCAGATTTCTAGCCTGTTTAATATCGCGGTCAACCACCTGTTGGTTAAATAGCGCATATGCTTTGGCGTTGCCTCAGGCAAATAACTGAGAGTGGCTGGAATCAGGATCACTGAAATAAAAAACAGCAGCATAATATTGATACCTGCCACAACACCGAATTCCTTCAAAATAGCACTGGCTGTGAGTGCAAATACGCCGAAACCAATCGCAGCAGTGATATTGCAAAACAAGGTAACTACTCCCATTCGCCGGATCATTTCAAATAAAGCTTTTTTCTTATCCCCGGTCTCCTTAAAACTCGTATGATATTTATTCAGGAAATAAATGCAATTGGGAATTCCAATGACCACAATTAGTGGAGGAATCAATGCATTTAATATTGTGATTTTATAACCGAACAAATCCATTGTACCAAGACTAAATACTACTCCAATTCCAACGACTACCAGGGAAAGCAGCATTGAGCTGATGCTTCTGAAAAATAATAACAGGATAAAAGCGGAGAGGATAATTGAACCGAATAGAAACCATTTCATCTCCGTAGCGATTTTGGTAGCCATATTGGTGCGGATCAAAGGAAGACCGCTATAATGCATTTGCAATTGATGCTTTTCTCCAAATGCATTTCCGGTTTTTACAATCGAGTCAACTACGATATTCCTTTTGGCAGAATTGAGAATATTCTTGTTTATATTGATCCCTATCAGGTAGGCATTTGTTTCAGGGTTATAAAGAAGTCCGCGATAGAAAATCAAATTGAAAAGCTCCTTCTTGTTACTGTCGAGTATAGATTGGTCAGTATAATTTTCAGCAAATAGAGGAAGTGATTGCAATTTTTCCTGGCTGTCTTTTTTTACCAGTTTAATTGCGTAGGGGACACTTAGAACCTGTTCTACACCAGTAATTTTTTTTATCTGGTTATTTAGTTTAATATAGTCGTTGAAGATATCTTTCTCAAACAATTTATCTGTCTGAACTCCTATCACCAAAAGATTTCCATCTTCTCCGAATTTTTTCCGGAAGGCCTGATAAGTGACATATTTCGGATTATTGGTAGGAATTGCCTTTATAAAATCATAACTCATTTGGACCCTCGATGCATGATGGGCCATCAGGCCGGTAAGAACAATCAGAGCTAATAACAATGCCAATCTGAATTTAAGAACGAACCGGGCGATAGATTCCCACATGATAATGAATGATTAAATTAGATATGATTATTCTACAAAGAAACTTATTTTAGCCGAATTTTATCTTTTCGGTAAGAAACGGTGAATCATCAGGTTTATGATCGATAAAACAAAAGGAATTGTATTGCGCGTGGTAAAATATGGTGAAACCAGTGTGATTGTCGCCATTTTTACTGAATTGTTCGGATTGCAATCTTATTTGGTAAATGGTGTAAGAACTGCTTCTAAAAAAGGATCCTCAAAAGCTAATTTATTTCAACCATCTGCAATCCTTGATCTCGTGGTTTATCACAATGAATTGAAAAACCTGCAACGACTCAGGGAATTTAAATGGGGATATTTATACCAGCATATTTTTTTTAATGTACTCAAGAATGCAGTAGCACTTTTTATGATTGAACTATTGCAAAAATGCCTGAAACAACCGGAGTCAAATACTGATCTTTATCATTTTTCAGAGGATGCATTTATCTACCTGGACGAGGCAGATGAATCTGTCGTAGCAAATTTTCCGCTATTCTTCGCCTTGCATCTTGCATCCTTTTTTGGATTGCGAATACAGGATAATTATTCCGAAGAAAAATCATTTGTTGATCTGAGAGAAGGCTTGTTCGTGGCGGATCAACCCAATCATATGGATTTTCTGGAAGGAGAATATAGTTATATCACTTCACAACTGCTTAAGATAATGCAGCCACAGGAATTGAAGCAAATCAAACTGAACCAGGAAAAAAGAAGAATTCTGTTGCAGGCCTACCAGATTTTTTATACCCTCCATATTCAGGATTTTGGTCCCATGAAAACCTTGCCGGTATTGCAGACAGTTTTGGCGGATGCGTAGTAGTCAGCCATTAAAAATTCTCTTTCTCTCAATAAACCAGGTTTACAGAATTTTTCTGGCTATACTACTCTTATCCGGTTTGAGACCATTTATATTTTCTATCAATACAATTCCCGGTTTTTTCCCTTTTGTAAAACTTCCCAAAACATCATCCATTTGTAATGAACCAGCTCCATTGATCGTTGCCCATTGCAATAATTCATTCAATGGAATTTCCGGAAAGTACTGATGAATTGTTTTTATTTCAGCCAATATGTCCAGCTGGTGATTGCTTGCCAGGCTATCGGTTCCAAGCACAATCTTGGAACCATGTTTTCGTAACAAATCAATAGGAGGAACTTTGTTCTCTATATAAAGATTCGCATTTGCGCAAACACAAAAAAACAGATTAGTTCCGCTCCGCGATTGTTCTTCGACAGCCAGAGAATAGTTTATATCTTCTTCCTGAATAAAGGTGTTATGAACAAGAATGGTATTGGCTGCATCTTTTAATTTTGGAAGATATGACTGAAGGCTGCTCTTTCCACTCGGTTTAAAAAAGCTGTTATCAATATTCATCAGTTCATACATCCTGGTAAAATCGCCGGAACCTCTTATAAAAAATTCGTTCTCGAAACGCGATTCCTGGTTATGGATCGAGGTTGTTTTATTTCGAAAGAAAGGAATGATCAAATCCCATAGAGGATCTGAAACCGAATAGGGCGCATGTGGCGCCATTGAAAGCTTCTGGCCCGGGTCCGAAAAAGAAATATTTCTGAAAGAATCAAAAAAAGACTTACTCTTCGAAAACCGGCTCTCTGCAATCTGTGGAGACCATCCGCTCACTTCGATAAAATTATAATACTTTAATCTTCCTTTTCTTTTTTGGGCAATAGTGTCGGCGTTGTTACATATATCCCCGACTGCTACAATTCCGCGATTCAGCATTTCCTCTTCTGCCCGGGAGATCGCGTCATAAATTTCTTCCTGGGGAAAATGACGCTGGGTGACGACAGCAAAAACAAAATCTACCAACCCTTTTTGTTCCGGAATCAATTCCTTCATATGACTGAGCTCGAGATGGCAATGACTGTTGATAAAGCCGGGACATAGGATTCCATGAAAAGATTCTATCTGGTCATCAGTATTTGTTTTTTGTCGGATATCCTGGATTGTTCCATCGGATGAGACAATTAAAACATAATGATCGTCCAGCATTTCATAGCCGGTAAATAGATGATCTGCACTGAATTTTCTATAAGTCATTAAATTCTGAAACAATTAACTTTGCAAACTTTTACTTCTGATCTTCGAAAGATGCCTGTCAAAAGATCGGGTCAAAATCAGATGGGCAATTTTCAGTCAGGCATAAAAATAGGTAAACTATGATAGATAAACTGGAGGCTATTAAGGCCAGATTTGAAGATTTGGGAGTGGCGCTCACTAATCCGGATATCGTTAATGATAACCGAAAGTTTACGGAAACGAGTAAGGAATATCGTAGCCTGGAAAAAATTGTTCAATCCTATGAAGAATATAAAAAGCTGCTGGATGATATCGAATTCAATAAAGAAGCTTTGAATGGAGAAGATGCAGAATTAAGAGATCTGGCTAAAGCAGAAGCACCGGGTTTAAATGAAAAAAAGGAAAAACTGGAAGCTGCTATCCGACAGTTGCTTATTCCCAAAGATCCCCAGGATGAAAAAAATGCTATCCTTGAAATCAGAGCGGGAACCGGGGGAGATGAAGCAAGCCTTTTTGCGGGTGACCTTTTACGTATGTATTTAAAGTATAGTGAAAAGAAAGGATGGAGAACAGCTATACTCAGCGAGAGTGAAGGTACGGTGGGCGGATATAAAGAGGTGCAGGTTGAAGTAACCGGGGATGATGTATATGGCACTCTGAAATTCGAGAGTGGAGTTCATCGTGTTCAGCGGGTACCCGATACCGAACAAAGCGGGCGTGTCCATACCAGTGCTGCTACCGTGGCGGTAATGCCGGAAGCTGAAGAAGTGGATTTTGAATTGAAGGAAAGTGATGTGAAAATGGAAACTGCCAGGAGTGGAGGCGCAGGTGGACAGAATGTAAATAAAGTGGAAACCAAAGTATTATTAACCCATATTCCGACTGGAACTGTGGTCGTTTGTCAGACCGAAAGAACCCAGTTAGGTAACCGAGAAAAAGCGATGCAGATGCTTCGCACCAAACTCTATGAAGAACAGGTTCGCAAGCAGGAAGAAGAAATTGCCAGGCATCGGAAAAGTTTGGTTAGCACCGGTGATAGAAGCGCGAAGATCAGAACCTATAATTTTCCGCAGGGCCGGGTTACGGATCACCGGATTGGACTTACCGCTTACAATCTGACTGACATATTAAATGGTAATATCCAGGAATTTATTGATGCATTGCAGTTCGCTGAAAATGCAGAAAAGATGGCGAAACAAAACTAAAATCATTTCTCGTATACCGATAGTTTGGAAGTTTAAGAAAGTCAGGACTCCCTGTTGAGCTTATTCTACAAAGCCGTGTAATAATATAGACAGGCCCCTTCAATATTTCTTCAGAATTATGTCCCCCGAAACTATCGGAATCTAACCGTGAGGATTAGAGAATTATTTAACGGTTAAAAAAAATTAAGTCATTTAGTATTTTTTAACTTTACAATGTAAACTTTCTTGTTTTTTTTACGTCTAATATGTAGAGCTCTTTGATTTTTGCGGGAAGATAACCTCTCTAACATTTTCTTAGCAATCGCTAAAAAAATGTTATTATAGAGGAACTCCAAATTCAAATATTAAATGTGTTCGTAAATTTGGTGTGAGTTCTTTAAGACGCCTATAACAGTAGCTCCGATAATATTGGCATCTGTTTTGCGTTATATATACAACAAATTGTCTTTTCTATTTGACTACACAAAGCAGTCAATTTTCTCATAAGCAGTTAGTTTTGGTTACGGCCCCTGTTTCTACAGGGGCTTATTTTTTTATAACTGGTTTAAGTTCAATAATTCGTTATTAAAATTCAGGAGTTTGACAGCATTTTCAGGAAGGCGAGGCCTCGGGATGAGATATTTTGATGTGGTTATTCGACCAGGCTAATATTGCAAATTCCATAGGCAAGTCCGGCTCCCATCAGGTCAGCAAGAATATCTTCGACGTCAAAATCACGCATAGGGATGAGGTATTTTTGGACATATTCCATTCCAATTCCATAGAGGGAGGCGATTAAAAAAATGTAGAAAAAAATACGTAATTGTTTTTTTGAAGACAGTCGTTTTGAGCTATAATAAAAACACCAAAGCAAAACAAAACCGCCAAACAAACCAATATGAACAATTTTATCGAACCCGGGTAACATAAATGATTGTTCCTTCGGTATCATAGAACCGGGGAGTGATAACAAAATAAATATGATCGCTGACCATCCAATTGCCAGGTATAATTTACCAAGGTATTTTTTTAAATTTTTCATTGAAGGTTTAAGGTGGCCAATGATGGGAGTATTTTAAACTGTATTTTTTGATTTCAATATCTGATTTGAAAAATATCAGCACGATTCAATATTCGTTTATCCCGCGACTTTGCCCATCACATACATGGATTCCATTGTTGGAACACTGCTGCCTCCTTTCTTTTCCAGGGTAATTGCAAAAGCTTGTGCTTCCGGGATATTTTTCATTTTCATAAAGGGCAGTCCTTCGTTCATATCAAATATGCCGGCATCGACGGGTTTTCCATCAACCATTGCCCATAACTGATATTGTTTGTCAGAAGCAGGTTTTGGAAGATTATTTACAAGCAGATACACATCTTTGGAACGGGTATCCCAATATACGGTAGTTGAACACCCGGGGCTGGGGCTGGTGGGAACATCAACCATTTTTACCAATGCCATGCCGGTATCTTTCATATGACCAATCGCTGATGCGTAATCACTCAATTTTGTCTCTAATGTTTTGTTCGTTATTGCCATTTGATTTTGGGAAGCGACCAGTTCATCATATTTATTAATATATTTTTTGTACTGGGTAAAAAAATAAAAATTCAGGATTGTACTGCCGGCAAGGAGAATGATCGCTGCGGCTGCAACCGATCGGGCCCAATTGGCTTTTACCCGAAGAATTCTTCGGATAGGAATTATTTTTTCCTGCTGAGAATCTTTTTCTACTTCGATCTCCGCAAATACTTTGCTTTTCAAATTTGCCGGAGGGGTGATGGCCTGATCCTGCAACTGTTTTTCTAATATCAATTCAAAGGATTCACGGGCAGCTCTTACCTCAGAATGAGCAGCTGACATCCGTTCAAACTCCGCCCTCTCCTCTGCGCTGGCCAAACCCAGCACATAGTTCTCAATCATACCACTTGCTATGTAATCCTGTACATTCACTTTATTGCAAATATTCTTTTAGCTGTAATAATGCATTCCGTATCCTGGTTTTAACCGTACCCAAAGGAATATCTTCTATTTGAGCAATTTCCTCGTGGGTATATCCTTTAAAATAGGCAAGTTCAATCAATACCCGGTGTTCGGGTTTCAATTTTGCCAAAGTCTTTTTCAATCCAATATGATCTGTATTGGTTTGGGTTGAACGACTTCCGATATTATTTACGTTTTCTCCCAATTCCTGGTTTTTCATGCTATTCTGATAGCTTTTGGAACGTAAAGCATCAATTGATGCGTTTCGGGCTATATTTAACATCCAGGTAAATATTCTTCCCCTGTTAGCATCATAGGTTTCAATCTTTCGCCAGATATTAATAAAAACTTCCTGCAGTATGTCATTGGCCAATTCGGTATTTTGTACAATCTGAAGAATGATGCTGTACAATGCTCCGGAATAATTATCATAGAGATAGCTATAAGCACGATTATCGCGCTCTCTCAACGCACTCACCAGTTCCTGCTCATTATATGTTGCAGTAATAGCCAAAATCGTTGGAAAATCAATTTAAAAATAAGAAAAATGATAAAGACTAATGAAAGTATGCTGACGTATGCGAAAGAAATGACCTGAAATGTCTATTCATGTCTGATCATTCAGCAAAACGCCCGTATTTATCAATCATCAACTAACCACTGCGCTATACGCCGTGGAGTCCATCAGGGAATTGACGTCTGAAGGATTAGTCACAGATATTTTAATCATCCATCCTTTTCCATAGGGATCACTATTTACGAGTTCAGGAAAATCAGCTAATGCCGGATTCAATTCCTGGATCGTTCCGCTGACAGGCAGATACAAATCCGAAACTGTTTTTACAGCTTCTACTGTCCCAAAAATTTCGCCAGCCTGCATTGTCTTGCCTACGGTTTCCACTTCCACGTATACAATGTCTCCCAATTCATTCTGAGCAAAATCGCTTATGCCAATCACAGCCGTGTGATCGTCTTCCATCCGAACCCATTCATGATCTTTTGTGTAACGCAGATTTGCCGGAAAATTCATAATAGAGAATTTAGTGCTGCAAATATGATAAAAAGCATTTGAATTTAAACAGGCCTTATTAAATTATTTCTTGCGACTGATTAGTTTCATTTTTTGTATGTGAATATCATTTAATGGCCGGTTGTATGGTTTACTTGTAGGAACAGATGCGATCGAATCAACCACATCAAGTCCGCGGATGACTTCACCGAACACTGTATAATTCTGATCAAGATGTGGTGAACCACCGATAGTCTTGTAAACTTGTCTTTGTGCATCGGGAATCTTTCTTCCTTTCAATCTGAAGGTTTCAACGGAATCCAATCCTGCATCTGTAAAAATCCTTCCCTGCACAATATAAAACTGACTGCCACTGCTTGCCTTCTGAGGATTTACATCATCGCCTTCTCTTGCAGCTGCAATGACTCCTTTATGGTGAAATAAGGATTCGCGGAATTCAGCGGGAATGGTATAAGAAGGTCCTCCGTCACCCAGCATATCACCGGGCTTTGCATATTTACTATTCGGATCACCAGCCTGTATCATAAAATTTTTAATGACACGATGGAATAATATACTGTCATAATATCCTTCTTTGGCAAGCTTCAGAAAATTATCACGGTGCAAAGGAGTGGAATCAGAAAGGCGAACAACGATAATTCCTTTGCCGGTGATGATCTCCACATCTTTGTGCAGGTCATTTTTTCTTAAACCGTTTGCCAGTTTTGGATTGCAGGAAATGAAAATAATGAATGATAAGAAAACTAAAATGATACGATGCATCCGGAAAACAAATTGTAATTGTAAATGATGATATACTCAAACTCTATAATCATGAAAATGGGGAACGACTAACGGCCATCAACCAGCGATCCTGCTAAAAACCAGCCTTTTCAAAATACAAAAGGACATGGTCTTTCAGAAAATTTTCCTGCTCAATCAGACTCATTACCGGCAAGGATTTTACCTGTTTGAAATGCGGCCACCCTTCTTCATCCACTTTTTCCAGTTCATAATATCCGCTTTGAGCGAACAGACTGCAAACAGCTACATGCATCAGGTCCTGTTTTTGTTCCTTGGTGAATTTGTCTCTGATATCTCCGAATTCCTGTATGCCGATCAGAAATAAAATAGCTTCCATATCCGGCTTTTTGCCGAAACGGTTCATCAGTTTCTCTTCCAGCCCCCACCACCTGGATTGCAAATCATCAGTTATCTCGCTCATAGTTGCAAATGTACTATCCAAAAATTAATTGTTTCGAGGGGTTAATTTTGAAGAGCTACTATAAAGTGATCCTTTTTATTTTAGTTTTGTTATATGAAGGCTACTTTATGGGAAAAAGATAATTTTTCTATCTCCATCGACAAATACAAGCTCGATGTCCCTTACATCCATAAATTTCTTTCTACTTCCTATTGGGCTGAAAACATTCCTGTCGAAACTGTTCGCAGGTCGATTGAAGGATCAATATGTTTTGGAGTATATCATGAAGGTAAGCAGATCGGTTTTGCGAGAGTAGTTTCCGACCTGGCTACTTTTGCTTATCTGGCAGATGTCTTTATTGAAGAGCAATACCGTGGCCTCGGACTTGCGAAAAGATTAATGCAAATCATCCTTTCTCATCCAGATCTACAGGGGTTGAGACGCTTCTTACTGGCAACGCGCGATGCGCATGGTTTATATTCTCAATTCGGTTTCGTTCCTTTAACTAACGTTGACCGATGGATGCAAATTCATCAGAAGAACGTTTATAAAAAGTGATGGATCAAATGTGCTCGACGACAACCGCAGTTCCATAAGCTAGTACTTCAGTAATTCCATCCATCACTTCATTGGCATCATATCGCATACTGATAACCGCATTGGCGCCGCGCTCTGATGCATGCTGCAACATGTGTTGAAAAGCCTCTTCACGTGTGGTTTCACATAGATCCACATAGACCGATAAGCGTCCGCCAAATAAACTCTGCAGGCCCCCTGCTATATTGCCTAATAAACTGCGTGAGCGGACGGTGATACCCCGGACGATGCCTAAATTCCTTGTTATTCGATAGCCGGACAGCTCAAAGCTGGTAGTG
Organism: Puia sp.; assembly: GCA_035499855.1. Taxonomy (GTDB): domain Bacteria; phylum Bacteroidota; class Bacteroidia; order Chitinophagales; family Chitinophagaceae; genus Puia. The sequence goes on along the minus strand of DATJXY010000027.1, from coordinate 43,198 downwards.
ATCATTCCTGGATCAATCATAAAAAATGTTTTGATGAAATTACAATTTTGCGATCAGACGAAAGATATGGGAGAAATGAACTTTTCCAAAGTTTCCTGATCAACAATTACCTTTGCAAAAATTTTGGAAGATGTTACAATTGGCATTCATTCGTCAAAATACAGCACTGGTAAAAGAGAGGCTTGCTATAAAAAATTTTACGTCTTTGAACCTGGTAGATACAATTATTCAGTTGGACGATCATCGTAAAAAGCTTCAACTGGAGAATGATACCACTCAATCAAAAATAAATGCAGCTTCCAAGGAAATAGGCCAGTTGATGGCCAGGGGAGAAAAAGAAAAAGCAGAAGAAAAAAAACAGGAAGTCGCTTCACTGAAATCTTCTTTGCAACCAGTTGCTGACCAACTTTCAAAAATTGAAATACAGCTGAATGAAGCCCTGGTTACACTGCCCAATCTTCCCGCTGCAACGGTGCCCGCAGGTAAGACTCCTGCTGACAATATAAATATCCGCGAAGGAGGCACTAAACCACAATTGCATGCGAATGCAGTTCCGCACTGGGACCTGGCAAAAAAATTTAACCTGATCGATTTTGAATTGGGAAATAAAATCACGGGCAGCGGATTCCCGGTTTATATTAATAAGGGTGCAAAACTGCAAAGGGCATTGATACAATATTTCCTGGATTACAATATTGCAGCAGGATATACGGAATACCTGCCGCCACATATGGTGAATGAAACCACCGCTTTCGGCACAGGACAATTACCAGATAAAGAAGCGCAGATGTATTATGTGAATGAGGACAAATACTACCTGATACCTACAGCCGAAGTTCCGGTTACTAATATTTACCGGGATGCCATTTTAAAAGAAAATGAACTTCCTCTTAAAATGACAGCTTACACACCTTGTTTCAGACGCGAAGCAGGAAGTTATGGAAAAGATGTGAGAGGTTTGAATCGTGTTCATCAATTCGATAAAGTGGAAATTGTGCAGCTGGTTCATCCGGATAAAAGTTATGATGCACTTGAAGAAATGGTAGCACATGTAGAAAAATTACTGCAATCCCTGCAATTACAATACCGCATTCTGAAATTATGCGGTGGAGATATGGGCTTTGCATCTGCACTCACTTATGACTTTGAAGTATACAGCGCTGCCCAGGAAAAATGGCTGGAAGTAAGTTCTGTAAGCAATTTCGAAAGTTTTCAAACCAACCGCATGAAGATCCGTTTCAAAGACAGCAACGGAAAATCGCAACTGGTTCATTCATTAAATGGGAGTTCGCTTGCATTACCTCGTATCGTGGCATGTTTGCTGGAGAATCATCAAACGGAAAAAGGAATTCAATTGCCAACGGTTTTGCATTCTTATTTTGGAAACCCATCTATTAGTTAGATATCCACAAATTAAATGCTGTTGCAGCCTTCATTAAAACTTTGTGAAAGAAATAAGTAATAGCGCAGTTGATTGCATATTTCTCCTATATTCCTTTATAAATTTATATTATGAAAACGATCATTCTACTTTTGCTGCTGGCAATGACCTTTAGTTTCTCTTCCAGCGCTCAGATCAGCAAAGGAGATTGGCTTTTGGGAGGAAGTGTGGGGGCTAATTTTGGGAATGCAAATGCAAATTCCTCTTCTACTTCTAATGCGAGTATTTCCCCACATATTGGTTTTGCTATTGGAAAGAATTCCGTCCTGGAGCTTAATTTCAGTGGTACTTATTATTCTTTCTCAGGGCAATCGTATAACTGGGGGATAGCGGCCAACATTGCTTATAGAAAATTTTTCCAGGTAAAGAATAAGTTCGGTTTATTTATCGAATTCGGAGGTGGATTTGGGTGGACAAAGAGTGAATACAGTTTTTATGACAGTTCCGGGGCTATTTCAAAAAACTACAATACAGCCCATACTTATAATATTGGAATGATTCCCGGTGTTTATTACCAGGTAAGTCCGGGCATTTTACTCAATGCTTCATGTGGAGGCATAGATTATTATTACTACAGTTATAATACAGGTGATTGGTCATCCAATATATCTGTCAATTTTCTAAACAGCTTTACTTTTGGAATTGATTTTATTTTGGGAAAAAAGCAACCCCACAACCCTTGACAGAAATGATATTATTGTTTTCTTCTTCTATAACTTGTTTGTTAATGAGTCTTGCTTAAAAAATTCTTTTTTAAACCTTGCGTTATTACCTAAGTCAAACCAGGACAATGGTAATTACCAATCAGCAGAAAAATCAGCATTTATTATGGCGGGCAGGCTTTGGTCCGATGGCAGAGGATATCAGCCAATTGCCATCTGCATCGCAGAAATCATTATTTAAAGCTCTCATAAAATCTTCTTCTAAATCTCCGGAATATATTGATGTAACCGACAGCACGCTGAAGGGATTGATGATGGGAGTGGATGAGGTGGTAAAAATGCAGAAGAATGAATTGTCGGAGGAACAGAAAAAACAATTGCGTCAGCAATCACAACATGATATAAAAAACCTCAACCTTGCATGGCTGAACGAGATGGTCAACAGTGATGCACAACTTCGGGAGAAGATGTCATTATTCTGGCATGGACATTTTGCGTCCAGGAATCTCAATATATTTTATCAGCAGTTATTGCTGGATATCATCCGGAGAAATGCATTGGGCAATTTTGCTGATCTCTTGCGTGAAGTAAGTAAAAGTGCAGCAATGATTAATTTTTTAAATAATAATCAGAATAAAAAAGATCATCCCAATGAAAATTTTGCAAGAGAAGTGATGGAATTATTTACGATGGGAAGAGGTAATTACACTGAACAGGATGTGAAGGAAGCTGCTCGTGCTTTTACAGGCTGGGGCGCTAACCTGCGTGGAGAATTTGTTTTTCGGAGAGGACAACATGATGACGGAAATAAGACCATATTAGGGAGAACAGGAAATTTTGATGGGGACGATGTGCTTGATATTTTATTGGACCAAAAGCAAACTGCAAATTTTATTTCCGGAAAAATTTATCGCTTTTTCGTGAATGATACAGTGGATGAAACAAAACTAGCCTGGTTATCTGAAAGGTTTTATCATAGTCGATATGATATCAAATCGCTTATGGAAGATATCTTTACCAGTGACTGGTTTTATGATGCAAAGAATATCGGGAGTCATGTAAAATCACCCGTGGAACTGATTGTAGGTATCAGAAGAATATTGCCTATGAAAATTCAAAATGAAGAAGTGCAATTGCTGGTTCAGCGATTATTAGGCCAGTTATTATTTTATCCGCCAAATGTTGCCGGATGGCCCGAAGGTATGAACTGGATAGATAGTTCCACACTCATGTTCAGGCTTCGTATTCCCCAGATCATGTATTCATCGGATGAATTCCAGATGCGACCAAAAGATGATGACGACCAGATGATGGGTATGCGGGATATGAATGAAAACAATATTAAAGTAAAAGGCTTTGGAAAGATAAAAGGCGGACAGATGATCATTGCAGAAATTAATTGGGAGGCTTATCTGGGAAAATTTAATCAGGTTGGGGAAGATAAGCTGACAGATACGATCGCTTCATTGTTATTGCAGTCACCGGGTGCTGTTACAAATGGTTTGAGGAAATATATTGACAATAGCAACAGGGAAAGTTTTATTAAAACGACAACGATTCAATTGATGAGTACGCCGGAATACCAGTTATGCTGAACGCAGCGTTAAGTGTTCCGCATTGAGCTTTAACCTTATTATATGTTAATTAAACGAAGAGAATTTTTACAGGTTGGGTCATTGGCTACGGCTTCCTTCATGTTGCCGAAGTTCTTGAAAGCTTTTGAGCGGGGGCAAATGCTGCCTCCGGGAAATAAGGTATTGGTGATACTACAGTTGAGTGGCGGGAACGATGGTTTAAACACGGTAATACCTATACGAAATGACATTTATTATCGTGTTCGCCCAAGATTAGGGATAGAAATGAATAAGTCTTTACAGATAACAGACGAAGCGGGCTTGCATCCTTCACTGGTTTCGCTAAAAGAATTATATGATGATGGAAGCCTGGGTATCATCAATAGTGTCGGTTATCCGAATCCTGAACGTTCGCATTTCCGGAGTATGGATATCTGGCAAACCGGAAGCAACAGCAATGAATATATCAGAACTGGGTGGATCGGGCGTTACCTGGATGCACAATGCACTGGATGTGATAAGCCAACGCAGGCATTAGAAATCGATGATGTGCTGAGTCTTGCATTAAAGGGGGAGCAAATGAAGGGAATTGCATTGAAGGATCCACGACGTTTATATGATACAAGTCATGAACAATATTTCAAAGACATTCTCGCTGACCATGTCAATAAGGGCAAGGATCAACCAGCAGACTATCTCTATAAAATCATGGCCGAAACATTATCAAGCGCTGATTATATTTTTCAACAAAGCAAATTAAGGCCATCAACAGCAGATTATCCTAATACGGAATTGGGAAAAAATCTCAAAACAATTGCTTCACTGATTCTTTCAGATATCAATACAAAACTGTATTATGTTTCGCTCGGAAGCTTTGACACGCATGTCAATCAACAGGCACAGCAACAACGTTTATTCACTGAGATGAATGATGCAATAAAGGCATTCACCACTGATTTGAAATCGAATCATCGTTTTCAGGATGTATTGATGGTCACTTTTTCGGAGTTCGGAAGAAGAGTATCACAAAATGCAAGTGGTGGAACTGATCATGGTACTGCCAACAATATGTTTTTGATTGGCGGTGGATTGAAACAAAAAGGATTGATCAATGACATGACAAATCTCAACGACCTGAGTGAGGGCGATCTGAAATATACAGTGGATTTCAAAAATGTTTATGCCACTTTGTTGAATAAGTGGCTTGAAACCGACGACCGTAAAATATTATGCAGGGAATCGGCTTATTTGCAATTTGTGTAAGCGATCAATTTGAATATGAGACGTCAGACGTGAAATGTGAAATATTCTTTCACGTTAGACATTTCAAGTTTGACTTTTTTACCATCCTTGTTTTGCAATCCCAGCCTTAATTGCCGCCATTGCTTTTTCTTCTCCCAGTAAAGTGGTCAATTTGTTTCCTTTTCCATCATGTCCCTGCGCCATATAAGCACCCTTTGCTGTTTTAGTGATAACAGCATCGAGCATAGGCACATTTTTTTCCTTCGTTTTTACATTGTACGCTGTAAGTGTTACTGTTGACATCGGCATATGGTTTTAATGGTTGGTATTGATCAACAATCGAAATATAACCGGGTTAAAGGTAGAAAAATATTAGCAAACAGGTTTTCCATCTTTCTACACATCCAATTTTGCATATTTTGCATGCGACTCGATGAATTCTCGTCTCGGAGCTACTTCATCACCCATCAGCATACTGAAAATTCTATCTGCTTCTGCAGCGCTTTCAATGGTTACCTGTTTTAATGTTCTGGTTTCAGGATTCATTGTAGTTTCCCATAACTGAGATGCGTTCATTTCTCCCAATCCTTTATACCGTTGCACATTCACGCTGTCCTCCTTTCCTGCTCCAAGTTTTTCAACATGAGATTTACGCTGATCTTCATTCCATGCATACATCTGTTCTTTCCCTTTTTTTACCAGGTATAATGGGGGCTGGGCAATATATACATAACCCTGCTCAACCAGTTCTTTCATATAGCGGTAGATGAAAGTCAGAATCAACGTTGCGATATGACTGCCATCCACATCCGCATCGGTCATGATAATGATTTTATGGTATCGCAGTTTTATAAGGTTCAATGCTTTTGGATCCTCATGTGTTCCCACGGTAACACCCAATGCCGCATACATATTCCTTATCTCTTCATTTTCGTAAATGCGATGTTCCATGGCTTTTTCAACATTGAGGATCTTGCCCCGCAGAGGCAAAATCGCCTGGAAGCTGCGGTCACGACCCTGCTTTGCCGTACCACCCGCAGAATCACCTTCCACCAGATACAGCTCGCATCTGTTTGGATCACGATCAGAACAATCTGCAAGTTTTCCCGGTAACCCTCCTCCACTCAGCACACTTTTGCGTTGCACTAATTCTCTCGCTTTTCTTGCCGCCGCTCTTGCCTGCGCAGCAAGAATTACTTTTTGAATAATATTTTTTGCTTCTCTTGGATTTTCTTCAAGATATGCTTCCAATACTTTTGATACAGTCGAATCAACCACTCCGCTCACTTCATTATTCCCCAATTTTGTTTTTGTCTGTCCTTCGAATTGCGGCTCGGGAACTTTTACAGAAATAATAGCGCTGAGACCTTCCCGGAAATCATCACCTTCAATTTCAACCTTAGCTTTTTCAAAAAGATTTTGCTTATCTCCGTAACTTTTGAATACCCTGGTCAAGGCACGACGAAATCCCGCTACATGAGTTCCGCCTTCAATTGTGTTGATATTATTTACGTAAGAATAAATGTGTTCACTGTAGCTGTCATTATAGCTAAGAGCTATTTCAACTGCAACATTCGTCGCTTCATCCCTTCCTTCAACAAAAATTACTTTTGGGATCAAAGCATTTCTTCCAGCACTACTGTCAAGCATTTCTATAAACTCGACAATCCCTCCTTCGCTATAAAATGTTTTTGAATAAGTTTTGGGCTGTCCGGCAGAAGTTGTATCCGAAGGATTCAGTTCGTCTTCTTTCTCACGGAGATCATTAAGCGTAATGCGAACGCCTTTATTGAGGAAGGCTAACTCTCGCAAGCGGCTTTCTAAAATATCTTTATTGAAAACAGTAGTGATAAAGATGCTTCCATCCGGCCAGAAATGTACCTTGGTGCCTGTCTTGTCACTTTTACCAATCTCCCTGACAGGATATTGAGGGATACCTATTTTATACTCCTGATCAAATATTTTTCCTTCGCGTTGAACTGTAACCCGGAGATCACTGCTTAATGCATTCACGCAACTTACTCCGACTCCATGAAGACCCCCGGAAACTTTATATGAGTTTTTATCGAATTTACCTCCGGCATGCAAAACAGTCATTACAACTTCCAGGGCACTTCTTTTTTCCTTGGCAAGAATACCGGTAGGAATTCCACGACCATCATCTTCCACACTGACGGAATTGTCTTCGTAAATAATTACATTGATGTTTTTGCAATATCCTGCCAGCGCTTCGTCGATGGAATTATCTACTACCTCATATACCAGATGATGTAAACCTTTTGCTCCGACATCCCCAATATACATCGCGGGACGTTTTCTTACTGCTTCAAGACCTTCCAAAACCTGGATGCTTTCCGCACCATATCCATTGTTGACCGGAGATAGAATCTGCTGTGATGTTTCACTCATATTATCGTTCAAAACCTTAGTGTTAGTGGTAAATGAATAAGGTCGGCAAATTTACGATAAAATAGCCTTTTAAACAGGTTTAAAGCCTTCTTTTTTAGCTATTTTTTTAGTCAAAAAATGGCTCATCCTGTTGTTTAAACATTGTTTGCTTTCTCTTCTGAAAAAGCATTGATAATTGTTCTTTTGTCGTAAATTTGCGACTCGTTTATGCATCAGCCTCCTGATATATTGACACTGGCCTGCAAGCAGCCTGTAATGCAGGATGATCTGGTTATCCTCCATGAAAAAGAGCGTCAGATGCCTGGTTCAGTTCAATATTTCATCAGGAGATACAGAAAGCACCATCAATGGAACCTGGATGATATGGGTATGATGGTATACCACTACAAAAAGAATCAGCCCAAAGAAAATTATTTTGAATTGCGTTTTTGCATTTCAGGGAATGTCTATTGCAGGCAAAAAGAAACCGAATGCGATTCCTGCAAATTGAACGTTTCCAGGAATTGCAATGAACGTGTTGAAACGGTCGATGTTTTCAGCTTCCGTTTTTCGCCTGTTCATTTAGCACAGTTTGTTAAGGCAAACAAATCGGGAAATACCGTATCTGATAATATTCTTTATTTCAATCACCCTTCTTCTTTTTCTAAAATTTTGTCGCTTTGCAGCCGGACAAGAATCGTATTGGAAGCCTTACTCAACCATACTTATACAGACAGTCTGGAAAATATTTATATCAATGCGCAAACGCAGATGCTTTTATTGTACAGCCTTGAATGTATGCTGGGTGAAAGGGATGTAGAAAGTTTTCAATGCAAATTCCTGGCTAATGAATTGGACAGAGAAAAAATCACGCTTGCCCGGGAAATATTATTGGAGCATATCGGCGAACCATTGACCATTAAGGAACTGAGCCGAAAAGTGGCTATCAATGAATGTTATTTGAAGAAAGGATTCAAAGAAATGTTCGGAACCACCATTTTCGATTTCTATCAGAGCCAGCGCATGGAGCATGCAAGATATCTCCTGTATGAAAAAGGATTAAGGGTTACCGAAGTATCTGTCATGCTGGGATATTCTTCCATTTCTCATTTTTCCACTGCATTTAAGAAACATACAGGATTGAAGCCTTGTGAGTTGTTACTTCACTAATTGATCTTCATAAAGCTCATATTATTTTCATGGTGACAGCTATTGCAGTTATTGGTCAATGCTGTCATATTGGTTTTAAGAACAGCGTCATCTTTTTTTGCGGCTGCGCCTGAGAGGACCTCCAGCACGGATTTCATATATTTATCATAGAAAAAAGGAAAAGGTTGCTGCAGTTTATCGTTAGAAATATGCAATTGCTGAATTTTCCCGAAAGTTTCATTCAATTCATCAATTTCATAGGAGACTCTTTCATAGCTTTTTTCTGTAATGGCTTTCGAGAGTTCGTCATGATGATATTTTATTTGGAGCATAAATTCGCCCAAACCAGGTTTAAGATGGTTGATCGTGGTTTTGAGTGAATCGATGGTTTCCTGCTTAATATCAGAAGAGGGTTGTTGCTGGCATGCAGCAAGGCAGACCACAAAAGCGATAATGATAAAAATGAAGGTTGAAATTTTCATGATCGAAAGTTTATCTGGTTGATGAAATTTCTTTCAGACTTTCTTCTGCGGCGCTGATCGTGTACTGAATATCTTCTTTTGTCAGTGCATTATTCAGAAACCAGCTTTCAAAAGCAGAGGGGGGTAAATAAATTCCCCTGTTAAGCATTGCATGAAAAAATTTTTTAAATTTTTCCGAATCAGCCGAAGCTGCGGATGCGAAATCAGTCACGGGATGGCTGGTGAAATGTATACTGATCATGGATCCAAACTGATTGATCATATAAGGTATTCCGATTGATTGAAGGATTTTGTCCAATCCATTTTTCAAATCAACTGTTTTTTTATTTAATTCATCGTAGATAGAGAGGTTTTTCTTTAATTCCTGTAATGTAATATAACCGGCAATCATTGCAAGTGGATTTCCACTCAGCGTACCTGCCTGGTAAACATTTCCAAGAGGAGCAATATGCTGCATGATTTCTTTTCTTCCGCCAAAAGCGCCTACAGGTAAGCCTCCGCCAATGACTTTTCCATATGTTACCAGATCAGCTCGGATATTCAATTTTTCCTGCGCTCCGCCGGGTGCAAGCCGAAAACCAGTCATTACCTCATCCAGGATTAGTATGATATTTTGCTCATCACAGATTTTTCTCAATCCTTCCAGAAATCCGGGTTTTGGCAGGATGCAGCCCATATTACCGGCAACCGGTTCAACAATAATAGCTGCGATCTCACCCCGATGCTCATGCGAAATTTGTTCAACAGCTTCCAAATCATTGAAAGCGCAGGTGAGTGTATCATTGGATACGCCTGCAGTTATTCCCGGAACAGTTTGAATGTTCAGGGTTGCTACCCCACTTCCTGCCTTTACAAGAAAAGAATCCGCATGTCCATGATAGTGACCTTCAAACTTGATGATTTTATTTCTTCCGGTAAATCCTCTTGCCAGCCTGATGGCGCTCATACAGGCTTCTGTTCCGCTGCTCACCATCCTGATCAGATCAACATGAGGCACCATGCTGATGATCAATTCTGCCATTTCAATTTCCAGTTCTGTGGGCGCTCCATATGAAGTGGAATCCAATGCTTTTTCATGAATAGCTTTTACGACGGGCTCATAAGCATGACCGAGAATCATCGGTCCCCAGGAAGCAATATAATCAATGTATCGGTTGTCATCTACATCATATAAATAAGCGCCCTTTGCTTTTTTAATGAAAATAGGATTGCCTCCTACACTTTTAAAAGCACGGACAGGTGAGTTTACACCACCCGGAATAGATTGCTGAGCGCGCTGGAAAAGTTGTTTGCTGGAATCGGTGTACATGTGAATAGTGAATGGTCAATGGTGAACAGGATTAATTATATTTTTTGAATTGATTAAAGAGCTTAGAATTTTAAAGCATTTGATGATGACTTCCCTAAGTGAATCTGAATTTATTTTTTTTTAATAATCAAGATCGGAAGCTATGTCAAATGCAGCATCGATTTCAATTACAGATCCCCTGGCGATTTCAAAAAACCGCTTTCTTTCAATACCTGATTTTCTGGAAGCAGCCTCAGCAATATTTAAATGTACTGATAAAGCAGCTCGCCTCATTTGCGAAACTATCCCAAATTTTTCTTCAGTAGGAAATCCATTTGTTAATCTATAACAGGAGAGTACAAGTTTTTTTGAAACCCGATCGATATCCATTTTATGGTGATTAAGAATAAGAAATATAGCATAAAGTTTGAGGTTAACAATATGTTTTCATAGTAGGATACATTTACCATTGACCATTCACCTTTCACGATATCAGTTTCACTGCATCTTTTGCAAAATAGGTTGCTATCAAATCGGCTCCCGCGCGTTTAATTGCAGTCAGGACTTCAAGAATTGCTTTTTCTTCATTTAGCCAGCCCATTTTAGCCGCTGCTTTAATCATTGAATATTCACCGCTAATATTATACGCACTAACGGGAACATGCACTGCATTTTTTACTTCACGGATGATATCCAGGTAAGCTAGGGCAGGTTTTACCATGACAATATCAGCTCCTTCCTCCACATCCATTATTGTTTCTTTGATGGCTTCAATCCGGTTTGCATAATCCATCTGGTAAGTTTTTTTATCACCAAAACCCGGGGCCGAATCCAGGGCATCACGAAAAGGACCATAAAAGCAGGAAGCATATTTGGCACTATATGCCATTATCCCCGTTTTGATAAAACCATTTTCTTCAAGTCCTTTTCTGATTGATCCGATACGCCCGTCCATCATATCACTGGGAGCGACGAAATCCGCTCCGGCTTCGGCATGACTCAGGCTCATTTTCACAAGGGCTTCTACAGTTTCATCGTTTACAATTTCATTTCCCTTTACGATGCCATCATGTCCAAAAGATGAATAAGGATCAAGTGCAACATCAGTCATTACCACCATTTCCGGTACAGCTTCTTTAATAGACTGGATGCTTCGCTGCATGAGCCCATTCTTATTCCATGCTTCTTTCCCGGTATTATCTTTCAGTTCATCCGCGCATTTTATAAAAATCAGCACTGATTTCAAACCCAGTTTCCATAGCTCCTTAACTTCTTTTACAGTAATATCAATGCTGTTCCGGTAATATCCGGGCATGGACACAATTTCAGTCTTTACATTTTTCCCCTCGTCGATAAAAAGCGGAACGATAAAATCATCAGGAGTTAAAATAGTTTCGGCAACAAGACTTCTGATAGAAGAACCAGCCCTTAGAATTCTGTTTCGTCGCTGCATTTATATTTATTATTTAATATTCTTTATTCTTCAGTAGAAACCCACTCTTTCGGATGAAGACATGCCTGCAATAATTTGTATTCTTCACTTCCTGCTTCGGGCTGATAATCATAATACCATCTGGCCCGTGGTGGAAGACTTGCTAAAATACTTTCAGTCCTTCCATTCGTTTTCAATCCGAAAACCGTACCCCTGTCATGAATTAAATTGAATTCAACATAGCGTCCTCGTCTTATTTCCTGCCATTCAATTTCACGGTTGCTATAAAGAATATCTTTTCTTTTATCTACTATAGGTAAATATGCATTTAAGAAAGCATTTCCATTGGCCTGTTGAAATTGAAACAATTTTTGTGCATCGTTTTCATCAGTTGGTCTTAAATAATCGTAAAATACGCCACCAATCCCACGCATTTCATTATTCCGGTGCGTGTTGCAAAAATATTCATCGCAATTTTTTTTATATAAAGGATATAATTTAGTTCCGAAGGGGTCGATTGTGTTTTTCAAGGTCTCATGAAAATATTTTGCATCCTCTTCAAAAAGATAATAAGGAGTCAGATCAATGCCTCCCCCAAACCAACGGTCAATGACATAACCCTCTTCATCATATAATTCAAAATAACGCCAGTTTGAATGAATCGTAGGTACATATGGATTTAGCGGATGAATAATAATGGAGAGTCCACAGGCAAACCATTTTGCTCCATCGATTTTTAATTGTTTGCGCATGGTATCCCCGACTTTTCCATAGACCACAGAAGCATTTACTCCCCCCTTTTCGAATGTATTGCCATTCGTAATTATCTTTGTTTTGCCACCACCGCCCCGGCCCTCTGCTCTTTCCCAATCATCTTCATTAAACAGTGCTTTGCCATCTTTCTTTTCTAATTCTAAACAAATTTTTTTTTGCAGATCATAAATGAACTCAATCCATACTCCTCTGAATGCAGATGTTTCTGTTTTATAAATTTTGGTGATGCTCATAATGAATATGTTTCGACAGGCACGAAAAAAAGATGATACCTTCTGCTTTTATGATATTTTTTCGTATTGATAATCTTTTACAGTATCTACAAATGCACGTGCATGATCGACGGGTGTTTCCGGAAGTATGCCATGACCCAGGTTGGCAATGTATTTCTGTTCGCCAAAATTATCCATCATGGCTCTTACTTCCTTTTTAATTAACGGAACGGGAGATAATAATTTAGCCGGATCCAGGTTACCCTGCAGCGTAACATTATTGCCAGCCAATTTTCTTGCCATTTGTGGATAAATGCACCAATCGATACCCAACCCGTCAGTTCCGGTTTCTGCCATGCTTTTTAACGAATGCCATGCTCCTTTGGCAAAGATGATCGTTAAAACCTCTTCTTTTATTGATTCGATAATCTGTCTTATGTATTTCAATGAGAAATGTTCAAAATCATCAGGAGATAATAATCCTCCCCAACTATCAAAAATTTGAATGACATCAGCTCCGGATTTTATCTGCTGCTTTAAATAAGCGATTGTTGTGTCCGTAATCATTTGAAGTAATTGATTCGATGCGGCTGGTTGTGTATAACAGAATTTTTTTGCAAGATCGAAAGTCTTGGATCCTTTGCCTTCGACCATATAGCAGAATAATGTCCAGGGAGCTCCCGCAAAGCCAATTAGGGGTACCCTGTCTTTTAATTCCTGCTTTGTCATTTGCAAAGCGTCAAAAACATAATTTAATTCTTCCATGATATCGGGAACGTATACCCGCTTTATATCTTCAATACTTCTTATCGGTTCGGGTAAGTAAGGGCCTTTATTTTCAATTAGCTGAACTTCGAGACCCATTGCCTGCGGCACTACCAATATATCAGAAAAAATAATTGCAGCATCTACACCTATTTGATCAACGGGTTGTAGAGTGATTGCTGTTGCAAGCTCGGGCGTTTGAACACGTTCAAAAAAAGAATACTTATCTTTTAACTTCATGTAGTCGGGCAAATAACGGCCTGCCTGTCGCATCATCCAAACCGGGGGGCGTTCTACCTTTTCTCCTTTTAAGGCACTTAATAATAAACTGTTTTTAATTGGATTCATCTGCGTATATCTATTCGGGTTTTTAAAAATTAATAGGGTTTGTTTGAAAATATTCTGCAGCACTTTTTATCAATCGTTCCTTGTTGGGCAGTTCACTTATAATTATTTTATTCAGGGAATGCTTTTTTATTGCGTTTGCTGTCGTATTACCAATGGCGAACAACATTGTTGCTTTATCCACTTCATTCACCGAAAAAAAACTGTCCACGGCACTCGGACTGAAAAATAAAATACCATTATATTTTTTATAAATCTTCTGGGGGGTCAATTGAGTTTTATAAGTAAGGATTTCATTTACTAATATCTTATGCAGCGTGAGGTGCGATGGCAATTCATCTCTTCTTTGATCTCCGCAAAAAAATGTAATTTCTCTTATCTCGTCTCCCGCTATTTTTTTAGCCAATCTTAAAGCATCAGTAGCTGTTCCTGCGATTGATTCTTTCCCAAAAAAAGCAGCTGTCTCTTTTTCAGTGACTCCTGAGATGCAATATATTCTCCAGGAAGGTTTTTGATTTTTTAGAATACCGGTAGTAATCTTTACTGCATGACTGCTGGTAAAAACAACTATTGCAGTCTGTTCTGACAATTTTTTAATTTTTTGAACTAATTCAGGCTGAAGAGCGGAGCTGACATGAATAAAAGAAAGATAATCAACAGAAATATTTTCTTCATTCAGATTCTGAATGGCAGTTTGAGGTAAGGACATTGTACATAATATCGATGCTTTATTTTTCTGCATGATGGAATTGCTCTATAATTTTTTTGCCGCCATTGATTAATAGTTCCTCTGCAGCGATTTTGCCGAGATTGCTCATTTTTTCCAATGGCAGTTTCTTTTCTATTTCTGCTTTTTGACTTCCATCCGGTGTCAAAATATTTCCTCTGAAATAAATTTCATTTTTTTCTATTTCGGCGAAAGCTGCGATAGGAGTAGAACAGCCACCCAGTAATGCTCTCAAAAAATCTCTTTCTATTTTAGTGCATTGAGCAGTACGATCATCATGCAAGTGGCGGCAATCGTTATATATGTCCAAATCATTTTCCCTGCAAACGACCATGATTGCTCCCTGGGCAGGTGCTGGTAACATCCAATCAAGTTCAATGGCCTTTTCAGGACGAAGATTAATTCTTTCCAACCCTGCGGCGGCAAAGATCGCTCCGTTCCAACTATTTTCTTTCAGCTTTTGCAAGCGGGAATTCACATTGCCTCTCAAATTTTCTATTTGATGTTCGGGGTATCGATTCAACCATTGGGCCTTACGACGGATGCTGCTGGTAGCAACAATAAATGATGAATTGGAAATTTTTTTCTTATCATTCGCCATTGACAATTCACGATTCACTGTCTCCAATTCATCTCTATATACAAGCAAATCTTTAGAGTTTCCTCTTTTTAGTACTGCCGCCTGTATGATTCCATTTGGTAATTGTGTGGGTACATCTTTCATAGAATGTACAGCAATATCAATTCTATTATTCAGCAGAGCAATATCAAGACTTTTTGTAAAAATACCCTGTACGCCCATTTCGTACAAGGGGGTTTGCAGGTCAATATCACCTTCACTCTTTATGAAAACCAGTTCAGCTTTTATTTTCTGATGGGCTAATAAATTCATTACTTCAGTTGCCTGCCAAACAGCCAACCGGCTTTCTCTTGTTCCTATCCGGACCAATTTTCCCATTTTTTTCAGTTTGTACTGCCGGCGATAAATTCATTAATGGCTTCGATATAATGGCAACCCCGTTGATTTTGCCGGCGCATTTTTGAGGCCATTCCGTTTATTACGCGCTGAATTTTTTCATCAGCAGTAGTACTTAAAATTTCTTGGTTGGGAGAGGGCTGTACAAACAGAGAAGAAGTATGTATTTCTTTTAATTTCATTTTTACTGCTTTCAGGACAGGAACGTGCTTACGCATTTCATACCATTCTATCAGTTCGTCCATATGCATGGAGATGATTTCTTTTGCTTTCGGGACTTCTGCCTCACGTTTCTGCAAGGTTTCATCTTTCAGCCTGGATAATTCATCCACATCAATCAGGTTGACATAATCTAATTCCTGTACTTCCTTCTCTACGTTGCAAGGTATTGAAAGATCAAGAATCAGTTTATTTCCTTTGTTTTCAAGTTGATTCTTCAGGATGACAGGTTCAGGAGCATTTGTAGCTACAAGGATGATATCTGCATTGGCAATGTGCTGATTCATCTGATCCGCAGGAGCATATTGCAAGCCCAACTCATTTGCCAGTTCGGCTGCTTTTTCTTCAGTACGATTAATCAATGTGATATTACGGGTTCCTAGATAATCAATCAGATTTTTGGATGTAATACGGCCAATTTTACCAACTCCCAGCAACAATATTTTTTTATCGCAAACATCAATAATTTTTTCACGGATATACTGTACAGCTGAAAAAGAAACTGAAACAGTCCCATCACTGAGGCCTGTTTGGTTTTTGATTGATTTGGAGGATTGCAAAACGGCATTCGTCATCCTATCCAGAAAAGAATGAACGAATTTTCTTTCTCTGGCGAATTTAACAGCCTGCCTGATCTGACCTACAATTTCATAATCTCCCAGAATTTGTGAATCGAGACCTGCGCTTACATTAAAAAGATGTTTTATTGCAGCATGGCCATTTTTTACGTAAGATAATTCCCGGAAAATCTCTTTTGATCCCGTTGTTTGAGTGCAAAGCAAATCAATCAGTAGCCGGGCATCCTCTGCGAAGCCATATATTTCTGTACGGTTGCAGGTAGAAAGAACAAACAACTCATTAATTCCAAAAGATGGGGCGAGAGTAAGAATTCTTTCGTATTGTTCCAGGCCAATAGCAAAAGATCCTCTGACAAGAGTATCTGTTTTTTTATAATTAATTCCGGCTACAAAAAACTTTGACAAATCTATATTTTTATTTCTATTCATTGATGGCATCTGAAAACGATACGCAAAAATAACCGCAGGGTTTTCTAAAACCGAATTTTAATGTCATTGGAATGTCATTTGTAGTGTCATTAAGGCATGATACTCATCAGGCCTGATATTGATTACAATCAGTGCGGAACAACAATATGATCTTTGGGTGATTGTAGTCATTACTTTTGCAAGATTATGACTATTTCAAAGCGTGGAATTATTTTGATGAATTTAGGTTCTCCGGATTCAACTAAAGTGAGCGATGTTCACCGGTATTTGATACAGTTCCTGATGGATAAAAGGGTAATTGATTATCCCTATCTGTTCAGAAAGATATTGGTAGGCGGAATAATCGTTCCTTTCAGAGCTGCAAAATCAGCAGAAGCATATAAAACTATTTGGACAAATGAAGGGTCTCCGCTGATTGTGTTTAGCAGGGGATTAAAGGATTCTTTGCAGAAAATTCTTGTTGAGCCGGTAGAAATTGCAATGCGGTATGGAAACCCTTCCATGGAAGCAGCTTATGAAAAATTATTGGAGAAATTGCCTGAACTGGAAGAAGTGATTGCCGTGCCTTTGTACCCTCAGTATGCAATGTCATCCTTCGAAACAGTTGTTGAACATGCCAGAGAAATTCACAGAAAAAATAAATATCAATTTAAGCTCACATTTATAAAACCTTATTATAATAATGGAGAGTATATAGAAGCATTGAGCGAACATATCAGGCCCTATCTCAAGGAGGAGTATGATCATATTCTATTCAGCTATCATGGAATTCCGGAAAGGCATTTGAGAAAAACTGATATTACCGGTGCACATTGCCTTCAAATAAATGATTGTTGTTCTGTAAATTCGTATGCACATGACCGTTGCTACAGGCATCAGTGTCTGCAAACAACATATTTAGTTACAAAAAGATTGAATATCCCCGATCAAAAATTCAGCTATTCTTTTCAGTCAAGACTGGGAAGAGAAGAATGGCTAAAACCATATACAGATTTTCGTCTTGTGGAAATGCCGAAAGAAGGAATTAAAAAACTGCTGATTATCTGTCCTGCTTTTGTCAGCGATTGCCTGGAAACTCTGGAAGAAATAGCAATTCGCGGTAAAGAAAGTTTTCTTACAGCCGGAGGTGAAAAATTTACAATGATACCTTGCCTGAATTTAAATCCGCTATGGGTGAGCGTTATTGGAAATTGGATTAACGAATATGACATGGGCGAAAGATCGATGGAACTGGTAAATAAATGAAAACAATTTTCGATTGAAAAATTCTAAAGCATCCCGGGGGTAAATTATAAGAAGATGTATAATTACATTAAAGCACTTCATATCATTTTCATTGTGACCTGGTTTAGCGGTTTATTTTATATAGTCCGCTTGTTTATTTATAATACAGAAGCAGAAGAAAAAGAGGAGTCACAAAGGATAGTACTTCATTCCCAGTTTCAGATCATGATCAGGAGATTATGGCTGGGGATTACCTGGCCTTCAGCAATTCTGACCCTCGTTTTTGGATCCTGGATGTGGTATCTTTTAGGAGTTTTGCCGCAGTGGCTGATTGTTAAATTGATTTTTGTAGCTGGTCTTTATCTTTATCATTTGTCATTGCATAGCATTTACAGACAACAGATGATAGGTATTTTCAGATTTACCTCTCAGCAGCTTCGGATATGGAATGAAATAGCTACTATTTTCCTTTTTGCAATTGTATTTATCGTTTCTGTCAAACAAGCCCTGGGTTGGCTATGGGGAATTGTAGGATTACTTGCGCTTATGATCGTTTTGATGACTGCTATCAGGATATACAAGCGGATAAGGTCCGATAAATAATTATTATTCTCTCAAATTCTATAGCAAAAATTTGTCTTATAAAATAAAAAACCTCCTAACCAAGGAGGCTTTTTATCAATAAGGGGCAAAAAGGTGGTCTTTCGGAAACTGGTTTTTACAGGTAATTCCGGACATTGGTAAATTTTACCGATGTATCTTATAGGTTTTTCTAAGGCAATAAAGAGATTAAAAACGGGATGGTCCGGACTTTTGAATAAGATAAGGTAAGAATGGCCTAAGAATAAAAGGAAGGGGAGTAGGAATACCCCCCTTTTTAACCCCTAAACCCTAAACCGTAGAAAAGACTTTTTCATGTAAACCAGTGAAATATATTTAGCGTCCTCAAACGCAACAATTCTTAAAAATAAATGCTGTTATGACCGTCTGTTTTGCAAAGGATTAAAAATCAATATCTTATTCTAAAAATATACAAACAGCTTGTAGTCAAATAAAAGACACAAACTATGCCAAAGCGGGAAATTGTGGAAAAAAGCAGCGCCATCACGGTAAAATATTTAATTTTTGACCAAACTTTAACAGAGCGCTGAAAGGATTAAAACTTTTCATATAAGTGGAACCATTTACCTGATTTTTTTAATTCATAAAAATTTGATGTTTAATGACGAATCTTTTCAAAAATTACATTATCAAGGAGGTTGCTAAATCATAAAGCCGAGATTTTTATATTCTGATAAGCTCTCATTTTCCCGTAAATTTGCACCCATTTTTAAGACGGTTTCTTCAATTTTTACAAACTATTTTAAGCTAGGATATAATTAATGCGTCTATATAATTGATTTGATTCATGCCTGGAAAATATAAGGAATATCAACAATTGGATTTGCCTGGAATAGGCAGGGATTTGCTTAATCGATGGGAAGGCAAAAAAGCATTTGAAAAAAGCATTTCGATAAGAGAAGGCGCTCCTTCTTTTGTTTTTTATGAAGGACCCCCGAGTGCCAATGGAATGCCTGGTATTCATCATGTTATCAGTCGTGCACTGAAAGATCTGGTTTGCCGCTATAAAACTATGCGCGGTTTTCAGGTAAAGCGGAAGGGTGGCTGGGATACACACGGTTTACCAATAGAATTAGGTGTTGAAAAGGAATTGGGCATTACTAAAGAAGATATTGGTAAAAAGATTTCGGTTGAGGAATATAATCGAAAATGTCGTGAGGCAGTACTCAGGTATAAAGACAAATGGGATGATCTTACAAATAAAATGGGTTACTGGGTCGATTTGAAGGATCCTTATATAACTTTTAATAATAAATACATTGAAACACTTTGGTGGTTATTGAAGGAGCTCTATTCAAGAGGTTTATTATATGAAAGTGTAAGCATCCAGCCCTATTCGCCGGCTGCAGGAACCGGACTTAGTTCTCATGAACTTAACCAGCCTGGAACGTATAAAGATGTAAAGGATACCAGCTGCATCGCTATGTTTAAAGCAATAAAGAATGAAAAAAGTAAATTTCTCTTTAATGCAGCGAAATCAGATGAGGTTTTCTTCCTTGCATGGACTACTACTCCCTGGACCCTCCCTTCTAATTTAGGGTTGACGGTTGGTGCCAATATTGATTATGTATTGATAAAAACATTCAATCCATATACCCATCTTCCTATTCATGTTGTTCTTGCAAAATCTTTAGTTGAGAGATATTTCAGAAAGGAAGGAGAGAATGGAGATTTCAATGCTTATTTCCCTGAATCAAAAATACTTCCCTGGAAATTAGAGATTGAGTTTAAAGGAAAGGAAATAGAAGATTGCCGCTACGAACAATTACTATCTTTTGAATCAAATTCTCTTGAAAAGATACAATCACAGACTCCAGATGCAGATCCATTCCGTGTAATTGTCGGTGATTTTGTGACCACAGAAGATGGTACCGGTATTGTGCATACAGCTCCTGCATTTGGTGCGGATGACTTTAAAGTCGGAAAGAAATATAATTTAGGTATCCTGATCATGGTTGATAAGCAGGGAAAATTTATAAATGGGTTAGGTGAATTCAGCAATCGTTATGTGAAGAATTATAAAGATGATCCTGCTTATGTAGACGTGAATGTCGACATATGCGTAAAGCTGAAAAAAGAAAATCGTGCTTTCAAAATTGAAAAATACGAACATAACTATCCCCACTGCTGGCGTACTGATAAGCCGATTCTATATTACCCACTCGATGCATGGTTCATTAAGACCACAGCATTAAAAGACAGAATGGTCGAGTTAAACAAAACGATTAATTGGAAACCTGCTTCCACGGGCGAAGGCCGATTTGGAAACTGGCTTGAAAATATGGTTGATTGGAATCTGAGTCGAAGCCGTTTTTGGGGAACTCCCTTACCGGTATGGAGAACGGAAGATGGTAGTGAAGAAAAATGTATTGGCTCAATCAATGAGTTAATAATGGAAGCAAAAAAAGCGAATCAGATATTAGGGACCGATATCAATCAGAAAATGGTTGAAGCTGATTCAGGCTTTGAACTGGATCTTCATAAGCCATATGTGGATGAAATTATTTTGGTAAGTGAGAACGGAAAAAAAATGACAAGAGTTCCTGATCTCATTGATGTGTGGTTTGATTCAGGCGCAATGCCCTATGCGCAATGGCATTTTCCATTTGAGAACAAGGAAACATTTGAAAAAAATTTTCCCGCTGATTTTATAGCAGAAGGAGTGGATCAGACAAGAGGATGGTTTTATACTTTACATGCGATTGCAGTAATGTTATTTGATAGTGTTGCGTATAAAACCTGTGTGTCGAACGGGTTGGTATTGGATAAGAATGGAAACAAGATGAGCAAGCGTGTTGGAAATGTTGTGGATCCATTTCAGACAATTGAAAAATTTGGAGCTGATGCTACAAGATGGTATCTGATTACGAATGCTTCTCCATGGGAAAGCATGAAATTTGACCTGGATGGAATTAAAGAAGTACAAAGAAAATTTTTTGGGACCCTTTACAATACGTATCAATTCTTTGCTCTATATGCCAATGTCGACGGATTTTCTTTCAGAGAAACATTTATTCCTTTGAATGAAAGGCCTGAAATTGATCGCTGGATACTTTCCTCACTGAATAGTCTGGTGAAAAAGGTAAGAGATAGTTTTGATGATTATGAACCGACTATCGGAGGAAGACTCATTGAAGATTTTGTAGATGAGCATTTGAGCAACTGGTATGTCCGTCTTTGCCGGCGTCGTTTTTGGAAAGGAGACTATGGTCATGACAAATTATGTGCATATCAAACTTTGTATGAATGCCTTGAAACAATTGCGGGTTTGATTGCGCCGGTCTCTCCATTTTTCGCCGACTGGTTATTCGGAAATCTAAACCAGGTAACTAACAGAATTTCTGCTGAATCAATTCATCATACTGATTTTCCGGTTGAGAAAGATAAAGCAATTGATAAGGCACTGGAAGAAAGAATGCAATTGGCTCAGGATGCTGCATCCCTGATCTTATCACTGAGAAAAAAAGTAAATATTAAAGTCCGTCAGCCTCTGCAAAAAGTTTTGATTCCTGTGCTGAATCCTTCGATGAAAGAACAATTAAAAAATGTGGAGGATCTTATCAAGACGGAAGTGAATGTAAAGGAATTGGAATATCTGACAGAAACGGATGGCTTTATCAAGAAAAAAATAAAACCCAATTTCGTTGTGCTTGGAAAGAAACTTGGTCCAAAAATGAAATTGGTTTCCTCAGCTCTGAATGATTTTACTCAATCTGATATAATAAAATTTGAAAAAGAAGGTCAGTTCAGTTTGCTGATTGATGATGACCCGTTAATATTACAAATACAGGAAGTGGAAATTACCAGTGAGGATATCCCTGGCTGGATGGTAGCTACTAAAGGTAATCTTACCGTGGCATTGGATATAAAAGTGACACCGGAACTTGAAAACGAAGGGAACGCGAGAGAACTGGTGAATAGGATACAAAAAATTAGGAAAGATAACGGATATGAGCTGACAGACAGAATCCTGGTAAAAATTGCAGAAGCTGCTGAACTTAAAGAATCAATAACACAATATAATCACTATATTTGCGCCGAAATTTTGGCAGATAAGCTGGAGTTAGTACCCGAAATAGCTAATGGCACTGAAATTGAAGTGAATGATGTTCCCTTAAAAGTCTTTGTCACAAAAAAAGCCTAACAGTATGGCAACCAAGAAGAAAGCGGCAAAACCCGCTAAAAAAGTTACATCTAAAAAAGCTGTAAAACCTGCGGCTAAAAAAGCTGCGCCTGCCAAAAAGCCTATTAAAAAAGTTACGCTAAAGAAAGGGGCAAAACCAGCATCCAAGAAGCAACATGTTGTCAAGAAAACAGATTCTGTCAAAGCAATTGCTAAAAAAACAGCGCCGGTTTCTAATATCAAGGGCTCTAACAAACAAATACCGACCAAAGTGGACATAAAAAAACACGATCATTCCAAACCTGAAGTTAAGGCCGTACATACAGGCGCAACTGTAAAGTCGGAGGCTAAGAAACCAGTACAGGCTGTAAAGCCGGTGAAGGTAGTTATGCCTGAAATCAGAACAAAGACTGTGCGCAAGTATGAACCAGAATTTACGAAATCAGTTTTAGATACATATCAACAAGAACAAACCGGGCCAACAATGAGATATAGTGATGCAGAACTCGCTGAGTTCAAGGATTTGATTATGAAAAAATTAGATGCAGCAAAAAAGGAATTGGCCTATTTGCAGGGGCTGATCACGCGCAAAGATGAAATGGGAGGTGATGATACAGATAATCGCTACATGACCATGGAAGATGGAAGTATGAGCATGGAGCGTGAGCAGCTGAGTCAAATGGCAAGTCGGCAAATTACTTTCATCGATCACCTGGAAAAAGCCCTGATGAGAATTGAAAATAAAACTTACGGGATATGCAGGGTAACTGGTAAACTGATAGACAAAGCAAGGTTAAAAGCTGTGCCCCATGCTACATTGAGTATTGAGGCAAAACAGACTATGAATCGATAAGAATCATTGCAAGGTTATAATATTGAGAAAGGGATTGTCATAAACAGTCCCTTTATTTATTTCCATAGCGGATGAAATTTCCGATTGAATTCAGGCTTTTATTATGTACCAAACTAAATTCTGATTATGCAGCCCCGTTTTCTTTTTATCATCATGGCCCTCGTATTGGGTGCATTGCTTCCCATACAAGCGATCATCAATGCTCGTTTATCCAGGGTCGTTAGTAGTTCAATTGTTACGGCATTTATTTCTTTCGGAGTGGGAACTATTGCATTATTTTTTTATTTGCTCATCTCCCGACAAATTCATTTCCAGGATATTCCATTCCGTCAATCTCCCTGGTGGATATGGATTGGCGGATTGCTGGGCACTTTTTATGTGGCAGGTATTGTTGTATTGGTACCACGGCTGGGTGTTGCTTTGTCTTTTAGTCTGGTTATAGCAGGGCAGATGATGATCGCCATGCTTTTCGATCATTTCGGTTGGTTAGGAATAAGTATACGTGAAATTTCTGTTGGGAAAATTGCAGGTGCAATCCTGTTAATTGTCGGCGTTTTTTTGATCAGAAAGTTTTAGCAACCTGTAAACATGCAATCACTAAATTTTTTCAGGAATTGATAATTATTTGCACATCTTGCAAATTTGCATATTCGTATATCAGCTTTTACTTCCAGAACAAATCCGGCATTGGTTTATTTAGCAAATGATCATAAATAAATTGATAGCTTTCATTGCGTAATTGTATTGCCTTTGGGCCTCCCCATCCATGCCTGCCTCCCGGATAAATCATAAATTCAAAATGTTTATCAAGGTCTTCCAGTTTATTAATGAGCTGGATACTGTTTTGCATATGAACATTATCATCCATATTGCCATGAGTAATGCGGATTAATCCTTTGTATTTGGTGACATATGTTTGCGGGGAAGTTATTTTATACCCTTCTGGATTTTCCTCCGGCATGTCCATATATCTTTCCGTATAATGCGTGTCATACAAACGCCAATCAGTAACCGAATAATTTGCCAGCCCGTGAGTAAAGATATCCGCACCATAAGTAAGAGCCATACATGTAATATACCCTCCAAAACTTCCGCCTGTTATACATATTTTAGATGTGTCAACATAAGATTGTGTTCTTAACCAACGGCCGCAATCCATATAATCTTCAATTTCATATTTTCCCAGCTGACGGTAAATATAATTCATACCCTTTTTTCCAAAATGACCACTGCTGCGATTGTCCATGGCAACCTGAATCAACCCTTCTTTTGCAAACCATTGTGAAGTAAGAAAATTCCGACCCCACCTGTCGTATACGGTACCTGCATTAGGACCTCCATAAATACTGATTAACACAGGATATTTTTTGGAAGAATCAAAATGAATGGGATAAGTGATGGTCATTGGTAAATCAAAAAGACCATCTGAAGATTTAACATGTACCAACTCTGTTTTGCTAAGATTATACTCATTGAATAAAGAATCTTTACTGTCACTCAATTCCCGAATTATTTTTCCGTTATTGTCGACGAGGGCCATTTTAGGCGGAGTAGACAAGTTTGAAAAAGTGGTAATGAAATATTTTCCATTTGGTGACAAATTGATGGAATCGTGAGAATAATTTCCGAAACTCAGTCTCATTAATTCCTTTCCATTCATATTTATTTTATAAAAATCAATTCTTGCAGAATTTTCCTTCCTTGCTTTGAAATAAATCAGTTTTTCTTTTTCGTCGATCCTGACCAAATCAGTAACGCTAAAGTCTCCCTGAGTTATTGGATTTATCAGAGATCCATCCATATTATACAGATACAAATGCATCCACCCGGACTTATCACTTCTCAAAATAAATTTTTTGCCACTGGGTGTAAATATGATCCTTTTGTCAAGATCCAAATCAATCCATGTTTTTTGTTTTTCATCATATATTTCTTTCTTAGTTCCGTTTGCGGGATCTACCGCATATATCTTTAGATTATCCTGGCTCCGGGGCATCCACTGTACCCATAATGAAGCCCCATCAGGGGTCCATGAAGGCATTCCAAAATATTGGTCATCCTTTTCATCAAAATCAGCCCATATATTATTGAGGTCATCAATATTTATGATTCCAATCTTCACTGCCGGATTTTTATCGCCAGCTTTTGGATAGTGTTGATTTTCGAGTGAACCATGTTGCCCTTCTGAATTAAAAATGGGGAAAACAGGGACCAGTGATTCATCAAAATGCATGTAGGCGATGTGCTTGCTATCGGGGCTCCACCAGAAAGCTTTATAATGGGAAGACCTGTTTAATATTTCTTCATAATATAACCATGCCGCATAACCGTTATATACACTTTCAGAACCATCTTTCGTTAGTTCGATTTCTTTTCCTGTTTCGGTTTGTCGGATGAATAAATTATTATCGCGTGTAAATGCAATCCATTTGCCGTCGGGGGAAGCAGTTTTATTTTTTTCATTGCGATAGGGAGGCTCAACTTGAGTTCTATTGGTCGGTTCGGAAGGTTTGATATATGGTACCGACTTCCCTGATATTACATCCACAGACATTTCACTGATGGTGCCATTTGTATTGTTTTTTTGCCTGATCAGATAGTGCTCATCGTCAAGCCATCCAGCTATCGTAGGCAGTGGCTTGATAAGATCTGAAGAAGCTCCCTTAAATATCTGATCAAAACTGAGGTCTTTTTTTTGTGCGAAAGAAAGATCAGAGAAGATAAGAAGCAGGCAGTTGAGGACTACTAATGTTGAAGATTTTCTCATGTGCTGGTTATTAAAAATAGAAACAATTCGGCACGAATATAAAACTACAAATTGTAGCAAACGAAGTAAATGTAAATGAAACCGAAGCTTATTTTATTTCCTGCATTTCCACTAAACGTTTATACAACCCATTATTTCCCATCAATTGCTCATGTGTTCCTTTTTCAACGATCCTACCTTTTTGCAGGACAATGATTTCATCGGCATGACGGATTGTACTCAGTCTGTGTGCGATTACAATACAGGTGCGATTTTGCATCATGTTATTGATCGCATCCTGAACCAGGCGTTCACTTTCCGTATCTAATGAAGAAGTCGCTTCATCCAGGATCAGAATCGGAGGATTTTTTAGTACGGCGCGCGCAATCGTCAATCGCTGTCTTTCTCCACCGCTGAGCTTGGATCCCCGGTCGCCAATATTTGTTTGGTATGATTCTTCTTTCTGTATTATAAAATTATTTGCATTGGCCACTTTCGCTGCCTGTTCGATAGCAGCAGGATTTGTATCGGCACTTCCCAGTGCAATATTATTAGCAATGGTATCATTGAATAAGATTGGTTCCTGGGTAACGATACTCATCTGGCTACGTAAAGAGTGCAATGAATAATTTTTTATATTAATACCATCGATTAATAATTCACCTCCGGTAACATCATGGAAACGCGGTATGAGGTCAGCCAGGGTCGATTTACCTGCGCCTGAAGATCCCACCAATGCAATTGTCTTTCCTTTTTGTATGGTAAGATTTATGTTTTCAAGAACGACTGCATCATCATAGGCAAAGGACACATTTTTAAATTCGATATTATTCTTGAATGAAGTAAATAAAACCGGATTTTTTATTTCCTGAACAGTAATGGGTGCTTTTATTATTTGTTCGATGCGCTCAATAGCAGCCTTGCCACGTTGCATATTATAAAATGCTGTGGACAAAGATTTGGCAGGATTAATGATTTGTGAAAAAATTGCGATATAAGTAATGAAAGCTTCAGGAGCCAGCGATTGATGAGACAGAACCAATCTTCCACCAAACCATAGAATACAACTCAATACCATCACTCCTAAAAATTCCGACATGGGTGATGCCATATCCCTTCTGAACATGATTTTGTTACGGATATGATTCAGGAAGTCATTAGTTTGAAAGAATTTACTTTTTAATAATTTTTCTGCATTGAAAGCTTTGATCACTCTGAGTCCACCCAATGTTTCATCCAATGCTGACATCAATATCCCTAATTGTTCCTGCGCGATGGAAGACTGTTTTTTTAATGACCTGCTCACTCTGCCGATAATAAAGCCTGTCAGCGGAAGCAATACCAAAAGAAACAATGACAAAGCCGGGCTTAAGAAAACCAGCGAGGCGAGAATGATAATGATATTCATTGGGTCTTTGATCAATCCTTCAAGTGTACTCATCACACTCCACTCAATTTCATTGGCATCATTGCTCATCCGGCTGATGATATCACCCTTACGTTGCTCGGTAAAAAAACCAATCGGCAGTTCCAGTATTTTTGAATAAAGATCCGCTCTCAACCTCGTCATTACTTTATTACGCATCGGAGCCAGCACACGATAAGAAAAATATAAAAATATATTTTTCAATAGAACAGTAACGATAATGATGACGCATATTGCAGCCAAAGCATATACTTCATTGTGCTTTTTGATAAGAGAGCTGAGAATATATTTAATATATTCCAACAAACCATTGGCGGAAAAGCCAAATGAAGGTTCGGCATCTTTGAGCTTTTCTTTTCCGAATAATAATTGTAGAAAAGGAGCCAGCATGGCAAGAGAGACCAAGGAAAAAAGCACCGATAGTAAATTGAAAACAAAATATAGAACTATATTTTTTTTCTGATCCCCTAAGTATTTTAAAATAATGGAAAAACGTTTCATTTATTGGATATTACTCAATGAGCCCCGCAGCTTTATTGGCTATTGCCCACAAGTGAATAAGCTGTAAATTTACATTGAAAATTGTTAACGATATGCAAGAAGGAAAACGACAGAAGCAGGTGGCTGCATTGTTATTTGAAGAATTGAGCGGCATTTTTCAGCACCTGGGTCTGAATATGCTCGATGGAGGAATGGTTTCCATCTCCTCTGTAAAATTAACTCCGGATCTTTCAGAGGCCAGAATTTACCTGAGCCTATTCAAGGTAAAAGATAACAAAGAGGCAATGAAAAAAATTGAAGAAAGGTCCTGGGAAATAAAAAAAGCAATGGTCAGCTCTGTAAAGAATCAGCTACGCATTATGCCTCAACTGAAATTTTTTCTGGACGATAGTCTGGAATATGTTGATAAAATGGAAGCCTTATTCAGGGAAATAAAAAACCAGGAATCTCCCGGTAATCATTCGCAATAATCATAAACAAATCCAAACTTTGAATTTTCTTTTTGCGTGGCGATATTTCAAGGCCAAAAAATCAACCAATGCAATCAATGTCATTTCCTGGGTGAGTATGGCTGCGATTATAGTTGGTACGGCATCATTGATTATTGTATTGAGTGTTTTTAATGGACTGGAAGATCTCGTGAAATCTTTGTATGCCGATTTTTATACTGATATCAGGATATCTCCTGCAACAGGAAAGTTCATGACCCTGTCCTCCGGTCAATTAAAACAACTTAGCGGAGCAGAAAATATCCGCGGTTATTCATTGGTTGTAGAAGATAAGGCCTTACTTCAATCCGGAACCATGCAGCCAGTGATTTTAAAGGGAGTTGACAGCAATTATAAGAATATAGCAGGGGTGTCACGAAAATTGGTGAGAGGTGATTTTGAGTTGGGGACGGCTGACCATCCCGGCGCCGTGATAGGGGCGGGAATTGAAAATGCATTGGCTATTGAATCAGACAGGGAAACAATTCCTTTGTCTGTTTATATGTTTAAAAAAGCGGATCGCACGGCTTCAGCTGATCTCACGGAATCTGTCAGCACCAGCACTATTGCTACTACAGGAACATTCATCATTCAACAGGATTTCGACAATAAATATGTGATTACAAATTTGGACTTTATGAAGCAGATGCTGGATTTAAAGGCGGATGAATACAGCGGAGCAGAAATCGAGCTGAAAGATCCTTCAAAATCAGATGCTACAAAGTCAGCATTGCAATTAATATTTGGTAACGGATATTTGGTTCAGACAAGATATGAGCAAAATCAAAGCTTGTATAATGTTATGCGGACGGAAAAATGGGTGATCTACTGTGTATTGACCCTCATTCTGATCGTCGCTGCTTTCAATATGGTTGGCGCACTCACCATGCTTGTTTTGGAAAAACAAAAAGATATCCAGGTGTTGAAAGCATTAGGCGCAAATGACAATTATATTCAAAAAATTTTTTTGAGCGAGGGAATATTGCTTGCCATTCTCGGTGGGGCAACAGGAATTCTTTTAGCTGTTTTTGTTTGCTGGCTGCAGGTAAAATATCATCTGGTTCCCCTGCAGGGCGATTCTTTTCTGATCAGTTATTATCCGGTAAAATTAGTTGCAACGGATTTTTTATTGGTCTTAACTACAATTCTGGTAGTGGCGCTTCTGGCTTCGTGGCTGCCTTCCCGTAAGGCTGCAGCGCAACCGATAGAGCTTAGATCGTGAATGATGAATTGTGAAACGTGAAATACTTTTCTAGACTTAGCGAATATTCTGTTTTCACGTCTCACGACTCATGAATGATTATTCACTATTGACCATTCACGGCCTCAGTAATCTCCCAAAGTTACAGGTAATTGAGCGAGGGCTTTTTGCAATTGTTCATCATTGGGAGCGACTCCATGCCAGTTGTGATCATTTTCCATAAAATCTACTCCTTTGCCCATGATCGTATGCATCATGATAGCTACAGGTTTTCCATTACCTGTCATGGATTTTGCTTTTTTCAATGTGGCAATCACTTCATCAATATCATTGCCATTCATTTCTAATGTTGTCCATCCAAAGGCCTCGAATTTCTGACGGATATTTCCCAGGTTCATTACCTTATCTGTAGTACCGTCTATTTGCTGATGATTCCAGTCGACAGTTGAAATGAGATTATCTACTTTATGATGTGCAGCAAACAGGAGAGCTTCCCAGATCTGACCTTCGTCGAGCTCACCATCTCCATGAAGAGAGAATACAATATTTTTATCGTTATTGAGTTTTTTAGATAGCGCGGCTCCAATGGCAACACTCATACCTTGTCCAAGAGAACCGCTGGCAATACGGATTCCCGGAAGGTGTTCATGAGTAGCAGGATGGCCTTGTAATCTCGAATTGATTTTACGAAAAGTAGACAGCTCTTTGATGTCGAAGTAGCCAGACCTTGCCAATGAAGCGTAAAAAACGGGGGAAATATGTCCATTCGAAAGGAAAAAAATATCTTCATTTTTGCCATCCATTGAAAATTGAGGATTATGATCCATGATTTCAAAGTACAAGGCAGTAAAAAAATCGGTACAGCCTAAAGAGCCACCAGGATGACCACTATTAGCCCCATGAACCATGCGGACGATATCGCGACGAATTTGAGAGGCAATTGCTTTTAAATCAGCCATATAAAAGTATTAATGGAATGTAGCCGGCAAAGCTAACGGAATTTATTTATCCTTATATTAAACTTTTGCCTTAATTTGCCTTCATATTCGCTCCGTAAGATTCATCAAATCTGCTGCCTTAATGTTGTTTTGGTTATAGTATGTGTTAATCTGAATGATTGACGGAAGATGGTTCATTGGTAGGTTGGTTTAGTGGCAAAATAAAAAATGGATTTATTTTTGAATTACAAATTAGGCCAATGTTTGATGTAATACTCTCTGTCGCCATTTCATTTACTATTACTTTTTTAGCCATCCCGGTAATTATTAATGTCGCCGAAATGAAGAAACTGTTCGATATGCCCGACGAACGGAAGATTCATCATACAGCTATCACACCACTGGGAGGTATCGGCATTTTCGCAGGTTTTGTTTTTGGCTGTCTGCTTACGGTTAATTTCAAATCTTCTTCCGAATTTCAATATTTTATCGCCGCTTCCCTGGTCATTTTCTTCCTTGGCCTGAAAGATGATATCCTGGTTATTTCACCCATTAAAAAATTTATCGGACAGGTTCTGGCTGCATTCCTGATTATTTATTATGGCAGAATTCAGATCAGAAGCATGCATGGATTTTTTGGGATTTATAATTTGCCTGAAATGTTCAGTCTGCTGATTACTTATTTTACGATTATCGTCATCATTAATTCTTTCAATTTAATAGATGGGGTAGATGGATTAGCAGGAACCCTTGGTCTGATGTCATCACTTTTATTCGGTATTTATTTTCTTAATCTGGATATGCCTTCCTATTATATATTGGCATTTTCATTATCAGGCAGCCTGCTTGCTTTCCTCATATTTAATTTTCAGCCGGCCAAAATATTTATGGGTGATACAGGATCTTTATTAATTGGTGTTGTAAATGCTATTCTCGCAATTAAATTTATTGATCCCGCTAATGGGAATAGTCAGGATACTGTTTTGCCTATGCCTATATTGGAATCTTCAGCGGCTATCGGCTTTACGATTCTGATGATTCCTTTATTAGATACACTGAGAGTATTTTCCATCAGAATATTCAAACGTCGTTCGCCATTTAGTCCAGACCGAAATCACATCCATCATCTTTTACTTGACAGAGGCCTGTCCCATAGATCTATTACCATTCTGCTTGTTTCCATGAACCTGATCCTCGTCGCTCTTGTTTATTTTGGCAGATCACTTGGCTGCACTTTGTTGATTCTTTCTGTCTTTGCTTTCTTCTTCGGATTTATCGCTATTTCATATTATGCCCGCTCAAAACCAAAACTTATTTTGTCGAAGAATGGAAAACAACCTGAAAATGGCAATGTAAAAGAATCGAAACTGATTTCATTGATCAAAGACACCATCCTGGAACAGAAAAATTGAGCAGGGTATTTTCTTCCATAATCAGATTTATTTAACTTCGAGATTTATACAATTTATTTTCTCTATCTTTTTGTGTAATTTTTGATTTAATGTAGGTTTGCATCCCTGTTAATTCTTTATTTATGTCAGAAGATTCAACGCATATCCTGGAAGATTCCCGGGCTGCCATGCAGAAAGCTATTAATCATCTCGAAAACGAATTGATCAAAATCAGGGCAGGTAAAGCCAATCCACAAATGTTGGATGGTCTTACTGTTGATTATTATGGTTCTCCCACGGCTTTGAACCAGGTAGCCAATATATCGGTCATGGATGCCCGCACAATGACTATTCAACCCTGGGAAAAAAATATGCTCCAGCCTATTGAAAGGGCAATTATCGCAGCAAACCTGGGTGTAACTCCACAGAATGATGGAAATACTATCCGGATTTTTATGCCTCCTTTGACTGAAGAGAGAAGGAAAGAATATGTAAAAAGAGCGAATACAGAAGGGGAACATACCAAGGTAGCAGTGCGTAATATTCGGCGTGATGCTATCGAGCATATCAAGAAATTACAAAAGCAGGGACTTAGCGAAGATGTTGCCAAGGACACAGAGAAAAAAATGCAGGAAACCACCGACAAATATATCTCTCTGATAGAAAAACATCTTTCTGCCAAAGAAAAAGAAATCATGTCAGTGTAGACTGGGGAATGATTTCTTTGTGAATTAAATCAAGCCTGTTGAATATGACTGTTCTGCGGCTTATATTTTCTTCAACAAATCACTCCATTGTCTATACGTAAAATTTAATAAGCCTGCCGACAGTATGTTCCTATAATTTAATATCTTAGATGGCACTTTCATTCATTAACATTAAACTGCTTATTTATGAGCGTACTAAAAGAGTTCAGAGATTTTGCTTTACGCGGAAATGTAATCGATCTTGCAGTTGCAGTAGTGATTGGCGCCGCTTTTACGGCAATCGTTTCGTCTTTGGTCGATGATGTTGTTACACCTTTATTGTTAACACCAGCATTGAAAGCTGCTCAAGTACAAGACCTGGACAAACTCACCTGGGGCTCTGTCAAATACGGCAAGTTTCTTGCAGCAATCATCAAATTCATCATTGTTGCTTTCATCCTGTTTTTGATTGTTAAGGCCGCTAAAGCGATAGAAAAGAAAAAAGTTCCCCCGGCAGTTGAACCCACTGCTACAGAAAAACTGCTTGCCGAGATTCGCGATGAATTGAAAAAGAAATAATTTCAAAAAAAATTTTCATCGCATTTTTATCATACCACAAACAGAGACTATGAAAAAGATTTGCATGTTAGCCTGCATGCTATTCATTATTTTGATCTTGAATGCACAGGATAAGGATCTACAGAACATCAAGAAAGAAGCTTCTCAGGAAATTAAAAAAGACCCCAACGACACTATTCCGAAAATTTGGAAAACAGGGGGACTGTTTACACTCACATTCAATCAGGCTGCTCTGAGCAATTGGGCTGCAGGCGGTGATAAATCTTCTCTTGCGCTGAATAGCACATTATATGGATATGCATTTTATAAGAAGGGAAGAAATTCCTGGGATAATACAATCAATCTCGCATTTGGAGGCGTAAAAACAACCAGTCTTGGTACGCGAAAAACAGACGACAGGATCGATATACTTTCCAAATACGGATATGAAGTGGCAAAAAACTGGTATGTGAGTGCTTTGTTCAATTTCCGATCTCAATTTGCCAAAGGATATAATTATCCAAATGATACAAGCAAAATACTGACTTCAGATCTCTTTTCTCCTGCGTATGTACTCCTTTCACCTGGTATAAATTATAAACCCGACGATCATTTTTCAGTATTTGTGTCTCCGGCTTCGGCGAGATGGGTCATTGTAAAAAATGATTCCCTGTCAAAGATCGGAGCCTTCGGTGTTGACTCCGGAAAAAATGTGAAGTTTGAATTCGGAGCCTATGCGACTATTAATTACACACATAAAGTGGGAGCAAACTCTGTGTACACAGGACGCCTTGATCTTTTCTCCAATTATCTTCGCGATCCTCAGGACATAGATATTAACATGACCAATCTTCTGGCTGTAAAAGTAACCGGTGTTCTCGCGGTGACCTTCTCACTAAATCTCATCTATGATAATGATATCAAATCGGTCAAGAGCGATGGAACTCCGGGAGGGCCAACACTCCAGTTCCAGGAGATATTGGGGATAGGATTGGCTGTGAAATTATAAGGAATTTTCTTCCCAAACGATTTCATACATTTGCAACGACGGTCGGAAAAGACCGAAAGTCGGGAAGTCCGAAAGTTATATCATCAGAAAATTTGAATAATAAATCTTTCCGGCTTCTTAAAAATATTCACAGTGAACGCTACCTCGTACCAGATTAAATTATCACAGTTTGAAGGTCCTTTCGACCTTTTGTTATTTTTTATTGAAAGAGATGAGTTGGACATCTATAATATTCCCATCAATAATATTATCCGGGATTTTATGGATTATATTCATTCACAGGAAAGATTGAATATCGAACTATCGAGTGAATTCATATTATTCGTTTCCACTTTGATGCGTATTAAGGCAAAAATGTTGTTACCGCGTAAGGAATTGGATGAACAGGGAAATGAAATCGACCCCCGCCAGGAACTGATTGATAAAGTTCTCCAGTATAAGCGGTATAAAGAAGCCGCAGCAAAGATGGCGGAGATGGAAGCGGTTCGCATGTTAATGGCAAAACGGGGGAACCTGCAGAAGGAACTTTCACAAATTGGAGAAGAATCTGCCGAAGGGACGGAAATACAAACCATCACTTTATTCCGGCTGATGAAAACATTTGAACGTTTGATGAAGAAGATGCAGGAAAGAAAAAATAAACCGGTCCATACCGTCGTACAATATAATTATACAATGGAAGAAACGAGGGACTGGATGCTTACTACGATTGAAAAAGAAAAAATTCTGCCTTTTGAAAAAATAATCAGTTTCTGTGAAAACCGCATTCATGCAATTTTTATTTTCCTTTCTATCCTGGAACTTGTCCAGCAAAGGTATCTGAGCATTCTTGTCGGAGAGGGTAAAAATAACTTCGTTCTGGAATACAATCAAAGCCACATACCTGAAGAAGGTAATGGAGATTAGCAGCTGACAATAATTATTCATATTGACTGACGAAAGGTCCGGCAAATCTAATTAATGCCTGACAAAATGATCTGGTATCAAAATTGATGTTTAAACATCGTTCAAATCAAAAATATATGGAAACTGTATTTTATCCAGCCCGGGAAAGAGGGCATGTTAATTTTGGCTGGCTTGACAGCCATCATTCATTCAGTTTTGGTCACTGGTATGATCCGACAAAAGTTCATTTTGGCGCATTGCGGGTTTTAAATGATGATATCGTTAGTGGTGGCGGGGGATTTGGAACACATCCGCATGATAATATGGAAATCGTTTCCATTCCATTAAAGGGTGCATTGAAACACCAGGATAGTACCGGAACAGACGGTATCATTCGAACGGGCGATGTTCAGATAATGAGCGCCGGAACCGGCATCAGACATTCCGAGTTTAACGCTTCAAAAACAGAACCTGTAAATTTTTTGCAAATATGGATTGTACCCCAATTAACAGATATACATCCCCGTTATAATCAACTGGCTTTTAATAAAAAAGACAGGATGAATCAATGGCAGGTCGTAGTAAGCCCTGATGAAAAAGACAAAGGTTTATGGATTAACCAGGATGCAAGGCTTGCATTGACAAATCTCGAAGAAGGGAAAGAAATTTCTTTTGAACCAAAATTCAAGGGGAATGGTGTATATATTTTCGTGATTGAAGGTGAAATCACCCTCGACAATAAAAAAATAGGTAAAAGAGATGCAATCGGCATTTCTCAAACAAATCGTTTCAGTATAAAAGCAAACACGGCATCAGAAATATTAGCAATTGAAGTGCCGATGCTATCATAAGGAGTAATATATGACAACGAGAACAATAGCAAGAATTGAAACTGCAACGACCGAATGGGTTGGATCAAATAAAGTGAGAAGAGCTTTGCCTACACGTAATCTCAAGCAGGTGGATCCTTTTCTCTTTATTGATCATATGGTTCCTGCTGATATAAAAGCGGGAGCAGATATCCGGATTCCTCCGCATCCGCATGCAGGATTTGAAGTCGTGACTTATTTACTTGATGGAGAATTTTTTCATCGTGATAGTGCCGGGCATGAACAGGTTGCAAAAGGAGGAGATATCAACTGGATGACTTCAGGATCGGGTATCATTCATTCTGAAGGGCCTACTGAAGCTTTTCTGCAAACAGGGGGCAAACTTCAGTTGATCCAGACCTGGATTAATCTGCCTGCAAGAAATAAATTTATAAAACCTTCTTTCCGGCATTATGATTCATCTTCATTGCCCGTGATAGATAATGGTGATTTATGGTTGAAAGTTTTAATCGGAGATTTTAATGGAAGAATTTCTCCCGTTGCTTCGGAAACTCCGCTATTTTATTATCATATAAAATTGAAACAGGATAAATTGTTTGTGCTCCCGGTAAATCCTTTTTATTCAGCGGGGATATACCTGATGAAAGGAAAGATCAGAATATTGAATCAAGAAATGAAAACGGGTGAGCTGGCGGATTTTAATATCGATGGTGATCAAATTGTATTGACTCCTGTTGAAGATGCCGAATTTATTGTATTTGGCGGACTACCCATCAAAGAAAAAGTAGTAAGCTATGGCCCATTTGTAATGAACAGTTTTGAAGAGATTCAAAAAATGATCGAAGAATATGAGGCAGGAAAAATGGGACAGCTGGAATATTGAGGAATAGTTAAATTATAAATGCAAAATGTAAATCATAAACAAGTATTACATTTTGCATTTATAATTTGGAATTAAGATCTTACCTGTGCTGCGCATCATGTTTCTGGTGATAAATGGCCTTGCTGGTTCGGTTTTCTTCATGTCGCAATTTTTCTCTCTCTGCATGAGTGACTTTACCATCTGATTTTGCCATTTTCTTGTCGTGCCGGATTTTTGCTTCTCTCGATTCCAGGTGTTCAGATTCTTTTGCGGTTAGCTGGCCGCTTTTAACGCCCTGGGCTATACGCGCTTGCTGGTTTTCCTGTCGCTTTGTGATTTCAGGAGTGTGTGTTTGAGCAGAAACAGCGGATGCGATGCTTATAAAAGCGAGTATCAGTGTTCCTGTGAATAATTTCTTTTTCATAAAGTTGATTTTTCGTTTTAAGATCAATGCTTATTAAGACCGCTTAGGGGATGCAAGGTTTAATGAGCATTGCAGGATTTACACGTATAAAACGCTGATAAACTGTTGAAAGTATGTTAATCAGTGGTGAATGACAGTTATTTGGCCTGACTGGGATTACAGGGGGAGCTAATCAAGAAGAACCGGTTGTTCGATTATCCATTTACGTTACATAATAAAAGACAGGATAAGGTTTATGGCCAATCACTCCCCAACAAATAGTCCTGAAATCAGAATCGCCAGCCGGCATAAATCTGAATTAAATTATTTTTCAGGTTAATGCTGCTGGTATTTGGAATAAAAGAAGGCATGCCTCCTGATGGAAAAGAAGTAGGCGCTTTGTACAGGTTATTCAGACTGATATTATACCTCGCACCAACCAGCAGGCCCATGATAGGATGAACTTCAACACCTCCTCCAAAACCATAGTCATACCTGTTATAGTAACTGAGAATCTCGTTTGCTGTGGCATTACCGGTATTGTATTGCTGACTGCTGTCGACTTTGGCATTGATAAGATATGCAAATTGCGCACCCAACTGTATTGAAACAAACCTGGTAATATTGATCACCATGAGCTGTTGGAGTATAATATAATCGAGATTTACTGTTCCTGTATTCTTCCCAGAATCATAATTATAACCTTGCCTTGAAAAAAGTAATTCGGTGGAAGAGCCGATAATTGATTTGGATTGCGGCGCATAAATTATACCCGCGTGGAATCCTGTTTCATTACTGCTGTTGATAGATGATGCGTTGGTAACATTCGCGAAATTAAGTCCGGCCTTGATGCCAATTCCGATAGAATGTTTTGGGGTATAATTTTTTTTCTTCGTGGTACTGTCAGCAGATTGCTGGGCCAGGGTTATTTGTCCTGATAGCAATAGCATTATTGCCAGGACGGGCATGTTTTTCATTTTTTCTAAAAGTTAAAATAATTAATCAAGTAAGTTAATAGAACGAATGTTCATTAACAAAAACAACTGCTTGAAACCAAAATTTTCATTGCCGGGTTTGAATAAATTCTGTACCTGAGCAAATGATAAATACTTTTTTATTTAAAATAGGTACTTACAATGCCATCGCTTGAAAGTTTACGGATACAATGATTCATGCCATCTGCGATGTATAGATTTCCTATTTTATCGAAAGC
This sequence comes from Puia sp., assembly GCA_035499855.1. GTDB lineage: Bacteria > Bacteroidota > Bacteroidia > Chitinophagales > Chitinophagaceae > Puia. The sequence continues at coordinate 4,557 of DATJXY010000027.1, read as the reverse complement.
AATTCCGAGCGGTTCGTTAAAGAGTGCTGCTTTTGCAGGGCCATCTGCATAGCCGGCTTCAGAATATCCCTGAATATTGCTGTTTTGAGTGTCAATCTTGCTATTGCCTGCTACCGTGAATATTTTCTTGTCCGCTAATTTTATAATCCGGTTCACTCGTATATCGGAAAAATAAATCCCGCCTTCTTTGCTCAAAGCAATGAACCAGGGTTCCATAATCTCTGCGGTCTTTATATCTCCTTCTTTGTAGACCGGATCGGTCTTTCTTTTTCCACAGAGTCCGCCAATTATGGAGACATTTCCATCGGGCATTATTTTTTTTATGCAACGACCTGTTCTGTCGCACACAAAAAGATTTCCATCATTATCGCAGACCATGCCGGCTGCATCAAAGTGCAGCTCCGTGCCTGTATGATCTTTCAATGTAGTAACTTCTCCCTGATTCGAAATCTTTCTGATCACCCCATATTCTGTATTGGTTCTCTCATCGCCGCCTTCATCACTTACATAAATATTTTTTTTCCGGTCGATTGTTATAAAAAAAGGTCGCTTAAAAGACGCAATCGAGAGCGGACCATCTTTGATCATGTGGCCTTTGTACCCTGCAACAATGGTAATCTTCCCATCCGGCGAAACCTTCAATACATCTCCTCCTCCCTTGTCTGCTATATAAATAGTATCATCCTCATCAATGGCCATGCCTGCAGGAGTGAACATATCGATGGATGCCCATTTTTGAGATGGCCTGTGCCGGTACAATGCTGTAGAGATAAACTCGGTTGACTGTCCATCTGGCGTAATTTTTACAATGTCGGGCTGCTGCGAATTACAACTGACATACAAATTATTTTTGCTATCCATTACCAAAGCATTCGGAAAATATACAGGTTGCCTGGAGCTGTTCTGTGCAAATGCAAATGAGTATGTGAACAACAGCGCAATCGCAAAAAATTTCTTATGGAAATTTCGTATATGCATCTTAATTACCATTAATTATTCTTATTGTTATTATACATTTTTATATTTTTATTTATCTGTGGATCCTGTTTTACTTTTGCATCCATTAATTCCAATATTTTGTCTGCACCTACATCCGGAACGTATCCTTCGCCGAAAGTATCCAAATGGGATCCGCTGGCAGAATTGAACCCGATTGTCATTCCTACTTTTTGTTCGGGGTGATACAATCCTTTTATATCCATTTCCAATTCATATTTAACGCCAATATCAAATGCCTGTGGACCGCCGAATGTGATATAGAACTGCATTTTCCCACCTCCTTCAAGTAAATGACAATCCGGAATATGCTCTGAAAGACCGGCGCCAAAGGCCAGTGTCGTTTCTCCTGAACCCAATTTTTTGTCAAGGTTAAAAATCAAACCTTCTCCTAATTCAAGTCCAAATGCTTCACAATCGAGTTGAATCTTTCCGATAAATCCTTCCAGTTCTCCCTTCTTCCCTTCAACAGGGAAAGGTATTTCTGTATTAAAAGGGCAATTCTCTTCCCCGAATTCAAAATCTTTATCTTTCTCATCTGTCTCAAATATTTTTGAGCAGCCAATAAGCCTGGTAGTACAAATTTTTTCAAGCATGGTAATGTATTCGATCACCAGCTGATAAAACATTTCGTGGTAGGAGTGGTCATCCAGTGAAGCGATATAACACCAGTAAGCATTGTCAATAAAATAATTTTTTGTCTGCTCGATCCATTCGCGTTGTCTTTCTTCATTCAATTGAGCAAACTGGGGAAGAAATTTGTTAGCCAGTTCATTTTGCGCTTTGCACATATCCGCTTCCAGTTTCATGTCGGCATTTCCTTCACCAGCCTTATCAGCCCTTTCATCGAATGAGGCGATCACTTGTTTTTTTTCTTGTTCATAACTTTTATTCAGCGCGTCGTATCTTTCTTTGTAAGTGCTATCATATTTATTGAGCTTTGCAATTTTGTCTGCGTAGTCTTCATAAATATCTCCAAGCACAACCATTGCAAAAGCACCAAAAGGACGAAACGGCGATTTTTTCTTTTGCACTTTTTTCATTATATCATCTGCCAGACTTTTTTTTACATACTCCATTTCAGCTTTCAGTTTATTTTGATAATCATCCTTCACAGATCTCAGCATATTTTTAAACATAGCGAATTCCGTCTTCTTCTGTTTTAGTTGATCTGTTGTTTTGCATTGTTCAGGTAAAGTGTATTTATGGGGGTTGAAAAAATCGGGTTGTTTATAGCGATTGCGGATGAGGTCCATTAGCCTCGCTTTTTTATCAATCGATTTCAACATGGTCCATGTCTCAGGAAAATAACCTCCCCTAAGAGAGTTTTCGCAATATTTTTTGGCAGCCTGTTTATCTCCCTGTGCGTAAGCGATACACGCGAGCGTATAATTAGCGTTTGGATGATAAGGTGATTCACCAAGTGCCTGTTGAAGGAAAGACTTTGCTTTTTCGATATCGCCCATCGCCACATAAGCTTGTCCGAGATTATTGTTTATTGTGGAACTACCCGGATCAGTCTGCCTGATATAATCAAGAATGGGCACGGCCGCAAACGGCATGCCGCACATTGTAAGTATTCCTGAAAGATTGTTCAATGCTCCGGGATCATCCACACTTATATCGGCGCCATCAATAGCCAGTTCTAATGCTACGTCCGGCCTTTCTATGCTCCAGGCAAGAGCCGCGGCAGTGCTGGCGTCCGTCGAACTCAATGAGGACACATTCAGCATTTCTGTGCTATAGTGTTGAAGTCCGGGAATAATGATTTTTTTCAAATTAGTAACCAACTCAGTCAGCTGGGTGCGGGTGAGGGTTTTGGAAGGAATTACACCCAGCTGCTTATTGTTTTTGGGTGGCAATTTCATTTTTGAAAGAAAAGCAGTATCAGTTTTTTGCAATGAAAGTGGATTGATGGATGCTGCATTCATCTGAGGTATATTCGTCAACTGTGAATTATTGGGGGTTCCCGATTTATCAAAATATTGTTTGTATTTCGGGTCATTTTTGATGGCGTCCACTTTTTGCATTACGTCTTTTTGCATCTTATCCATATCCGCTTGTGAAGGCGTCGTCTGACTCATGGAAAAGTGTGGAAGCAAAAGAAGTAAAAGGGAGTAATTGAATTTCACGGCAGTAATTTTTTTATTTTTTTTCCAACACATCATTATTCCAACCGAGAAAAAGTTTTTCTGTTGATAAATTGCCATTGTCAATATTTAATCCTGAAATAGCAGTTTGAATGGTTAATCCATTGGCATAATGGAACAGTATAGAGTTGTTTTTAATTTCATAACTACCCTGCCCGTTTTGTGGTTCAATAAGATTACAGGTAGTAGGCAAATGTTCCAGTAGCTGGATTACTCCATTGTCCGTAAATTTTCCATCGCCGGTGAAACTGATGCATGAACTCTCGAAACACCAGGTTCCATTGAGCGAGAGACCATCAATGGAAGGCAATTTTGTAAATGGTCTTACTCCTGCATTGATTTGTGCCATCAGCTTCCCGTCTTTTATAGTAAATGGAACGGTGAGCCAGGAAGATATTTTCATAGATCCTGAACCGTTCTGGTAAGTATACATTCCCCATTGGTCCGGCCTGTTTGCTGCTGCCGATAATGTATTGAGATTGTACAAACCTGGCTTTGGAAATTTTGAATCGTAGAAAACCTGGCCATTATCAAATAAAATAAAAAAAGTGGCATCATATTTTATTTCCCCGCCCAGGTAAGATATGCCGGACCATATGCCGGATACACCAATGGAACTTATTTTGCCCTGTTTCATATTTGTATCTTCCCAGTCATCAAACTTCATATCAAAAAAGAAATTCTCAATGATAGATTCATAACTTTTTTTGTAATCCGTTGTAGTTGAGTAGCTGCCGCATCTGTAGTCTTTACTCAAATACAAAACTCTCTCTATTCTGCCATTGATTTTTGCAAGGAATACACCCACATCGAAGGACATAGACTTGGAAAAATCAGCTGTATTATTTACCTGAATTTTTCCGCTTCCCATTGAATATTCCCAACCCTTTTTGTAGATTCCCTGATGTAAAACCTGGTATACGGAGCCATCACTTTGGCCAAATCCTTTGGCAATTCCGCCCATACCTGATGCCAATTGTTTAATCGCTTCGTCTCCTGCTCTTTGAAACCCCGTATCATTAGACGACGGAAATAAAATATAGCTCAACATTTCATCTGCTGTTTGCACGGGAGCAGTGATGACCATATAAATTCCATCCTTTGCAACTTTCCAGCCATCGGGAGCAGTGAATAAAAAATGATTGAAATGTATCAACCCGGTATTTATTGCAGCAGAGGATGAATTGACTGTAACGGCTGATGCATTGCCGGTGGTTATGTTTTCTGCATCGTTTAATTTGATTGAGGAAAAAAACCTGTCCAATTCGGATTGGTATTGCGTCAGGCTATTTTTATTTCCTGTGAGGAATAAAACGGATTGTGCTTTTCCATTAATATTGAAAACGGAAAGATGTGCAAAATAATTTCCATTGCCGGAAGACACATCTGATTCATAGTATAAATATGATAT
>DATJXY010000026.1:0-7291 GCA_035499855.1 Puia sp. | reverse complement strand
TTGAGAATTCCGTTTTTTTCAAAGAAGGATTTTTTTACTGCTGATGAAAAAAATCAGATAGTAGAAGCCATTCGTTTGGCAGAAAAGCAAACAAGCGGAGAGGTGCGCGTATATGTGGAAAGTCATTGTCGCTTTGTTGATCCTTTGGACAGGGCAGCAGAAGTTTTCTGGATTTTAAAAATGGATCAAACAGCACAAAGAAATGGTGTGCTCGTTTACGTGGCTATCCGTGACAGGCAACTGGCTTTGTATGGTGATAAAGGAATTCATGAAAAAGTTGGGGATGTATTCTGGAATGAAGAAGTAAAGAATATTCTTTCGCATCTATCAAAAAAACAAAGTCATGCAGAGGCGATCATTAAAATAGTCGGTGATATCGGAGAAGCTTTGCGTTTTCATTTTCCTTATGATAAGGAAGCGGATAAAAATGAATTATCGGATGATATTGTATTTGGCAGATAAAATTGATTAATCGGATTTAATGGAAGCGATCAGGTAGAATGAAAAAATTTTTCTGGATATTATTTTTCTCTCTTGCATATTCTTTATGCTTCGCACAATCTATTGAAGAAATTGCCAGTAAGCCTCCGAATCCTCCAAGGCTGGTAAATGATTTTGCGCATGTCATGACGCCGGATCAAATCGCTTCTCTGGAGCAAAAATTAGTAGCTTATGACGATAGCACTTCTATACAAGTAGCTGTTGTAACCGTTCAAACACTTGGTGATTATCCGATTGAAGATGAAGCATTAAAAATATTGAGGAATTGGAAAGTAGGAAATAAAAAAACCAATAATGGTCTCGTAATTCTTGCTGCAATCCAGGATCACAAGGTTTTTATTGCGACAGGATATGGAATGGAGGGAGCGGTTCCTGATATCACAGCAAAGGAAATTGTAGAAAATGAAATCGTACCGAATTTCAGGGAAAATAATTTTTATCGTGGATTTGATCAGGCCGCAGATGCTATCATCAAGGCAGCAGCCGGCGAGTACAAAGCTCCTGAAGGATACAATCAGCGTGGACACGGAGGTAATTCGGGCAAAGGAATTTTGGGATTGATTATTTTCATCGTTGTTATACTGTTTCTGATAAGCAGGGGTGGTGGTGGAAGAGGAGGAATGATGAACAGAACTGGATTTTTACCCTGGATGATAGCTTCCATGATGAGTGACAGAGGCGGCGGTGGCTGGTCGGGTGGTGGAGGATGGTCCGGTGGAGGTGGTGGTGGCGGCTTCGGTGGATTTGGCGGTGGCAGCGGAGGTGGTGGCGGCGCAGGTGGAAGTTGGTAGACTATACTGGTGCTTGTGTAGTCAAGACACAAATAAATTCGAATACTCGCGAGAATTTCGTGGGTATTTTTTTGTGTATAGATCATCGATAATTTTGATGAAGGCAGGTGTTTGAAAGAACAACACAAGTTTGTGCTTAACTAAGGATATGATAGAATTTAAATGGAAATAAATGTTTAAAAAGGTTTTTAAATGGGTAAGTAATATATCATATGCCATTATAATTCTCTCAACTCCTGTCTTTATTTGCTATGTTGCAGTGCATGATCATTGGGTTATGGCTTCATTTATTTTTTACGCTTCCTTTCTTTCGATTATGTATGTATTATATAAAAGCACTATCAGTAAAAAATAATTAGTTGGAAATTTGCATGAGTCGTGAATAATTTAAAAGGACTTATGAGTCCCGACTCCAGACTATAGACTCCAGTCAGAATCCCTTTTTCCCTCCCGGCAATTTTGATTTAATATAATCTGCCTGTTCTTTTAAGCCCGAAGCATTTTTTCTCTCTGCAATAGGTACAAGAATATTTTTATTAATCAGGTTTGATAGTTCTTCCTTTTGTTCGGCCGGAATTCCATCCCGGAATTTTACGATGGCGTCTATGCCTTTTTTTGCCTGATCATTGTTTTGAACTTTCAGTATCATGGCGGCGAAATAAGGAAGGATATCCATTTTCTTTTGTGACAGCGGCATTTTATCAAATCCATCAGCCAGATAATCAAAATCACTTGTATTACCAGACCTGATATATATTTCAACAATTGCAGATAATAAGTTTCCTTTGGCCGGCTGTTGCACAAATTTATGTGCTAGTGTACGGGCAGTTTCTTCATCAATACTATATAGTGCACCAAGTGCACTTCCTGAGACAGAATAGGAAGAATCGTTGACAGCCTGCAAAAACAAATTTTTGTATTCAGGTTTATTATAAGTGCCGAGTAATTCAATTGCCCTGGCTCTTGCAAGTGAATTTGGATCGTGCTCGGCAATATCTTTTAATATTGGCTCAACAGCATCTTTCACATTTTTTTTATCGAGATCAAGTGCCGCCATTGCATATTCCCTCAATTCATAATAACGGTCTTTCATGGCAAGTTTGAGTAAATCCAATGCCTTCGGATCATCCTGCTGGGACGCGCAGAAATCGATGGCTTCGCGCCGATCCAGGTACAGACCTGCATGTTCGTATTGAAATATGAAATTATCGAGAGTTTTATTATCCTTTTTTTCGCACAATAGGATTTTATCTCCGTCCACATTTACCAGGTACGGTTTTCGGTTATACGTAAAGGTGAAAGTATCTGTTTTATGATTGATCCAGACTTTATGACGTTCTTTGTCTGTTCCCTGGTAAATATCAATAGCGAGAGGAAGTTTAAAAATTTTATTTCCTTCCTGTGTCTGAGTAATGATGACCCGTACTTTTTTTGCGGCATCGTCATACAGGTAGTCAATATTTAATTTTGGGTGGCCACTTCCATAATACCATTGATTCCAGTACCAGTTGAGGTCCTGTCCGGTAATCTCTTCGAAAGCCAAACGTAGATTTTGTGCTTCCGCTGATTTAAACTTATTTGTTGTGAGATAAAGGTTGAGCGCTTTAAAGAAAGCGCTGTCTCCTACATAATTTCTCAACATGTTCAGAATTCTTCCTCCTTTCGAATAAGTTACCATATCGAACATATCTTCCCTGTCGGCATAGTGAAACCTAACGAGATCCTTAGATGGATTTGTTTCATCGGCAAGGTATTTTTGTATATCCTGAAAATTGACCGCATCTCCAGCATCTTTTCCATATTTATATTCCGACCATAAAGTTTCACTGAAATTAGCAAAGGATTCGTTGACAGTAAGATTGCTCCAGCTCTCAGCAGTGACAAGATCGCCGAACCATTGATGAAATAATTCATGAGCAATAAAACCTTCGTAAGCATTTCCGTCGACCAGCTGGCGTGCGTCCTGCTGCAGCGCATCTGTGTGCAATGTAGCTGTGGTATTCTCCATCGCGCCACTGACATAATCGCGGGCAGTCATTTGTGCATATTTCACCCATGGAAAATCCACTCCCAGAATACGTGAATAGAAAGCAATCATTTCAGGAGTATGACCAAAAATTCTCCTTGCAACCGGTGCATATTCTTTTTCAACATAATAGCTCACTTCTTTTCCTTTATAAGAATCTTTTATGATAGAATAATCACCAACTCCCATAAAAAATAAATAAGGAGCATTCGGCAAATCCATTTTCCAGACATCAGTGCGGGTGCCATCTGTGTTTTTTTTCTGACTGACCAGCTTACCATTCGACAGTGTAACATATTTTGCCGGAACAGTCATACTGATTTCCTCTGTTGATTTTTGATTAGGCTTATCGATGGTAGGACACCATACAGAATTTGATTCTGTTTCACCCTGCGTCCATATTTCGGTGGGTTTATTTTTTTCTTCGCCCCTTGGATTGATAAAATACAATCCCTTGGCATCTGTGATCGCAGCACTTCCGTGCTCTTTGAATTCATTAGGTTTGGAGGTATAGTCAATATATACCGTGTATTTTTCCGAGTTCTTATAAGTTTTATCAAGATGAATATAAAGTATTAAGCCATCATACCTGTATTTGAGTGGTGACTTTTCTTTTCTTTTTACAATGGAGACCTGGTGGATATCCATTCCTTTTGCATCAAGTGAAAGAGAATCGGTAGGATAAAAATGAGGTTTTAAAGTAATCCAGGCTTTGCCATACATATATGTTTTTATGTAGTCAAACTTCACTTCCAGTTTTGTATTTACCAGGTCATTTATTTTGGTAGCAGCTGCTCTGTAAATATATTTCCATGAAGAATCATGAGTTTCCTGGGTATTTTGTGCCAATAGTGCCATGCTGGCAAGTATGCCGGGCAATAAAAGCTTTAGTCTTTTCATATTTTGCTATTATTGTTGGGGTGCAAAGGTAGAGTTTGGATAACGGAAGAATTATAAAATTTATTTAAAAGGTGAAAGCCACGGTTTTTGAATAAACCAAGTTTATTCTGTGCCTGAGATACAAATCTTTGCGCTTTGCTCGTTTTTCTATTTCGTGTAGGTTTGTTAAAAGAAAGTAACCGTCAAAATGGGAAGAATTGGCTTAGCGATAATTTTTTTTCTATCTATAGTCCGGGGCTATGCGCAGCAACAAGGTTATCTCGTTTTGATTGATGCGGATAACAATCAATCATTTCAGGCCAGAATCGGGGATACCATTTATATTTCTTCAGAAGTGGGCCATTTGTCGATACCTCGTTTAAAGGATAGTATATATAATATAGGAATTCGTGTTCCTGGAAGCCAGAATCCGGAGCTCATTTTTTCTGTTAATATGAACAAAAAAGATCAGGGTTTTCAGTTAAGGAACCCTGGGAAAAGAGATTGCGCTTTGTACAACTGGCAAACGCATGAATTGAAAATGGCCCTCCCTGATTCAGGATCAAACCAGCTGATTCCGCAAAATGGAGTAAAAAAGGAAGATGCATTCTCTAGGTTAATGGCTGCTGTGGTGAATGACACTTCGGTGATGTACAATTCATTTGTGGCGCGGAAACCTTTAATTGATTCTGCCAGGCAAGACAGTATAGCGGCTGCAATTGTTGATTCTGCAATAGGAAATGGTAATAATAATATTAATTCTATACAAACAAGCACAGTCGCGACTGCTAAAGTTGCAGTGAAAGATGAAAAGAATAAACCTGTCTACCCATCGATTAAAAAAATCAGCCAGAAAACATTGAAGAAGACCATGCGAATTGTTTATGTCGATACAAGGCAACAAAATATGGTCGATACAATAACGCTATTTATCCCGCTGGAAAAACAAAAGGCTGCTGATTCTGCCAATTCAAATCAAAAAAAAGCCGGGAAAGAAGTCAGAAATTTCAGTGATTCATCCGGAGAAAAATCTAATCCGGCCGCAACAAAAACAAAAACTGCCATAAGTTTTTCAGATTGCAAGGCTCTTGCCTCTGATTATGATATGGATGTGATAAGGGTGAATATATTGGTTGAAAATACTGAGGAAAACAAGATTAAGGCCGCAAGAAAATTTCTTAGTACAAAATGTATTTCAGTGAATCAGGCCAGGACCTTAAGCGAATTATTTGCAAGTGATAAATCCAAATATCAGTTTTTTGAAGCTGCTTACCCCTTTATTTCAGATCGATCGAATTTCGGCCAGTTAGTGAGTGCATTGAGTGATGCGAATTATATCAACCAGTTTAAGGCAATTGACCAGTAAAAATTTTTCCATTTAGATTGCAGGAATATAAACCAGAGATATCTGGTCGGGAATTAAATTTGTATATGGCAAGATATTTTCTCGAGGTTGCTTATCATGGAGCTGGTTACAGTGGGTTCCAGGTGCAGGAGAATGCCAATTCGGTGCAGGCTGAAGTTGAAAAAGCATTTGCTGTATTTTTCAGGGAAACTATCCAGATGACCGGTTCGTCACGAACTGACACAGGTGTTCATGCATTTCAGAATTTTTTTCATTTTGATTTTTCCGGGCCAATATCAGCTACAGCATTGTATCATATCAATGCTATTCTGCCTGATGATATTGCCGTGAGAAATCTTTATTTAGTACATCCGGAAGACCATTGCCGCTTTGATGCAAGTTCCAGGGAATACCATTATTATATTCATCAGAAAAAAGATCCCTTTTTAAGAGGCAGGTCTTACTATTATCCTTATGCGCTGGATATGGAGAAACTGCAGGCGGCGGCAAAGATTGTAAAAGGATATATAGATTTCACTACTTTCTCTAAACGCAATACACAAGCGAAGACGCCTTTGTGTACCGTCAGTAAGAGTGTCTGGTTGCAAAATGAAAGCGGGTATGTTTACCAGGTAAAGGCGAATCGTTTTTTGAGGGGCATGGTCAGGGGCCTGGTAGGAACGATGTTGCAGGTTGGAAGGGGCAAAACAACTATGGATGAGTTCATATCTATTGTTGAAAGTAAGGATTGTACAGAAGCAGATTTTTCTGTAGCTGCCCACGGTCTTTTTCTTGTATCGGTAAATTATCCGGAGAATATTCTGGTTTCCCGTTTGGAATAATATTCATCTACAGGACATTGCAGCACTTGGAACAAAAATTATCGTTTAAAAACGTTATTCTTTCTCAAAAAAATTTGGTAGCAATTTACTCTGGCTTATATTTGCGCCCGCTAAAAAAGAGTTCTTTGCATAGACAGTAGAGTGTGAGGCAGATGTGAATAAAAACGATCTAAAAAGTTTGACGAACAATAATATCGTCGTATCTTTGCCGTCCGCCTGAAAAAATAAGAGATTCAAAAGTTTTGACTACTGTGGAAAGAAATTCAGGTTTTTTTCAGAAAAAAATTTGTTGAATAATACAAGGCCCTTACCTTTGCACTCCCAAAATAATGGGGTGGCAGAAAAGTGCCAGAAGATCTTTGAAAGTTTGGAAGCAACAGCATTCTTAATTTCTCTCGCCTCAGGCGAGGGGACAGGAATAAGGTTATGTTAGCGAAATACATTCGATAAAGACGTTAATTTCAAAAGAGATTAAAGTCAGTATCAAAACTCATTTACAATGGAGAGTTTGATCCTGGCTCAGGATGAACGCTAGCGGCAGGCCTAATACATGCAAGTCGTGGGGCAGCAGGTCCCGTAGCAATACGGGATGCTGGCGACCGGCAAACGGGTGCGGAACACGTACGCAACCTTCCTTTAAGTGGAGGATAGCTCCCGGAAACGGGAATTAATACTCCGTAACATTATGAGATGGCATCATCTTATAATTATAGCTCCGGCGCTTAAAGATGGGCGTGCGTCTGATTAGGTAGTTGGCGGGGTAACAGCCCACCAAGCCTACGATCAGTAACTGGTGTGAGAGCACGACCAGTCACACGGGCACTGAGACACGGGCCCGACTCCTACGGGAGGCAGCAGTAAGGAATATTGGTCAATGGACGCAAGTCTGAACCAGCCATGCCGCGTG
>DATJXY010000025.1:0-2891 GCA_035499855.1 Puia sp. | reverse complement strand
TCAATACGGAATTACAGTAGCGAGCCGAAAGGGATACAAAGATTACAAATATTTTCAGAAAAAGAAAATAAGCGTTTTCATTTAGCATTTTCCCAACTGAATTCTATAGCAGCGTCTTTGAATATCACAATAGAGCCCTGAGTATTACCGGGTTCAGCAGAGAGTGCAAACAGATTGCGCGCTCTCAATGCAGGGAGCAGTATAACACTAATGAGTATGCGCTAAATGTTTTTTTAGTAATTAATTATTGTACAATGATTGTACCAGCAAATAAGTTGACAGTTTTCCCTGCGTCTGACTGAAGCTTTGAATGAGTATGAAGAAGCAAATCAAAGTTGTCAGATTTTTTTTCATAACAAAACTGTTATTGAGTCAGACAGATATCGACGACAATTTTAAAATTTTTTCGTCGCATCTTCACGAGTGTTTCTGCAGGTTTATATCGTACCCACAAGTTAGCAATTGATACGAGATATCCCGCCTGTTCCTAAAGAACCATTCATCTGTTCATCGATTTTCAAATTACTTCGGTCGATTTTTTTGATAACCCGCTATGCACCGATCCTATTTTAGCGAAGTGTGAAACATTCCGGAAATAAAAAATTCATCATCATGCGCAGATTTTTAATCCTTATTGCAGTTTGCAGTTTATTGTTTGGTGCCTGTACCAAAAGTAGTCCCTCGAATAATAACGGCAATGACAATGGCAGCAATGATACTATTCTGCCACCGGCTTCAAAAGCAACGGTAGAAACTTATGTGGGAAATAACAATATTGGCAATAATATTTCAGGTCCCGGCTCCATGTGCGTAGACCAAATCGGGTATTTATATGTAGCGAAAACGGATCACAACGTGGTCATAAAAATTGATCCCCTTTTAAAAACTGTTGGCAGTTTTGCCGGCATGTTTAACACTCCCGGTTGTACTGATGATCCTTTTGGAAGTGGTGCACCCTCTCTTACTTTTCCTGAAAATCTTTGGATCGGCAGCGATCAGCAAATTTATATCGGCGACTATGGTTGTGGCAAGGTTAAAGTTGCATCTACTACCGGAGAAGTAGCTTCATTGGGCTATAAAAACCCCAACTCTTATTATCCAAGTTGCAATGCGTCATGCATGGACGACCAGGGCAATATTTATATCCTTGACACTTATGACGGACTTTACGAAGTCCGGGCACAGGACCAGGTACTGGTAAATCTCTACAGTGGAAGTCAACTCGGTATTGCAAGTTCTATCACAACGGATGCGACTCAGGGAAAAATTTATATCGCGGCTTCACACCAGATATTTGAATACAACAATGAGAATAAGAGTCTTGTTTCGATAGCGGGCGATAGCGCAACCCTGGGTCATAAAGATGGCCAGGGAAAGAGTGCATCTTTTGGCGGAGCCATGGCAATTTGTACGGGTACGGATGGCAATATTTATGTGGCCGATATCAACAACAATATCATTCGACGGGTTACTCCAAATGGAGTTGTTACGACAATTGCGGGTGATGGAAATGCAGGATCTGCAAATGGATCCGGCGATAAGGCAGAATTTTCAAGTCCGCGTGGGATTGCTTTCACCACTTCCGGCGATAATAATATTTTATATGTGAGCGATTATCTCAATGATGAGATCAGGAAAATAACCTTTCCGAAAAATTAAATTTCCGTAAAGAATTATCATTGTTTCGGATGCGATTTAAAAAAATTCCAGATAGTTGTATTTGCATCCAGGTTCCTCGTTGTTTTCCCGATCACAATAGCTGGTAAATATTGCCATCCATTCGGCCAGGTATGACCGCCGTTATAAATAGAATATCCAACTACTTCAGTTCCCTTCAAACCATTTTTATAATCGGATTCTACAATAGAAGTACCATCACCTGCGCTGTCGGGGATATTGGTAAGAACAGGCGAAGCGGCACACTTATTTATATCCACCCATCTTTGAACAGCCTGGTCATGTGAAACAAAAACTCCTGAAGTTGCTTCTCCGATTGTAGTCGTGCCGCCATAATAAGAAACGATGGGATCATCAGTACCATGCAGAAACATCATTGAAACCGTAGTTGCAGGGTTTCCTGTGATTACGACAGAATCTATAGTGGCTGCATCCACTGCGCAGGCTGAAAAAATATTACTCAGCTTAAAAGCCAGTGTGGATGTCATGAAACCTCCATTGGAGATTCCCGTGCAATAAATCATTTTTGAGTTGATCTTATACTTCGATGAAAGATAAGTGACCATTGAATTAAAAAATTTCACATCATCGATGCCGAGCTGGTTCGCTGCGGTGGGTCTTCCGTCATTCCAACTGTTTTGAATCCCCTGCGGATAAACAAGAATGAAGTTTTCGCTTATTGCCAAGGATTCGAGTCCCGTTAAAGTTTCCATTCCCTGGGCCGTTCCACCCCCGCCATGCAAGGCAAAAACGAGCGGCAAGGTCTCTGTATTCCATCCTTTAGGAAGAGTCACAATAAAACTGCGGACATTTCCATCAATGGTCATACTGTCTGTATAATAACCCGCATCACCGGGAGGCGGCGGAGTCGTATTCGTTTTCTTGCAGGCAGAACATAATACTAAAAGAAGAATCAGGCTGGAGGGAATTTTTTTCACAAGCTGGCTCATATTACAAAAATTATATCTCAGAAGTAAAACGAAAGATAATCAGGAAAATTATTCCCGCCCTTACGCAATTGTTGGTGTTTGAAATGAAACAAGTTTACAGGGCCAACGATAACACCAGCAATATCCTAAAAACATGTTGTTGGTGTTGTCCACTGTTCTGCTAGATGTATCGAATTCAAACACCACAATTTCGGATGGGCCTTATGATGCAAAGGTTTTATTCAGCCACGCAACAATTTCTTCCCAGCATTCGAGGGGAATTTT
>DATJXY010000024.1:0-29534 GCA_035499855.1 Puia sp. | reverse complement strand
TCATTTCCAATTGTCTGCAGTCGTTCCAAAAAATGATTTTGCAGATTCGGGACGATGTATTAATTTTGATATCAAAATAATATCAAAATAAATTTTATGGAAAAATTGTTAAAACCGGTTTCTGGTTTTCTCACACTTATCCTTTCGCTGATAAGTTTTATCGCAGGAATCGTTGTAATTGCCAATTCAGGTAATGGCGGAAATTCGTTTATGATACTGTTCGGTATCCTGTTAATATTTACAGGCGTATTTCTTTTCAAAGGAATTACCATTGTCAATCCCAATCAGTCAGTAGTCTGTACTTTTTTTGGCAGATACGCTGGAACAGTGAAGGACAACGGACTTTTATTTGTAAATCCACTGTACAGGAAACAGCGTGTTTCCCTGCGTGCGAATAATTTTGAAAGCGCCAAACTCAAGGTGAACGACAAAATGGGCAACCCGATTGAAATTGCTGCGGTTATTGTGTGGCAGGTGAAAGATACTTATAAAGCTGTATTTGAGGTAACTAACTATGATCAGTATGTGAAAATACAGAGCGAATCAGCTGTTCGTCATCTGGCAACCACTTGTCCGTACGATCAGCTGGAAGATGAACATGCCGGAATTACGCTGCGTGACGGAGGTGATAAAGTAACTGCACTATTGGAATCTGAATTGAATGAAAGATTGTCCGCAGCAGGCATTATTATCATAGAAGCTCGGATCAGCCACCTGGCTTATGCACCTGAAATTGCGGGAGCCATGTTACAAAGGCAACAGGCCAGTGCGATTGTTGCGGCAAGATTTAAGATCGTTGAAGGTGCAGTCGGGATGGTGGAACTCGCATTGGAACAGTTGAGCAAAAAACAAATCGTATCACTCGATGAAGAAAGAAAAGCGGCCATGGTCAGCAATCTCATGGTTGTGTTATGTGGAGAAAAAGCCGCAACTCCTGTATTGAATACCGGTACATTGTATCAATAACAGATTTTTACAATGGCGAATAAGAAAAGTTTTGTACTCCGGATAGATGAAGACTCCTATAAAGCAATGGAAAAATGGGCTGCTGATGATTTTCGCAGTGTGAACGGACAAATTGAATGGCTGATCAATCAGCAGCTCAAAATCAATGGGAGACTGAAGAACGAAAAAGATAAATCGAATAATAAATCTGACAGGACAAAGAAATAGACAATAGGCAATTGGCAATGTTTTTTATCGGTACCTTTTGCTTAATGCTCATTGCAATATTACTCCCTCGTAAGTTTTCATAACAATCTCTTAATCTTCTTGCCTCAAAAAAATCTCTTTATAAGATTAAATTGATTTGTCTAAATACAAATCATCCATGTTCCGCAACTATTTCAAAATAATGATCAGGAATCTTCTGAAAAGAAAAGCATTTACCCTTATTAACCTGTTGGGTTTAGCCACTGGTATGGCAATATGCCTCTTGCTGTTTTTATATATACAGAATGAGTTGGGATACGATAATTATCAGGAGCGTGGTGATCGCATATACCGGCTGGCAATGGAAAGAAAATATCCGGGCCGCAGTGCTTTTCGGGGTGGTATTCCCAAATCGATCGGGCAGGCTGTAAAAAAAGAATTTCCGGAAGTGGAGGAAACTGTGCGTTTGGTCAATGTGGATTATAATGGTACCAAAGTCAAAGCAGGCGAAAAGCAATTCGTTGAGAAAAGAGTCATGATGGCTGACTCAAATTTTTTCCGGGTATTTACCGGAAATTTTTTGGATGGAGATGTGAATACTGCTTTGGAGAAACCAGGGACTGCAGTTCTAACGGAGCAAACAGCCATAAAATATTTTGGATCGGTTGAAAATGCAATGGGAAAAGAACTAATCCTTAATGATTTTTTTAAATGGACCGTGAGTGGTGTTTGTAAGGACTGGCCTGAAAAATCGTATTTTAGATTTACTATATTGCTGACCACCTCAGGTGACAACGGCCTTAATGAAGAGCAATATGTTTATTTCGGCCCGCATGATTATCTTCTTTTAAAGAAAAATGCATCGGCCACTTCACTTGAATCAAAGCTGCCTCTCATTGTGGAGAAATATGTAGCAGGCGTCGTCGAAAGGATTTTTGGCGAACCATATGATAAATTTATTGCTGAAGGAAATGGCTACCGATATTTTCTTCAACCCCTGAAAAAGATCCATCTGAATTCTGAACTGGAAGATGAACTCGCCCCCACCGGGAGTATGCGCATTATCATTTTGTTTGAAGCGATTGCCGGATTCATTTTATTTCTTGCATGCATCAATTTTATAAATCTGTCTACTGCACTTTCCATCGAAAGAGCAAGAGAGGTAGGAATCAGAAAAACATTCGGATCGCAGAAAGCTGAGCTCATCCGGCAATTTTTATCTGAATCGATATTTTTTAGCGTGGTCAGTATGTTGTTCGCATTGCTACTGACTTTGCTATTCATCCCATTGCTAAACCGGATTGCGGAAGAAGAATTGAGCTTTACTTATTTTCTTGACCCCATCCGACTTTTATTAGTATTTGGATTTTCGGTCTTAGTCGGACTAGTAGCGGGTCTTTATCCTGCATTTGTACTTTCATCTTTTGATCCGATCATCGTTTTAAAAGGCAGATTAAAATCCAACAAGCGGGGAATTATATTGCGAAACGGACTTGTAGTGTTTCAATTTTCAGTTTCGGTGATCCTGATGATTTGTACAATCATCATTAACAAACAAATGAGGTTTGTAATGGGTGATCAGCTCGGGTTTAAAACAAATAATATAATATCGATACAGGGATTATGGCATTTGAGGATTGGGAAGTCGGGCGAAGACAGGCGTGAAACTTTTATGAATGAGATA
Source organism: Puia sp. (assembly GCA_035499855.1). Lineage (GTDB taxonomy): Bacteria > Bacteroidota > Bacteroidia > Chitinophagales > Chitinophagaceae > Puia. Next base: position 26,698 of record DATJXY010000024.1, on the reverse strand, counting down.
TCAAAAGTAGCTGGTGTAGAAAAGGTTTCCGAAAGCGAATTGCCTGGTGATGAAACAGCCGGGGGTTCAACCTGGGTAGCGCTTGACAACAATAGCAACAGGACAAATAAAACCCTGGGTGTGGACTACAACTATGCTGACCTGCTCGGTCTTCAGCTGAAAGAAGGAAGATTTTTTTCGAAAGTTCTTGCAACAGATTCCTTTGCGGTTGTATTGAATGAAAAAGCTGTCGAAGACTTCGGATTAAAAAATCCGATTGGTGCCCGGCTGATCAGCAAAGAGGAAATTTATAATCCTCGGGATAGTAAAGGACAAACAATAGGACAATATACATTTACCGTTGTGGGTGTTATTAAAGATTTTCATTTTCAATCGATGCACAAAAAAATAGCACCATTGATGTTTGTAAATTCAAATAAATTCGGATGGGGTTCGGCCGGTGTCAGTATAAAAGGCGACCATTTCAAAACTACACTCGCAGAAATCGAAAAGACATGGAAGAGTTTTGACGCTAAAAATGATTTTAATTTTAGTTTTCTCGATCAGACACTGGCTGCCCAATACAAATCTGAAGAAACAGAAAAAAAAATATTTACCATTTTTTCAATGCTTGCAATTCTGATTGCCTGCATCGGACTGTTCGGACTGGCTACTTATTCAACATTACAACGAACAAAAGAAATTAGTATACGGAAAGTTCTGGGCGCCATGCCGCGAAATATAATCATGATTTTATCTGCCGATTTTTTGAGGCTGGTTATTATTGCGTCATTCATTGCTTTTCCCGTCGCGTGGTGGGCGATGCATTCATGGCTGCAAAATTTTAATTACCGGACAAATATTTCCTGGTGGATATTTTTATTGGCAGGATCGATGTCGGTAATCATAGCAATGTTCACGATCGGTTATCAGGCGATAAGGGCATCTGTTTCCAATCCGATAAAAAGTTTGAAAACGGAATGATATAAGATAGCAACATTCTTCGCCTAAAAGTCTGGGTCAACGAAGAATGTGATATGATCATTAAAATGCTTTTTTATCTTTTTCAGTTGTTTTTTGCATTGGGTTGCCTTCATTCGAAATGAAGCGTTGTTGTTGCTGTCTGGCTTTAAATACCTGTAGTTTGCTTTGTACCGGAGCTTTGGGCCAGCTATTATTACTTTCATCAATGTCTGCTGTTTCACGCATCGGATCCAGTTTAATGGATGCGACTTCTTTATCTTTCACAAAGGTCTTGACGACTTTATTTTCATTCAGTCTCCATATCTGTGCAGGTATTCTCTCCACTTCCCTGGTACCATCTGTATAAGTCCATTCGATAATAATCGGCATCACCATACCCCCTTTATTACTGAACTGAAGCTCGTATAAATTTTTTCCTGCAATTTTTTGTTTGGTTGCATTATCCATTTGCTCATCATTTCTAACGATATGCCGTTCGAATTTTGTCGTATCATAAGGAATAATGCCACGGTCATATTTCCAGTAAAAATCTCTGAGCGAAGTATCGGCATCCGTCAAAAAAGTTATTTTTTTATCTTCTCTGTTCCTGATCTTCGAAATATCATCAAATGAATTTACTCTCGGCTTAGCGATACTACTCATATAAATAGAATCTACTTTTGCAGGAGGATTGTCAACATCAGGCTTGAACCATTTTACACTATCGAGTGAAATATCGACGGGATCGGTTCCATAAAACCATCCTCTCCAGAACCAGTCGAGATTTTCGCCGCTCGCATCATCCATGGTCCGGAAGAAATCGGCAGGAGTGGGATGTTTGAAAGCCCAGCGCCTGGCATATTCTTTAAATGCATAGTCGAACAAGTCTCTGCCCATAATAGTTTCCCGAAGGATATTTAATCCGGTTGCTGGTTTGGAATATGCATTTGGTCCAAACTGAACGATATTTTCTGAATTGGTCATGATGGGCTCCAACTGATCCTTGGGCAATTTCATATAATCCGTAATCAGGTAGGCGGGTCCGCGCCGAACGGGAAATTTATTATCGTACATCTCTTCCGTGAGATATTCCACAAAAGTATTTAATCCTTCATCCATCCAGGTCCATTGGCGTTCATCACTGTTCACAATCATCGGGAAGAAATTATGCCCCACTTCATGAATCACTACACCCAGCATCCCGTATTTTGTGGCTTCGCTATAGGTACCGTCTTTTTCCGCACGACCATAGTTGAAGCAAATCATCGGATATTCCATACCGTTAGAAGCTTCCACGCTTTGAGCTACCGGGTATGGATAGGGGATCGTAAAATGCGAGTATGTCTTAATGGTATGGGCCACTACCTTGGTCGAGAATTTTCTGTAGAGTGGATAAGCTTCTTTTCCATAATAACTCATGCACATTACTTTTTTTCCTTCAATTCTTGCAGGCATTCCATCCCAGATAAATTTGCGGCTGGACCCCCAGGCAAAGTCACGCACACTGTCTGCCTTGAATATCCATGTCTTTTTTTGAGTGCTTTTATTTTTTTCAGCGGCTTTTGCTTCCTCCAGGGTAACAATTTCGACAGGTTCAGTCGCTGTCTGTGCTTTTTGCCAGCGGGCGAATTGTGCTGCTGATAATACCTGCTGATAATTCTGACACTGTCCCGTTGCTCCAATAACATGATCTGCAGGAACAGTCATCTGTACTTTGAAATTTCCAAAAGTGAGCGCGAATTCTCCGCGGCCGGTAAACTGATGATTCTGCCAGCCCTGGAAATCGCTGTATACGCAAAGCCTCGGATACCATTGCGTCATTGTAAACAGGTAATTGCCATCTTCAGGAAAATATTCATAACCACCACGACCTCCTTCTTTATTGCGATCACTGATATGATAATTCCAATCTATTTTAAAAATGAATTTCTGACCAGGTTTCAATGCGGCTGGCAATTCAACCCGCATCATAGTTTTATTGATGGTGTACACAAGCGCTTTTCCTGTTGCATTTGTCAGCTTTGTAATATTCACTCCGAAATCGTTCTCCCGTGTCTCGCTTTCGATACTGTCAATTCCTTTATCACTGATCATTTTTCTGAGACTGCCTCCCCGCTGATAGTTGGCATTATTCTTTGAACTATGTTCGTTCTCGTCTAATTGCAACCAGAGATAAGAAAGAACATCGGGCGAATTATTAAAATAAGTGATCGTCTCGGTGCCGGATAAACGAAGTTTTTGTTCATCGAGCTCACATTTAATATCATAGTCGCAACGTTGCTGCCAGTATTTTGGACCCGGAGCGCCGCTGGCTGTCCGGTATTCATTGGGCGTAGGCAAACCAGTACCCAATTGTTCAAAACGGTTTCCATGATTTGAACCCGGATTGCTTTGCGGACTTTGTGACCATGCAAACAAGTTGTTTAAACAGCAGACAACAAAAAAAAGCTTTTTCATGTGTGTATAATTATTATTTATGTGGCAGTCTTTCAAATGCCATTTTCAGGGAAACAACAAGAATAACGGCGGAAATTAAACGAATCCACCAAAGCCGTGAAATTTTTAACAATTGCACGAAAAAATATGATAATAACAGGATAATAGCGACTATGAGTAATTGAGCCGCTTCTATCCCGAGATTGAATGCAAGCAGATGGACAACTAGTCCTTCTCTTCCTTCAAGACTTAAAAAAGTATTTGCAAATGCAAGTCCATGTATCAATCCAAAAAAAAGTGCAAAAAAATAAATGACTGGCAATTTCGAAGGATGAGCAACCTGCTGCGATTTTTGTATCAGGTTATTGATTGCTGTTGCTACAATCGTCAGGGGGATTAAAAATTCGATCCAGGTCCTTGTGAACTCTACAAGACCAAACGCACTCAGGGCCAGCGTGACCGAATGGCCGATTGTAAATGCTGTTACCAGGATAACAACTTTTTTCCAGTCTTTCGCAAGATAACGCAGACATAAAGCGGTCACAAACAGAATGTGATCGAGCGCTTCCCATGTGAGGATATGCTCTGTGCCGAGCCTGAAGTAAAGGTTAAAGTCTTGCATGCATGCTGTGGGTTGCAAAATTATTCAGACTTTTGTTCCTTTAAAATTTGTTTTTTAAATGGTTATAACTTTATGCAGATGGGTGTTCTGCGGGTTTCTTTTTTCCCTGCCTCATTTGAATAAGAATTTTCCCTTACATAAGCACCCGCTTTATGTTAGCGTGACGGAAATCAACCACAACGCAAAAGATAAAATACTCGAAGTCAGCTGCAAAATATTTACTGATGACTTTGAGAACACTCTGACGAAGTTCTCTAATACCAGGATCAATTTATCGGATCAAAAAGCTAAAGCAGCTACCGATCAATATATTTCAGCTTATATTATCAAACATCTGCAATTGAAGGTGGATGGGAGACCTGTTTCTCTGCAATTTATCGGCAGTGAAAATGAAGCCGAAGCAACCTGGAGCTATTTTCAGGTGAATGATATTGCTTCCGTAAAAAATATTGATATCATGAATGATCTTCTGTATGAAAGTTATGAAACGGAAATTAATATTATTCATGTCATGGTGAATGGAAACAGGCAGAGCACAAAATTGGATCGCCCCGAAACGAAGGCGCGGTTTGAATTTTAAAATAGCCCAGCCTTCAAAGGCAGGGCTATATAATTTATTGTTCTGCCATTGCCGTTTTTATTTCCTTGCTTATTGAAACAAGCACTTTATCGATCCGTTGTGCATCCATATCGATGATTTCAAATTTAAATCCCTTCCATTCCATTTTTTCACCGCTGCGGGGAATATGTTCCAGCCTGTGCAGAATAAAACCAGCCAGAGTATCAAATTCATGTTCTCCTTCATTCATCCATTCTGTCTTATTAAAATGAGAGAGGAAATCGTAGAAAGGAATTTGTGCATCGACGAGATAAGTTCCATCATCTCTTTTTTTAATTTCATAATCCACCATATCAGGCTGGGGGATATCTCCAATCAAAGCCTCGAGAATATCATTCAGCGTAATCAGACCCAACAGACTTCCATATTCATCGACAATGCAGCAGAAATGAGTTTTTGTTTGCTTGAATTTTTCCAGCACCTGGTAAGCGGTGTTGTTTTCAGGAACATACATTGCCGGAGTCATCAGGTCTTTGAATAAAGTGGAATCATCAGCCACATATAAATCTTTGATCGATACGATTCCTTTTATATTATCAATATCACGATCACAAACGGGATAAACAGAATGGGGTTCCTTCAATATCTTTTCCTTGATCATTTCCTCATTTTCATGGATATCAAACCAGACAATATCGCTGCGATGAGTCATTAAGGAAGTGATATTGCGGTCGCCGAGATGAAAAACTCTTTCAATAATTTCCTGTTCGGCTTCTTCAATCGTTCCCTGCTCTGTTCCCTCGCTGATGATGGCTTTTATTTCATCTTCTGTCACATTGCTTTCGCGGGATGGCTTGATCTGGAAGATATCAATGAATAAATTACTGGTTCCATTCAGCAGGGCAACGATGGGATAACCTGCCCGCGACAGCCATCGCATGGGCCTGGCTACAGTCCTGGCAATTCTTTCCGCACGAAGAAGACCAATTCGTTTCGGGATCAATTCGCCGAAAATGATCGATAGAAAAGTAACTGCGATGACAATCACAGTTGTCGAAATACCGGCAGCATAAGGTTTTAAAAAATGGATTTTTTCTACATAAGGCTTCAGGTCTGCACTGAATTTTTCACCGGTATATAAACCTGTCAGGATAGCGATGAGAGTAATGCCTATCTGGGCTGTGGACAAAAACAATTCAGGATTTTCAGTCAGATCCAATGCCGTTTTGGCTTTTGAGTCTCCTCTTTCAGCAAGCCTTTCGAGCCAGGTTTTTCTTGCCGAAACCAGTGCGATTTCGGCCATTACAAATAATCCGTTTCCAAAGATTAGACAAAGCAGGATAATGAACTCAAACATGTATGCTGATTACTTTAAGGTCAGTGATCCGAATTGTTTCCGAAAAAAAATACTCATCATATAGCCGATAAAGCAACCCAAAATAATGCCACAAGTAACATCAAGAGGATAATGCACACCCACATAAATTTGAGCATAAGAAATAGAAAAAGCCCATAAGAATACCAGCTTCCACCAGTTGCTTGTATTCTTTAAAGTTATATAAATAAAAACTGCCGCTGCAAAATGATTGCAGGCATGTGATGAAACAAAGCTCGAACTTCGGGGACAATAAATGACAAGTAAGCGCACCTGGTCAGCTATGAAAGGATCGCGACAGGGTCGATAACGAAAAATAAATTGTTTGACAAGGCTGCTGCTAATCAGGTCGCTGATAATGGCCGTCATGATCAATGCAAAAGACCACCACCAGCCTTTTTTTCCAAAATTGATCGTTACGAAAACAAGGAGGAATAAATAAAACGGGACCCAGATTTCGGACTCACGCAGATAGGGCAGCACATGGTCAAAAAAAGCGTTCGTCCATTGCCGGTTGATCCTGGCAAATAACCAGTGATCAAATTGAAGTATTGAGAGAAAAGTTACCGGATTCCCGTTGTTAAGTAGCAAAACCATGTTTAGAATAATTGCTATAATTTTAAAGCCTATTTACCAAACCCATGATTAGAAGTCTAAAGATACCTAAATTGGTCCGATGGATTTTTTCGACAGGAATTATTTTTTTAGTATTGATGACCCTGCTTCGACTTTGTTTGTTTTTCTTCTTCAATACCCAGGGAAATCATTTCTCCGATATTATTCCCGCTCTGATCCTGGGAATGAGGTATGACCTGAAAATGATCTGCATTTTATTGTTACTGATTTTGCTGGCTGGTAGTTTTAACTATTTGCATCCGTTCAGAACAGAAAGGGGAAAACAGATATGGCTCCTGATTATTTCAATATCTGCTTTTCTGTTCGTTTTTTTTTATTCTGTAGATTTCGCTCATTATAGTTATCTATCCCAACGACTCAACGCGAGTGTCTTGAATTATCTTTCCAATGCCTCCATTTCGCTGAATATGGTTTGGCAAACCTATCCGGTAATCGAAATCATTCTTGTATTGATATTCGGTACCTGGTTTGTACGTTGGCTTGTTACCGGATCATACAAAAGGATTAAAAAAAATCCGCTGCTCACAACCAGGAGAGATACCATCATTTGGTCGATCATTACTTTTTTGTTGTTAGGCCTCGGCGTTTTCGGGAGAATCGGGCAGTTCCCATTGCGCTGGAGCGATGCTTTTTCTCTCGGCAGCGATTATAAGGCAAACCTGGCATTGAACCCTTTCCAGTCTTTTTTCAGTAGTTTAAAATTCAGGCATAGCACCTATGATATTGAAAAAACAAAATCAGCTTTCCCTGTTTTGGCTCCTTACTTTGGATTTCCACAAGAGAGAAAAGACACAATGGAGTTTGCAAGAACGATCACTCCATCAAATGCAGCATCAGCATCAATGCCAAATGTGGTTGTTGTGATATGCGAATCTTTCAGCGCGTATAAAAGTTCGATGTGGGGAAATCCTTTGAATACGACTCCTTTTTTTGACAGCATAAGTAAAAAAGGAATTTTCTTTGATCATTGCTTTACTCCAACTTATGGTACGGCCAGAGGTGTGTGGGCTGTTATTACAGGAATGCCTGATGTGGAGATTGAAACGACCACGTCTAGCCGAAATCCGGCTGCAGTGGATCAACACACCATTATCAATGATTTCGAAGGATATGAAAAATTTTATTTCCTGGGAGGGAGTGCAAGCTGGGCGAATATCAGGGGATTGCTGATCAATAATATCCGGGGACTGCACCTGTATGAACAGGAAAATTATGATGCCCCTAAAATCGATGTCTGGGGAATCAGTGATAAGAATCTATTTCTTGAAGCCAATAAAGTGTTGAACCAGGAGAGCAAACCTTTTTTTGCTGTTATTCAGACTGCAGACAATCATCGTCCCTATACTATTCCATCGGAAGATCTGAAGGAATTTCATGAAAAGACTGTGTCTGCAGATTCTCTTACTCAATTCGGATTCGAGAGTAATGAGGAGATGAATGCTTTTCGATACACTGATTTCGGTTATATGAAATTTATGGAAGCCGCTCAAAAAGAAAAATATTTTGATAATACCATTTTCCTTTTTGTTGGCGATCATGGTATACCTGGCAATGCCGGAAAAATGTTTCCAAAGGCATGGACCGAACAGCGGCTCACAGCGGAACATGTTCCTTTACTGATATATGCACCTTCTTTACTGAAATCAAAACGCATTTCTGTGCTTTGCTCCCAGACGGATATTCTCCCGACACTTGCCTCACTGTGTAACAGGGCATATCGGAATACGACATTGGGAAGAAATATTTTAGACTCAACCTATAATAACAATAAGGCGCTTTCTTTTATTTATGATCCCGACCAGGGATATATCGGAGTGATCAAAGGAGATTATTTATACCGTAAACAATTAAGAACGCGAAAAGAAGAAATGGTATCTGTCGTCAGTAATGAACCTGTAGTTAAAAATTCTGAAACCGATTCGGCGGAAAATGAAATGAAATTATTGGCTGAAGGTATCTATGAAACATCCAAATATCTTCTTTTTCATAATAAAAAGAAAAAGTAAATACTGGTAGTTTTTTTCACGTAAAGAGGCAAAGAAGCAAAGCCCGTAAAAACTCTCCTCGCTTTTTCAAACTTTGTGTCTTTGTGTGAGACCCCGGATAGCTTTTGTGAATTTTATTGTAATTTCTTTCTTCGATTCAAATAGAATACGAGCAATAACTAACTTCGCAGCTTATCATAAAAAAATTATTGTTTTAGCTTCGTTATGAAAATTTCCAGACCCGGATTTGCTTTGATATGGACAGGTTTTCTTTCTCCTATCGCTACTTTATTCTCTTGTTCTTTTTCCTCGAAGGCCTGTAAAAAATTATATCTTGAAGCATCAAAGAATAAATACGATCTGATTATTGTTCCGGGAGTTCCTTTTGAGAACCTGGAATGGGGAAGGACCATGAAAGCAAGGATTTACTGGTCAAAATTTCTTTTCGACGAGGGGATCGCAAAAAATATCATGTATTCGGGATCGTCGGTTTATACTCCGTACACTGAAGCAGAAATTATGGCGCTCTATGCCGAAGCGATTGGCATTCAAAAACAAAATATTTTCACAGAAACAATGGCAGAGCACAGTACGGAAAATATCTATTACTCCTATAAAAAGGCAAAACTGCTTGGGTTTAAAAATATTGCTCTTGCATCAGATCCTTTCCAGACAAAATCTTTACGAACGTATGTACGCAAAAAAATAGACCAAAAGGTCACGCTGATTCCGATCGTAATCGATACATTAAAAAAAATGGAACCTTCCATGATAGATCCGCAAATAGATTATCAACAGGCATTCAAACAGGATTTTATTTCTATAAAAAAACGCGAAGGATTTTGGAAACGACTAAGGGGAACGCTTGGATATAATATTGATTCTACTGCGTATCAGGATAGCACTTTGAACAATCAATAATCTATATTCAATCAACAATGTTCAATGATTGGCATCTTCATTGAGCATTGATTTTTGATTGTTGAATATTGAATAATGAACATTTCCTGGAATATCTTTCCTGGAAAAGCCGGTTAGCGGAAATCGGCCTTTAAGAAGAAATAATCACCTTTTGTCCATAATCAGTTTTCAGGTTTCGGACTAATTCCTATTATTTGTAAAACCAGCGCTATGCCTTTAAGACCGACTGTCATTATTTTCATATGCTCGTCCCTGTTATACTCAAATTTTGCAAAGGGACAAGACAATAAAAAGATAAGATTTGATTTTTCTGCTGTTCCTTCAAGCCTTCAGTTATTTGGTGAGGGTGTTATCTCTACTAATCTTTACGAAAGAGATATGGCTATTTCTCCGGATGGCAATGAAATGTTTTATACCATCGTTTCTCCGCAGAATGTTTTTAGCGCTATTATTTATCTGCAAAAAGATAATCAGGGCAACTGGTCGAAACCCGAAGTGGCATCTTTTTCCGGAGTGTATAGTGATATGGAGCCGGCCTTCAATCCTGATGGAAAAAAACTTTTTTTTGTTTCAAACCGCCCGGTCACGGGCGAGAGCATCAAGGATTTTGATATCTGGTCTGTTGAAAAAATTGATGGGAAATGGATTCATCCGGTTAATATAGGATTGCCGGTAAATACTGAAGCAAATGAATTTTATCCTTCAGTTGCCAATAACGGGAATTTATATTTTACTGCGGCATACACAGGAGGAAAGGGCAAGGAGGATATTTATGTTGCCAGATGGGAAAATGGTAAATATGCCGAACCTGTTTCATTGGATACGGCCATTAATTCTCCATTATATGAATTCAATGCTTTTGTTGCGCCGGATGAGAGCTTTATTATCTTCACGGGATATGGCCGGAATGATGATCGGGGAAGAGGAGATTTATATATCAGCCTGAAAGATGCCTCCGGAAAATGGCAGCCTGCAAAAAATATTTCAATGCTGAACTCAGAACGATTGGATTATTGCCCCTTTGTGAGTTTTGACAGGAAAATATTGTTTTTTACAAGCGAAAGAAGTGCATTGAAAGAAAGATATACCCCAAGGTCCGCCACCTACCAAACACTGATCGATCAACGCAATTCAGTTCTGAACGGGCAGGCGAATATTTACTGGATCAGTTTTGAAAAGGTTATGCAGAGTATACAATAAAACTGATTTAGATTTGTGAGAAGTTAAGCCGGGTCGACCACTGGCCCTTTTGAGTGGTCGACTCAATGCTGGAAAATTCACCCTCATGCCTGTATTTAAAAAAACCATTACCATTATCTGTTGCCTGCTGATTACAGCAATTGCCATCTCCCAAAATAAAATAGTCGTCTTTCAATCCGATTTCGGATTGAAAGACGGGGCTGTTTCTGCCATGAAAGGAGTGGCGATGGGTGTTTCACCCGATTTGAAATTATTTGATCTCACTCATGAGATCCCGGCCTACAATATTTGGGAAGCTGCATATCGCCTGCAGCAAACTGTTCCTTATTGGCCTGCAGGTACGGTATTTGTTTCTGTAATCGATCCGGGAGTGGGTACCAATCGTAAATCAGTCGTGATGAAAACGAATACAGGCCAGTTTATTGTGACGCCAGATAATGGTACGCTCACATTAATAGCCGAATCTTTGGGAATTGCAGAAATCAGGGAGATCGATGAAGCCGTGAATCGGAGAAAAGATTCGCAAAAGTCCTACACTTTTCACGGGCGCGACGTATATGCATATACGGGAGCCCGACTCGCTGCTGGTGTTATTAGTTTTGAGCAAGTTGGACCTGAATTGCCAAAACAGGTCGTTCGTATTTCATATCAGAAGGCGGTCAAGCAAGGGAATAAATTAAAGGGAGCAATCGCCATACTCGATATTCAATATGGAAATATCTGGACAAATATTCCCGCTGATCTTTTTAATCAGTTGAATCCGCAATTCGGAGATCTGTTGCATATCGCGATTTTTCACAATGGTAAAAATGTTTATGAAGGCAATATGCCTTATAGCCAGACTTTCGGAGCGGTTGCAAAAGGGAAGCCATTGGCCTACCTGAACAGTTTATTACAGGTATCTTTTGCATTAAACCAGGGAAGTTTTGCCACGCAATATCATATTGCCAGCGGAAATGAATGGAGTGTGGAAGTGAATAAAGTGGTGAAATAGATACCAGATATGAGATGTGAGATGTGGGATGAGGGATGAGGGATGTGGGATGTGGGATTGGGGATGTGGGATATGGGATTGGGGATGAAAGATTAATTAAAAATAAATTCAAGGTCATGGCCAATTATATCGTGCATATAACAGAGATCATTAACCGAACTCACAATGTTCGTTCTTATAGAGTAAATAAGCCAAATGGTTTTGCATTTACACCCGGACAGGCAACAGACCTCTCTATAAAAAAGACCGGATGGGAAAATGAAAAAAGGCCTTTTACTTTTACCTGTCTCCCGGAGGACAATTATCTTGAATTTACTATCAAAAGTTATGATGATCATGATGGAGTCACACACCAGCTTCGCTCGGTTAAGGAAGGCGACGAATTTGAAATCAGCGACGCCTGGGGTGCTATTGCTTATAAAGGAGAAGGAATTTTTATTGCAGGAGGTGCAGGAGTAACTCCATTCATATCTATTTTCAGGGATCTCCACAAAAAGAAAATAACCGGGGATAACAAACTTTTTTTTTCCAATAAAACTGAAAAGGATATTATCCTGAAAGAAGAATTCGAAAACTTGCTGGGGAAAAATTTTATCAATATTATTACCTCACAGCCACAAACAAAATATTTGAAAGGGAGGATCGATCAGGATTTTCTCCGTAAAAACATTCATGATTTCAGCCGGCATTTTTATGTTTGCGGACCCGATCCCTTCAACCTGGCGATTTTGAAATACCTGGAAGAGCTCGGAGCACAGGCAGATTCGCTGGTGTTCGAGAAATAATGATGGCCGATAGTCGATGGTCATTGGCCGAATTAATAATTAACAGAAGAGTTACCTTTAAAGACGGCCGTCGATCAACTGCCATCGATCATCGAATTTGACCTGAATTTTTTTACATTCAAATCGCTGACATATGAGAAAGTATTCGCTTCTGTTGATTTCATTAATTTCTTTTAACGTTTTTGGGCAAACAGGAGACTGGCCTGTTTTGAAACATTATGAAGGAAAATATTTAGAAAAGGTGGCGATGCCGGTCGGAGGTATTGGCACAGGAAATATTTCCATTGGCGGTAATGGGCAATGGAAAGACGTTGAGATCATGAATAAGCCGGGAATAGGATTCTATGGTGCTTCCTCTCCCAAACTGGCTCCCTGTTTTATGGTATTCACTGAAACAGCTTCAGGAAAAAAGCAATCGAAAGCATTGATAGGACCTCTATCGCCGACAGAATACCAGGGGCAGCAGGGTAGTACCGCTCCCAATAACGGCTTTCCTCGTTTTCAGTCAGCTACTTTTGATGTCGCATATCCATTCGCGGTAGTAAACCTCGAGGATGATAATCTGCCCGTTTCAGCTAAAGCAAAAGTCTTCAACCCATATATTCCCTGCGATGAAGAATCGAGTGGTATTCCGATTGCGGTCATAAGGTACTATATAAAAAATAAAACCGATCAGTCCCTGACTGTAGCCGTAGCGGGTTCCCTGGATAATTTCATTGGTATGGATGGATCAAAAGTTGAATTCAATTCCTTCGATAGAACGATCCAAACACTGGGAGCAAAAAATAACAGGAACATATTTAAACAAACAGGATCCCTTGCCGGAATCTTTATGACATCCGACAGTGTCGATAAAAATGATGCTGCCTGGGGAAGCATTGCACTGACCACAACAGAAATGAATAAAGGGTATAAAATCAGTTACCGTCGTTCGCTTGATCCCAAGGGATGGAATTCTGACCTGAATGACCTCTGGGACGATTTTTCTGATGATGGAATTTTCAGGGATACAGTCTTCACTCAAAAAACAGATATTCCACATGCAGCTTTATCAGTGAAATTTAATCTCGATCCTCATGAAACAAAGGAAATTCAATTTTTACTGACCTGGGATTTTCCAAACAGAAAGGATTGGGATGATAAAGTGACTGTCGGGAATTATTATTCTACTTTATACCTGGATGCCTGGGACGTTGCGGAAAAAACTCTGCCTCAATTGGCTAAACTGGAAAATAAATCGCTCGAATTTGTAAACCTCTTCCTGCAGAGTGATTATCCCGCAGTCATCAAGGAAGCCGCGCTTTTCAATAGCAGTACGCTTCGTTCTCAAACAACTTTCCGCGCCCGCGACGGAAATTTTTTTGGATGGGAAGGTGTATTTAATTCGACAGGCTCCTGTTATGGCAATTGCACTCATGTCTGGAATTATGAACAGGCAACCGCATTTCTTTTTGGAAAACTCGCCAGAAAGATGCGCGAGATAGAATATCATTATGGATTAAATGATAGTTCGGGTCTGATGAGCTTTCGTGTTTCTCTTCCATTGAATAAAAATTCTAATTGGAAAGTAGCAGCTGCAGACGGACAAATGGGCACGGTGATGAAAATGTATCGCGAATGGCAACTTTCCGGGGATGATGAATTGCTGAAGAATAACTGGCCCCTTATCAAAAAAGCTTTGTCCTTTGCCTGGATTCCGGGAGGGTGGGATGCAGATATGGATGGAGTGATGGAAGGATGCCAGCATAATACAATGGATATCGAATACCTGGGCCCCAATCCTGAAATTGAATTCTGGTACCTCGGTGCATTGAAAGCCGCGATTGTCATGTCTGCATATATGAAGGATAAAGCTTTTGAAGACCAGTGCAGGAAATTATTTATCAGCGGAAGCAGGCGCGTAGATGCGTATATGTATAACGGTGAGTATTATGTGCAGCGGATTCAGCCAATAGAAGATAAATCCAAGATTGCATTCGGACTCGTAGCGGGAATGGGAACCAGGGATTTTAAAAATCCGGATTTTCAAATCGGAGAAGGTTGCCTGGTGGATCAACTGGTGGGACAATATATGGCGCATATCTGCGGACTTGGATGGCTGGCAGACAGCGCCCATCTTAAAAAAACAATGGAAAGCATCTGGAAATATAATTACATACAGTCTTTCGACAATCAATTCAACAATATGCGCACTTATGGATTGGGAAATGAATCCGGGCTGGTGCTGACCGCATATCCCGATCCATCCAAAAGACCAAAGATTCCATTATCATATTGCAGTGAAGCCTGGACCGGTTTGGAATACACGGCAGCTACCGAAATGATTTATAGTGGCATGATCGACGAAGCGCTTAAAACAATGACCAATGTGAGAAACAGGTACGATGGGTGGAAGAGAAATCCTTTCAACGAAGAAGAATGTGGTAACCACTACGCTCGCGCCATGGCGAGCTGGGGAACTGTGATTGCTTTCAGCGGATTTAATTATTCAGGCGTTACAGGAAAATTTTCCATCACTTCCAGACCCGGGAATTATTTCTGGTCGAATGGATATAGTTGGGGAAATGTGGAGGTAAAAGACAAAAAAATAATTATTTCGGTGCATTATGGAACCCTTCGTTTGAAAAAAATAGAAATGAAACAAACAGGAGTGATAGAATTGAAAGAACCGATTGTTTTGAAAGATGGGGACTCAAAAGAATTTATGATTCAGTAGACTCAAAAAAAATTATTATGGGTATTCAGGAACAAATTAAAACAATTCAACCCGTATTTTTTTCTAATTTTTTTAAATTCATATTTTTTTGTTGGATATCCTTCCCTTTGCACGCACAGGATGGCCATTCCTATTCCGGCCTTTTGTTTGAATATAACCCGGATGCATCAACGAGATGGAGCAGCCCGGAAAACAGGAATGGAGAAAAGGGGAGTGGGGGTATGGAGAACGAAGGAGCGAAGGGGCATGCCAGTGATCCCATTGAGGCCGGCAAGTCTGTGTCATTATTGGATGTGGATGGAAGCGGAATTATCAATCGCATATGGATTACCGTGAGTGACCGGTCCCCTGAAATGTTACGCTCGCTGAAACTTGAAATGTTCTGGGATCATGAGAAAGAGCCAGCAGTATCCGTTCCCCTCGGGGATTTTTTTGGTGTAGGGCTCGGTAAGACCGCATCATTCTCCAATGCCTGTTTCGCTGACCCGGAAGGGAGATCATTTGTTTCTTTTATTCCCATGCCTTTTAAAAAAGGAGCAAGTATAAAAGTCACCAATGAATCTTCAAAAAGGCTTACTCATATTTTTTTCGATGTGGATTTTCAATTAACCAAAAATTGGCAGGATGACTGGCTTTATTTTCATGCTGTATGGAACCGGGATACGGCGACTACCCCCGGAAAGGATTTTGAATTATTGCCTGCTCTGCATGGTAAAGGAAGGTTTTTAGGAGTGAATATCGGCATCAACGCCAATCCTGTTTATGGAGATGCCTGGTGGGGAGAAGGTGAAGTAAAAATATATCTTGATAATGATCAGGATCATCCCACACTGGTTGGAACCGGAACCGAAGACTATATTGGCACAGGTTGGGGGCAGGGGCAGTTTTACAATCAATATACCGGATGCCTGGTATCGGACGGAAAAAAAATGCAATGGGCTTACTACCGGTTCCATATACCCGATCCTGTTTTTTTTGAAACAGGTTGTCGCGTGACCATTCAACAAATAGGGGGAACCATGAAAGCAAAAGTGCTGGAACTCCAAAAAAATAAAATACCATTGATTCCTCTCAGCATCGACAATGGTGGCGGACTCGCTTCACTATACCAGGATAAAAAACCTTTGGATGATCCTTCGCTGCCGAATGGCTGGACAAATTTTTATCGGTCGGATGATGTATCAGCGACTGCCTATTTCTATCTCGACAGGGCGACCAATAATTTGCATTCATTGCAGACTCAGGCCATTCGTGTGTATCATTTGGGGGGCAGGGAATAGGATTATGACATTGGAAAATGTAAAATGAAAACGTGAAACGTGAAATATGCTTTTTTTTAGAAATTAAAGCTGCCTAATTCCTTTTCAGGTGCATAACGGATCCTCCACCTGCAGCGATATGAATTGAAACTGTATCTGCGTTTGTGATAATGCGTGTTTCTTTATTGAGATGGTTAGGATATTGACGGGTATCAGGCGCGTCTGTATAAATTTCTGCGCTATAATTTCCCGGGCTCAAAAAATTCATTGGGATCTGCAACTGTCTTGGTTCATGATTGGTGATGGTTCCAATATACCAGTCATTATTTTTTCTTCGGGCGATGACAATGTATTCGCAAACTTTTGCATCCAGGACCTTTGTTTCGTCCCAAACAGTCGGGACCGATCTTAAAAATTCGAATCCCGGCTGTCCTTCATAAGCTGCAGGATAATCGCAGACCATTCCGAGATAATTTTCGAGAACGACATACATGGCAAGCATATGGCAGCGTGTTCCCATCATCAGTGGCTTTGTATATTGAATCACATAGAGTGAATCCGGAACAGCCCGGAATCCGCCGAGATGATAATCGGTGCTCCCGGCAAGCATTCTTGTAAAAGGGAAATTAATATCATGATCGGGAGTGGCGTCCCTGCTCCATTTATTCGTTTCATAATTGAGCGTGCCTTCCCTCGTAAATTCATTGGGATAGGTACGACTCAACCCTGTATTTTTATATGCTCCGTGAAATTGGATATGTAAATGATGGGCTGCGGCTTTTTGCAGAATTTCAGTCTGGATATTTACCATTTCCTGGTCATCGCGATCCATAAAATCAACCATCATCCCTTTCAATCCCCATTTTTCAAAAATTGCAAATGCTGTATCGAGTTTTGGGTACAGAGCAGCCCAGTGTACCCAGACGCGAATATCGACTCCCCTGGTTTTCGCATAATCACAGACTTCTTTCATATCCAGGCCGGGAACAGGTGTAGTGGGATCCGAATGGGGCCCGGGTTGAAAACTGATACCATCATCCATATACCATTGATGTAATCCATATTCAACGACTGAATGATATTCCAGCCCGTTGCGCGCACAAAAATCAATATAGTATTGCTGTGTGACGAAATTATTACCCGGCGCATTCAATGTATCAGGAACAACATTCCCATTCCACCAGGGAAAAGTTGTTTTTCCCGGTTTGATCCACGAAACATCTTTGATTGCGCATGGTGCATTCAGGTCGGTAATAATATTTGATTCGATCAGTGCGCCAATCCGGTCGCTGATCATCAATACGCGCCATGGACTATTGTGTGGAAGAACAGCTTTTACTTTTATGGATGTCTGATGAGGGAGAGGAGAGAGCATGCTTCTCAGAATTCCATTTTCTTTTGTCAGGTACATTCCTGCATAGTCCAGTAAGGCAGCTTCAGTAATTGCCAGATAGATATGTTCCGGAAATTCAAAGAGAGCGGGCATATCCATCAATGTATCTTCCTTGATATCATGAAAAGAAATTGTGCTGTATTTGCCTTCATGCGAAGAAGTAAAATTGGGCAGAAATAATGTGTGAACGACCGGGTTTCCTGTCAAACGAAATTCACTTCTTTCATCTGTCAGAATAAATGATGACCAGTTATTCTGTGAAGGATATTCATAACGAAAAGCAAGACCATCATTAAAAACCCTGATGACTAAATTTATTTTTTTAGGAGATGTAGTAGTTTGATCGAGCGGGATCAATACCTCCTTATAATGATCATGAACGGATTTTGTTTTGCCAACAACCAGTTCATAGTTCTCATCAGCTTCACGATAGACTGGTTTCCCCATCCTGATATTGCCATTGAATCCACCATCTGTGAATGAAAGCCCCAACTCACTATTTTCAATGATTGATTTTCCTTTGAACGAAAGATCGTAGATGGCTTTTTTATTCTCAACCCGAAAGGAATAACGAATATTCCCATCGGGCGATGAAATTTGAATTTTCTTTTGTGCAAATACAGGCAATGTTGCAATTATGGAAAGAATAAAGAGCCTGCAATACAATTTCATCATGGGAAATTTGTTGATTCAAAGTACAAAGTACAAAGTACAAAGGTCAAGGGTAATGATTAATTTGATTAATAATTTTTTTATTTCATTTTGGCCTTTGGCCTTTGGCCTTTGACCTTTGACCTTTGACCTTTGTACTTTGACCTTTGTACTTTCCTCATTTCAGCATCGGAAACATCTTCCTTATCTCATCATCGGTTGGCTGGATTCCATATTCGCATATTTCAAAAGCTTCGGCATGTTTTATTTGTTCTCCTCTTGATGGTCCGTACCATTTTATTAAAGAATTCCTTACTTCGGGCGTAATAACAACGCTTCTTGAAGTAGCAAGCCAGGCTTTGCGATCAGTTTTATTTTTAGGTACCTGGTCAGAATAATGACCGATCCATGGGAGCCATTCATAGAACTGTGATTCATGCGCATCCAATCCGTCAATTTTTTTGTCAAAAACAGCATCGATATCAACAGCAATATCCGGACGAAAAGGATTGGGTCTTTGGAATCTGTCCTGAAAATATAAAAACAGAGGATTCTTTTTTAAAGGAGGCGTTTCCGGAGCAACATTTGGAACTGCTACCATATAAGCTGCATCCTGCACTAACACTCCGGTATATCGGTGATCCGGATGATAATCATTCGGACGGGGAGCAATGACGATATCCGCTTTCCATTCCCGGATTTTTTTAATGATCTCCATCCTGATCTCCAGAGTAGGCATTAATTGTCCGTCGTGATGATTGAGCACATCATAAGTCACACCAATTCTTCTTCCTGCTTCCTGCGCTTCCTTAAATCTCCTTGCGGCAAGAGCCTGACCTTTTTCTGTCTGATGACCTGCATCACCATTGGTCACAGAAACAAATTTTACCTGGTATCCCATCGATGCAAAAAGGGCTGCAGTACCGCCACTGCCGATATCACAGTCGTCGGGATGAGCGCCGATCATGATAATACGAATCTTGCCGGTGTCAGTCTGTGAGCTGGCGGATGTCGTCATATAAAAAATGAAGAATAGAGTGAATAAAGAGAAATTCGAAATGAATCTCATAAGAAAAATTTTGGCTTAGAAATCAGACTGTGAAGTTAAGGAAATTGGAAATGAATGGTGAAGGGGAATCGCAAAGAAGCAAGGGATTTACCTGCCATCGCACGCAATAAAACGATTTATTTTTTTTAATCACTGTTGTATTGGCAATTCAATAATAAACTCGGCTCCTTCTCTTTCTTTCGTTTCTACTTTAATTTCACCGCCATGTGCTTTAATAATATCATAGGCCAGGCTCAAACCCAAGCCAGTTCCCTGTCCGCTTGGTTTTGTTGTGAAGAAAGGCTGAAAGATTTTATCGACTACTTTTGGTAGGATGCCATTGCCGTTATCGCCGATGCGTATGAATATCTGGTTTCCCGATTTCTTTGTCGAAACAGAAACTACAGGATCGAAGCCGGCATCTGCTAATTTCTTCTTTTCGTTCACTGCGTAAAAAGCATTGTTGTACAAATTCAGAAGCACTCTTCCGATATCCTGGGGAACCATATTGATTTTCCCAATTGATTGATCGAAATCTGTTTTCATCCTGGCATTGAAATCCTTATCCTTTGCTCTCAAACCATGATAAGAAAGGCGCAAATATTCATCAGCCAATGCATTTATATTAGTGAGTTCTTTTATGCCTGTATTTGTTCTTGAATGCTGTAACATTCCTTTCACAATGGCATCGGCGCGTTTCCCATGATGGTTTATTTTTTCTTCATTTGTTATTATGTCATTCGCAATGGCAGACGCTTCATCATAATTTCCTTTCCCGATCTCATCTTTCATTTCTTTTAGCAGGTCCGTATTCACGTCAGAAAAATTATTGATAAAATTCAAGGGGTTCTGGATCTCGTGAGCGATGCCAGCAGTAAGCTCTCCCAGAGATGCCATTTTTTCGGCTTGAATAAGCTGGTTTTGAGCTGATTTAAGTTCGGCCAAAGTCGCCTCTACAATTTCTTTTTCATTTTTCAATTCTTTCGTGCGAAGCATTACTTTGCTTTCAAGAACATGTTTCTCTTTTTGCAATGTCTTCGTTCTCCATCTTATAAAAATCCATACTATAAATGCGAGCAGCAATAAATATAATGCATAAGCCCACCATGTTTGCCACCATGGCGGCAACACAATGATCTTAATTGATTTTTCTGCTTTTACACCATAGCTGCTGGAGACTTTTATTTTAAAAATATAATGCCCGGTGGGCAAATTAAAATAGTATGCAGTTTTTTCAGCGGTTGCATTTCTCCACTTATTTTCATATCCCTCCATCATGTATTGATGAATATTATTTTCCGGATCGCTGAAATGAATTGCTGCAAAATCAATTGAAAAAATATTTTGATTGTGGTCGAGGGTTATCTCCTGTATATCCTGAAGAGGCTCTTTTAATAAATCATCTTTACCGGGTTCTATTGAATGTTCATTAATTTTAAAATCTGTGATTACAATTTGTGGTGGCATGCTATTGAACACATGACTGGGGGAACATTTATAATATCCGTGTGGGTTGGCAAATAATATTTCACCGTTCGCAGTTCTATATGTTGACTCATAAGGTAAAGCTCCCACATCAAAAGTGCCGAATTTGTCACCATAAATATTGACTTCATGTTTATAAGGATTGAACCTGAAAATGCCCAATAAACAAACTCCCCATAAATTTTTATTGGCATCCTCGGTCATGGATTTAACTTTTGTTTTGCTGAATTCCAGTCCTTCAAAATCTATATGTAAAAAAGAATCTGAAGAATCATTGAAATAATAAAGTCCATTACTTGTACCCACCCATATTTTCCCTTCACTGCTTTTAAAAATATCCCAAATGATATGCAGGTCTTTAAGATAATGTTTATATTTTTTTGTTTTCGGATTAAAAAGTCCTAACTCCGATCCTTCCTGATGCCAGATGGTCATCCAAATACTGCCGTCTTTGTTTACTACATGAGGAAATACAATCCCACTTGAAAGACTGTTGCTATCTGCCGGATTATTTATGAACCAGCTGATAACACCCGTATTTTTGTTTTGAACACCCAGGCCGATGCTCAATCCAAAATAAATTTCATTCTTAGTTTCAAGCAATTTGGCTACTATTGTATCCTTGCTTTCATCATTGCTGCTATTATAAAAAAACCTGGTAAAACGCTTTGTGACGGGGTTAAAAAGATTCAATCCTTTGTTCCAGGTAGCTATCCAAAATTGCCCGTCTCCTCTTTTTTCTATGTAACTGACTTGATTCGAGCTAATAGAAAACTGATCGGAAGGGTTGTGTAAAAAATATTTTTTTTCATTTGTTTTTGTATTCATCATTAATAACCCCTTGTTTTCAGGGTTCATCCAAATATTGCCTGATGAGTCTTCCGCGAAATTCCCTACCACTGTCTCCATTTTCACTTCTGTAAAACCGGTTTGTAAAGGATCAACTCTGAAAAGATCATTGTGATCATCGCTTATCCATAAAACACCTTCTTTTGAAGTATAAATTTTCCATGTACTATTATCAGTATATCCGCCATGTCTGTTTCGGTCGGTGCCATCAAAGTGATCCATTTTTTTTGTTGCCGGATCATAAACAACAATTCCTTTTTTATAAGTGCCTATCCAGATTTTGCCCAATACATCTTCGGTAATGAAAGTGATATGATCAACAGCATCATCTTTATCTACGGGAGGCCTGCTTAATTTTTCCGGATGCAAAGAGTCGTAAGCAAGCCTTTCAAAATTTCCCTTTTCTCTATTCATGATATGCAGCCCATCACCATCAGTTCCCACCCAAAAATTACCTTTGCTGTCTTCGAATAAGGCTCTTATTTTATTACTCATGAGGCTATGCGGATCTTTCGGGTCATGCACGTAACGGGTAAATGTTCCTGTTTCTTTATTAAATCTATTAAGGCCTCCTTCTTTTGTATGGGTATCAAAAGCAAGGCCCGTGCCCACCCATAATACACCCTCTTTATCTTCATACAGAGAACGCACATAGTTATAACTAAGTGAGGAAGGATCATTGTCTTTATGGACGAAAAAGGTAAATTTTCCAGTTGCCGGGTTCAGACTGGAAAGTCCATTATGACCACCCATCCATACAATACCATTGTGGTCAATCAGCAGGGCGTCGCTTCCGGAGCCATCTTCACCTTTTGGGTAACGGTAGTGTATAAATTTATTCGAAGTGAAGTCGAATTTGTCAGCACCGCTGTCAACACCTATCCAGATATTACCAGACTTATCTGCTGCGATACACTCAAAAACATTTTGGCTAAGAGAGTTTGTGTCGGCAGGGTCGTGATGAAAGGCTTTTATATGATAACCATCATACCTGACCAGTGCACCATTGTTTTGATCGTTAAACCACATATACCCATATTTATCCTGGGCTATGCTGATAACATGATTGAATGTATAAGTACCGGCACCTCTTACAAGATTAAAATCGGGTTTTACTATTTGTGAGATGCCCGGCAGTGTAACAAGAAGCAGTATAGTGATTATGGAATTGCGCAAATGAATCATTAGTATCTTTTCATAAATGGAGACAATGTGATTTAATATCCCGGGTTTTGCTGGTAGTTTGTATTAAGTGCCAATTGATCGTAAGGAATAGGAAACAAAAGATATTTTGGGTCGCTCGTATATTCTTTTTCCTGAAAAGGCATTAGGAATTTTCCAAACCTCACCATGTCCTGCCTTCTCCATGATTCCCACCAAAGTTCTCTTCCTCTTTCATCATACAAACTGTCGAGCGTTACAGATGACATAGCTGAAGCTTGTCTTGAAGAATGTGTACGAATAGCGTTCACTATATCTTTTGCATTATTGCCATAGGTCCCGGCAATAGTTCCTTTACCACCTCTTAAAATAGCTTCTGCTTTCATCAGCAAAACATCGGAAAGACGGAGATAAACAAAAGAATTTCCTGGAGGAGGGAAATAATTAAAATTAGAAAAATCGGGGGCATATTTCAAAGGCCTGATACCCGTCATGATCACATTGGGACCAGGCTCGATATTCTGTACTTCAGGAGTATAAATTAAAGGCAAAGCATTCCCCTGATCAAAAATAGGAGTATCGACATTCAAATCGTACTGCTGGCCAACCAGAAACCCGACATTTACGCGGTTTCCGGGATTAGGAAAAGAACCAGGATAAGTATAAGCAATTCCCCTGCGTATATCGGATGGTTCAAACCTGTTATAAAAATCTGATAAAGTAGTCCAGCCGTTAAAGCAGCTATAAGATGTTACATTGCTTGGATATTGCGCATATTCTAAAACGATCTGCCATGAGAATGAAGTGCCATAATTGAAGGTAAAGCTTGGTAACTGCGTAAAAATATTTTCACTTCCAATTTCTACATTGTCAGGAGCAAAATTGTCAAAGTAGTTTTTAGCGAGTGAGAAGTTGGGGCTATTAATAATAGCATCAGCAAATTTAATTACACTGTCCATGTCCGCAGGATCAGGGTCTGCCGGGGTAACCCGGTTTTTATACACCGATTTATTAAGATAGCATTTCATCAGCAAAGCCATTGCTGCATATTTATTTGCTTCACCAGCAGGACCATCCGGCAGGCTATCTTCCACTGCATTAATTTCGCTGATTATATAGTTCAGAGCGTCCATACCTTTCCTTACTCTTGCGGATGAAATTACGCTCTCGCCCGGATCCCGGTAAGGAACCTGGTCAAATAAATCCAGCATCCAATACATTGCCCATGCACGAATAAATCTTGCTTCAGCCTGTTGCTGCCCTGTAGCATTATATTTTGGTTGCAGCACATCAGTTGCTGCAAATATTGCCCCGCCCAAATCCTGAAAACAATTGTGTACAACTGGGCTATTGGGGTCCCAGGTCTGCTGATGCAATACCCTCCATTGGCCATTATCATCCCAGTTGTTAGCGCGGGTGGGCGCGATGGCTTCATCGGTTGTAAGATCAGACAATGCAAATATTTCAAAATAAGTCGTGAAAGGTTTTTCAAGAGAAAAATATGCGCTCTGCAGTAAGGTTGCTGACAAATTATTATCGGCCACCTGCCCCGAGGTAAGATATGATCCTTCAGTTTCATGCAGCTTTGTACAGCCAGATAATAGTGTGCTCAAAAAAAAGATGAATAAAATGAATCTTCCACCTTTCATAAATATCTTTTTATAGTCATAAAGAAAAGTTTATTCCCAAAATAAATGATCTCGAGGAAGGGTATCGCATATAGTCTATCCCCAAAGAAGGGATACCATTAACGTTTTTGTCTATATTCACTTCCGGATCAAAGCCCTGATACTTTGTTATAAGAAAAAGATTTTGTGCGGTCAGATATATATTTGTCCCCTTAAAAGTCTTTGCAATATTTCCAATTGCATAAGATAAAGTCAGGTTTGCCATTTTCAGGTAATCACCGTTTTCAATATACCTGGACGATGGCGATTGAGATGGGTTGGTCAAAGATTCTTTGACAGGGTTTTGATATACCGACTGCGCCATATTGCTGCCATAAATTCCATAAACATTCAGACTTGAATAAAAACTGGCATTGAATATTTTCTGACCAAAACTTCCATTCAGGTTTGCCGTCAATGAAATTTTTTTATACCGGAATGTTGAACTGATGCCTAATAAAGTGCTCGGGTTAGGATTTCCTACATAATAAAAACTGTCGACACCGCCCTGATAAACTGATTGGCCGCTGTCATTAAGCCCAAGAAATTTTCTGGTATAGAAAGCATCGATTGGAAGACCGTTTTTAATGATTTCAATGGGAGCTCCTACATCGCCCGTATATATCGGAACAGACAATCCGGAAACATTGTTGTGAAGGAAGGTTACATTGACCGACAAATCCCAACTGAAATCTTTCTTCCTGATAATAGCTCCATTTATTAAAACTTCAAGTCCCTTGTTAATAATATGCCCATCGAGATTGATCCATCGGACTGCTGAACTGGGTGGAGCAGGTTGAATAGGCGGACTCGGGAATAATAAGTTGGTGGTGTTTTTATTAAAATAATCGAGAGTACCCGAAAGCCTGTTGTTTAATACGGAAAAATCAATCCCAATATTATATTGCCTGTCTGATTGCCATTTCAAATCGGGATTGGGATTATTAACCTGACCAAGTCCGCCACCATTTTGAAAAGCATATAATGCCTGGGAAGATCCGGGCGGGAATTCCTGGTTTCCGGTTTTGCCCCAGCCTATGCGAAGCTTCAGTGAATTCACCCAATCTGCTTTGAAAAATTGTTCTTTATTGATATTCCATGCAACCGCAAAAGAAGGGAAATAACCATATTTATTATTTGCACCAAATTTGGTAGAACCGTCTGCCCGGAAAGTTGCGGTTAATAAATATTTTTCCCTGTAGTTAAATATCGTTCTTCCAAAAAAAGATTGTAATTCATATGATGGATCTAAATAGGAAGTTACGTTGCGGCTGCCCTGCGCATCGGAATACTGAATATAATCCGTGTAATCTATTCCATAACTTCCAAATCCGCCGTTGTAATTTCCAAGAACACTGAGATTAAATCCCTTGGTGGTAAACTTCATATATTCATATCCTGCAACTGCATTCAGGTTAAGCCCATTAAAAATTTTTTTATTGAAGTTTAAAGTGTGGGTGATCTGTTCCGTAATCAATTCATTATTGGCTAAAGCAGCGCTTCCTCCTCCGCCTCCCTGCTGTTGAAATCCCTGATATGCCCATAGCGTCTGGTCCATAGAAGATCGCGAGATACTTGTACTATAGTTGACACTTACCAGTAATCTGTATTCGAGCCAATCGGTGAATTTGTAATAGGGCGAGATACTGCCCAGGATAGTAGTGACTTTTAAATTGTCTTTTACATATTGTGCAAATGCAAGCGGGTTAATCCCATCGGCAGGATTTATTCTGATAGATCCATCGCTATTTCTCAAGGATGCAGTTGGGTTCCATGTCAATCCAAAATAAATTGTTCCATCATTCCCGGCAGTAAGAACAGAACCTTGCTGAATATATTGGCTTGCATTCAAATGCAGGTCAAGGCCCAGTTTTCTACTGTCAAGTAATTTCAGATTTGCAGATACATCTGAACTATATTTTTTAAAGTTGGTATTTATAAGAATTCCATCCTGATTTAAATAGCCTGCAGAAAAGCGGTATTTACTATTCTCGTTGCCGCCACTGGCCGCAAA
>DATJXY010000023.1:0-4434 GCA_035499855.1 Puia sp. | reverse complement strand
ATAATATCATAGCTCAGACTCAATCCCAGACCCGTTCCCTGTCCCGCAGGTTTGGTTGTAAAAAATGGTTGGAAGATTTTATCTAGTATTTTTTGAGGGATGCCACTACCGTTGTCGGCTATGCGAATTTCCACATCCCTTACCCCTGAAGGGGAATTAACGATCCTTGTGCTTACTGTTACGCTCGGTTCGTATTTTACTCCCTCTTCAGGGGGCCGGGGGGCTTTTGCTACCGCATAAAAAGCATTATTAAACATATTCAGCAAAACCCTTCCGATATCCTGTCGAACGATATTTATTTTTCCGATGGATGGATCGAAATCTGTTTTTATAGTTGCATTGAATGAGCTGTCTTTTGCACGGAGACCTTGATAGGAGAGGCGAAGATATTCGTCAGTCAAAAGATTGATATCTGTAGATTCTTTTTGCCCCGAGTTTGTACGACTGTGTTGCAGCATTCGTTTTACAATACTATCTGCGCGCTTTCCGTGGCGAATTATTTTTTCCTCATTGTCGATGATATCATCTGTCATCGACCTGGCTTCATTGAAATTCCCTTTATCAATTTCATTTTTCACTTCTTTGAGCAATTCCATATTCACTTCAGAGAAATTATTGACGAAGTTTAATGGATTCTGAATTTCGTGCGCGATACCTGCAGTCATTTCACCCAGTGAAGCCATCTTTTCTGACTGGATGAGTTGGGCCTGGGTAGTTTTGAGTTCTTCATAAGCTTTTTCAATTTTTAATTTTGCCTTCTGCTTATTTTGGTTATTGCGATATAGAATTCCGGCTATCAGCAATACAACAAACAAAAGACCAGCGAGCACATACATACGTAAGCGGTTTTCACGCTGCTGTTGCTTCTCTATTATTTCCTTTTGCTTGATTTCTTCGTTGAAAGTAATGTTTTGTATTTCCATCAATGACTTTTTACTGAACAACCTGTCTTTTGTTTCGATGGTTAGTTCCAGGTATTTGGCAAGACTGTCCGTATTGTGTTTTGATTTGTAGATTTCTGTCAATAGGTTAAGGGCATCCAGCTTCACTATAATATTGTGTGCCACTTCACTGATCTCCAAAACTTTATTTGCATAGAAGACACTTGAATCAGGCTGCCCCATTCTTTTAAAAGTGATTGCTGCCCCACTGTAATTATCCATGAGATCTCCTTTCAAATCATCCCTTATCGCCAAAGCAGCGCCTGACCTGAAATAACTTAGCGCAATGGAATAGTCGCCGCGTTTTGAATAAATATTGCCCATTACAGGAGCGAGGCTTCTTGAAAAGAAAAGCGTATCGCTTGGGGTGAGCCATTGACGCATCCTTTTTAAGAAGCTTATGGTATTGTTTGCATATTTTAGTGCAGAATCAAGACGATCAAATTTTTCAAAAGTCTGTGCCAAAAGTTCCAAACAAAAGGCATAGTGACCAATAACCTGATTGTTTTTTTCCTGCCCGGAACCTGGTTTTAATTTTGATTCAAGAATTGATTTTGCCTTGTTCAGGTTCTCCAGTGACTTGTCAAAATCGCCGGTTTCTTTAAATATATCAGCCAATGTAAAATGGACTTCGCAAATAGCAATGAAATCATTTCTGCGTTCAGCTGGTTTCAGGCTCTGCAATGTGTATTGGAGCGCAGAGGAGAAATTGCCATTCCTGAATTCAAGTTCTGAATATTGTACATATGCAAGGTTCAAGGCACTATCCGAATTCATTTTTTTCGCCAATAAAATATTTTCTTGTATATATCTAGTGGCAGAATCAGGATATGAATACAGGTACTTCCAGAGAAAGTCTGCGGTCTCATAAAATTTAGTGGAATCATCTTTCGCTAAACTGATCAGGTTTTTCAGACTGTCGTATTGCCTTGTTTGGGGATAAGCAAAGGGCAAATACAGGAAAAGCAGGATCGTGATAAAGGCTTTTTGCATAAAAAGTATTTGGCAGCAGAAAGGTAAATATTATACAGGTAATTGAACAACAAATACAGTTCCTTCTCCCTCTTTCGTTTCCACTTTTATTTCTCCTCCATGAGCTTTGATGATATCATAAGCTAGTGATAATCCCAATCCCGTTCCCTGCCCTGCCGGTTTTGTCGTAAAAAATGGCTGAAAGATTTTGTCAAACACTTTATGGGGAATGCCATTGCCATTGTCTTTTACCAGGATCTCAATTTTGTCATTTATCTTTTTTGTGCCGTCGATGATCCTGGGCTCATAATTATTTCCTGCAGTTTTCACTTTTTCAGTAACTGCATAAAAAGCGTTGTTGTATAAATTGAGTAGTACTCGTCCGATATCCTGCGGCACTACTTTTATTTTTCCAGCTGATGGATCAAAATTAGTTTCAAATCCTGCATTGAAGGATTTGTCTTTCGCTCTTAATCCATGATAACTCAATCGTAGATATTCATCACACAGAGCATTAATATCAGTTAATTCTTTTTGGCCACTGCTCATGCGTGAATGTTGCAACATACCTTTTACGATACTATCTGCACGCCTTCCATGGTTATTTATTTTTTCTAAATTCTGTCTGATATTATTTGCTATGGCCTCAGCTTCTTTTTGATTTCCTTTTTTAATCTCATCAACCATTTCTTCTATCAGCTCATTGTTGACCTCAGAAAAATTATTGACAAAGTTTAGTGGGTTTTGAATTTCATGTGCAATCCCCGCCGTCAATTCTCCGAGTGAAGCCATTTTTTCAGATTGGATGAGTTGAGCCTGGGTGGATTTTAATTCAGTATAAGCATTTTCAATTTTAATTTTAGCATTTTGTTTTTGCCTGTTATTGTGCCAAAGGATCAAGCCTAAGATTAAAAATGCGCAGGTAGCCGCCAACAACACATATGTCCTGGTACGATATCGAAATTGAGTTTGTGCATTTTCATTTTCCTGTTGCTGTAATCGTTCATTGAACTCATAAGTCAGAATTCGTCTTTGTTTTTCATGACTGTACAAACTGTCTTTTGCGGTCATTGCCTCTTTGTAATAGTGGAACGCACTGTCTGTATTCAGGTTTTCATACGCTTTGGAAAGGAGGACAAGTGCTTCCATTGTTTCTCTTAAAAATTTCTTTGGTCGTGTAATATTCAGAGATTTTTGCAGGTAAGAAATAGAGGAATCAGGATATCCCCTGCTTTCGAATAGAGTGGCTATGTTGTTGTAAGCGCCGGCAAGGTCCTTTTGATTTTCGACTTGAGCAAATTCAGTAATACTTTGCCTATAATAATAAAAAGCTGAATCATATTTTTTATAAGCAGCATATGTTTTTCCATATACTAATAACGGTAAACCCTTAAGACCAGGATCCGGAGGATAACCAAAAGCTGCATTCACATAATATTGCGCCGAATCGGGTCGATTTTTGCCAAGATAAATCTCACCAATAGAAGCCAACCCGATCCTGCAGAATGGACAACCCTTGAGGCTTTGATTGTGATACTGAATTCTAAAGATATATTCCAAAGCTTTGTCAAAATCTCCCTGGTCGCGGTAACATTGCCCTAAAATTCTGTACGTGTTGAGTAATATTAAAGTATCTTTTAAAGATTCAATTTCTTTAATTTTCGGAAGAAGCAATTTTATTCCAGTGGCAAATTCACCCAGGCTCCACCAGCATTCTGCCAGACAAGCCGAGCTGTAAATTTCTCCTTTAAAGTATTTTAATTCTTGTGACAGATCATACGCTTTCAAAGCAAAAGCCAAGGCTGTATCTGGATCCTTGTATAGATAATCTTCCCCTATTTGAGTAAGTAATAGTACACGGGTTGTATCATTTCTATCCTCCGTTAATAAATTTTTTAAACTGTCGATGATAGATCCTTGCGCTGTTGCAAGTGTCATTTTTAAAAAGATCGTCAAGCTCAAAAAAAAGTGCTTCATAGCCCGATAGGTAATTGAATTATGAATTGACTCCCTTCGCACTCTTTCGTTTCCACTTTTATTTCTCCACCATGTGCTTTAATAATATCATAAGCTAACGATAAACCGAGTCCTGTTCCCTGACCTGTTGGTTTTGTTGTGAAGAATGGCTGAAAAATTTTATCTACAATATTTTTTAGAATACCATTGCCATTATCAGCAACAGAAATCAAAACTTTATCACCGCTTTTCTTAGTTGATACTGTAACTGTCGGTTCGTATCCATCAATATTTTGTTTTGCTTTTTCACTCACTGCATAAAAAGCATTATTGATCAAATTAAGAATGACTCTTCCGATATCCTGGGGAACGATATTTATTTTTCCAATCGAAGGATCAAAATCGGTTTCAACCTTTGCATTGAAGGATTTATCTTTTGCTCTTAATCCATGATAACTCAATCGTAGATATTCATCACACAGAGCATTAATATCAGTTAATTCTTTTTGGCCACTGCTCATGCGTGAATGTTGCAACATACCTTTTACGATACTATCTGCACGCC
>DATJXY010000022.1:0-5270 GCA_035499855.1 Puia sp. | reverse complement strand
CGATGGACGCCACAGGAAGTCTATTATTATGCCGTGGAAAATACAGGCTTTAAGGCAAGACCTTTCCGTACACAGGGCACATACAGCAAGTACAATAGCATTGATGACAAGATTGATGATCTGCATTACTACACAACTTTTATAAAATTCGGAATCGGTAGGGCTACCTATGATGCTTCGCAGGAAATCCGCAATCATCATCTCACGCGTGAAGAGGGATGTAGTCTGGTTAAAAAATTTGACGGAGAATTCCCTGACCGGTATTTTAATGAAATCATGGACTACATTGGTATGGAACCCGATCATTTCCATAGATTGTGCGACGAGTTCAGATCACCTCACCTCTGGGTGAAAAAAAATGGAGAATGGAAATTACGTCATGATGTGAACCTGACCGGCCTTGATGACTGATATATACAAACGGATGAATCTAAAAGATATCAGGGAATATATCTGGCAGATTGACAATACTCCCGGTATTTTGGAACACCGGGTAAATGGGTTGCCTCTTTGGCTGATTATGAGATATGACTTATACCAGTTTTTATTAAGAAAAAGCTTCTTTCCCGAACATACTGAATCGAAATTTTCTTTTAGTGAAAAAATAAGAAACCGTTTCCTATTATATCTTCATCGGTATCATTCACGAAAGCACAATCCATTAGCAATACGGAAAAAATTCGGATGTGTCAATTTCGCTTCCGGAGTTGGGTCAATCATGCAAAAAGGGTGTTATATCAGCCGCGTGTCTGGTTTTTTAAATACTATCCCCGGATTAACCACACTTAATGTCATTTATCAGAATAAATTAAAACGGCCGGAAAAATATTGTGGCGTCTATTCTTTTCTGGATCAACTCATATTTCAGGGACAGAAAAAAAACTCTTATCTGCCCGGTGAGCAGGTGAAGGAGTTTAGAGATTTATTTAATAAAGTGCAAAAAATCTCAGACGGAATCCTGACAAACAAAGAGGCAGATCTTTATTTAAATAATATCAGGATCATTGCAAACCTTTTGCCTCAATATGAAAAAAATATCAGGCAGTTTCTAAATGTGGTTCAACCGAAGCTGATTATTGTCGAGGATGCCAATTACGGAGGCTGGCAAGTAATGCAACTGATCAAAATAGCCAGGGAAATGAAAATTCCTACGGCTGAAATACAACATGGTATTTTGGATATAGCGTATCAGTATGGAGAACAATTAAAAAATGAACCTGCATTTGCATCCTGCAAAACAAATTATGTGCTCACATTCGGGCAGTATTTCTCAAATTACATTTCTTCTTCTTCTGAGAATATTTGTCTGGGGAATTTTTATCTGGAAAGAAAAAAGAAGAATTTTAAAATAAAGTCAGAGCAGGGGATCAAGAATATTTTATTTATTTCTCAACAAGCTTATACTGATGTTATTGTTCCGGTATTGGAAGAGGCATTAAGAAAATACACAATCCCATTTAAGCTCATTATACGGTTACATCCTTCTGAAACGACAAATAAGAGCCGTTTCCAAAAATTATTAAAATTCAAATTTTCTTTTTTTTCACATAGGGAAGATATCTATGATCTGTTGCTGGATGCCGATTTTGTAATCGGACTTCATTCGGCCGTTTTGTTTGAAAGTATTTATTTTAATAAAGTGCCCTTTGTTTATAAAAATGAAATTTCAGACGAGTTTTTGCCTTCTTCCCTTGGCAGGAGATTCAGCACACCCGAAGAATTACTCAATTTGCTTAATAATGACGGGAAGACAAATGAAATAAGCAGAGAACAAAAAGAGATGTTTTGGACAGATGGATGTGAGGCTAATTTTAAGAGATTTTTTGAACAGCATATAATGACTGAGAATTAAATGAAAAAAGTTTTGATTATTGGCGCGGGAAGAATGGGAATAAGACATGCACAGGGAATAGTTGCTGTTCCTGAAATAGGGGAGATTGTATTAACGGATATTTATCCATCGGCTCTGGAAAAAGCAAAAGAAGTACTCAGTGATGGCAGGTTTGGTTTCTATTTGCTCGGTGATGAAAAATTGAAACAAGATTATTCATCATTTGACATATGTATTATCTCGGCTACTGCAAATGACCGGCTATCCTTGTTGGAATTGGCAAAGCAATTCCGAACTAAGCATATTCTCGTTGAAAAACCTCTTGGACAAAGTATGCAGCAGGTGGAGGCATTGGTGCGTTATGTAAAAGACAATGCTTTGGATTGTGTAGTAAATTTAAATATGAGACTATATGATAGTTTCGTTCTTCTTAAAAAAGATTTGCAAAGCCTGCCACAGTTTCAGGGCCACAAAACAATTTCTCTGAATACCGGAAGTTTAGGAATAGGAGCAAATGGAATTCATTATCTCGACCTGTTGTATTTCCTGCTGGATGCTGATGACGCCGAATTAGAATTTGCAGAAATCGATGAGCAGCTAATTCCGAGTGGCAGAGGCCCGCAATTCTCTGATTTCGGAGGATGCGCTGTGCTAAAATTTTATAAAAAAGGAAATGATGTAGGCAGGGCATTGATTGCCATGAGTGCTGAGAGCACAGTATTCGGGGGATGGGAAATTATTGGCAGGCACGGCAGAATTCAGATTGATGAATTGGCTGGAAAGAGAGTGGATATTCTCAGAAAAGAGGAAAGCAATTTACCGATAAACAGGTATGCTGCAGATTATCTGCCTGCTGTGGAACGGACTTTTGAATCGCCTTTTCTCGGCGATCTTACAAGGAAATGGATTGAATCTGTTTTTTATAAAAAAGTCAACCTGCTGCCGGCAATTGATGAGTCTGTTAAAGTGCATCAGCTGCTTTTTCAATGGTTGTCTCTTAATAAAACACACCGGGAAAAATTTCCGATTACCTGAGCGGATACTATTCACTGCATCACATGATCAAAAAAAATATCTGGTTAATTGGAACAGGAGCTATGTCAATCGAATATGCTAAAGTGTTGACTGCATTGGGTTGTTCTTACACAGCGATTGGAAGAGGGAAGCCAAACTGTGAAAATTTTTTTTCAAAAACAGGTTCGGTCGCGATATCTGGCGGCCTTGAGGAATATTTGAAAACAAAACCACTGGCCCCTGAAGCAGCAATTGTAGCCGTTGGCATTGAAGCGCTTGCTGCAACGACAAAACAGCTTTTACAACACAATGTAAAATACATTTTATTGGAGAAGCCTGGTGTTGCTTATGCAGAGGAAATAAATGAGCTATGCGATCTGGCAAAACAAAAAAAAGCTAATATTCTTCTTGCATATAACAGGAGGTTCTATGCTTCTGTAAGGAAAGCCAAGGCACTGATAGAGGCAGATGGCGGAATAAGTTCTTTTCAATTTGAATTTACAGAATGGTCGCATAAAATCAGGGAACTGCAAAAAGATCCCGCTGAACAGAAGAACTGGTTTCTTGGAAATTCAACACATGTAATTGATACTGCTTTTTACCTGGGCGGCAAGCCTGTAGAAATTTCTACCTATGCAAAAGGAGGATTAAATTGGCATCCGGCTTCTTCAGTATTTGCGGGCGCAGGTGTCAGCGAGCGCGGAGCTTTGTTTTCCTACAATGCTAACTGGGAAGCTCCCGGAAGATGGGTAATCGAAATGCTTACGAGAAAACACCGCTACATCTTCAAACCGATAGAAAAATTACAGGTGCAGGAAATCGGCTCAGTCGAAATAAAACCTGTAGAACTCGATGACCGGGTCGACATGGATTTTAAGCCCGGATTGTATTTACAGACAAAAGCTTTTCTGGAAAAAGATCAATCTGAGTTTTGTAATATTTTTGAACAACAGGAGGCGATAAAGAAATTTTATAAAAGGATGGCTAACTATGGAAACTAAGATCGATCTGGAAGAGGACTGGGATATTATTATCAGGCCGGAAAAAAAATGGCTTGATTTTAATTTCAGAGAAATATGGCATTATCGTGATCTGATTGCTCTGTTTGTCAGGAGAGATTTTGTTGCCTATTACAAACAAACTATTTTAGGGCCTTTATGGTTTTTGATCCAACCCCTTTTTACAATGGTTATGTTCATAATTGTTTTCGGGAAAATCGCCCAGGTACCCACAACAACAGGCATACCCATGCAATTATTTTATTTATCGGGGATCGTGAACTGGAA
Organism: Puia sp.; assembly: GCA_035499855.1. Taxonomy (GTDB): domain Bacteria; phylum Bacteroidota; class Bacteroidia; order Chitinophagales; family Chitinophagaceae; genus Puia. The sequence goes on along the minus strand of DATJXY010000022.1, from coordinate 1,139 downwards.
TTATTTCGCTGACTGTTTAAATAAAACCTCTGCAAGCTTTATTACCAATTCAGCTGTATTCGGGAAAGTTTATTTTCCCCGGCTTGTTGTTCCTATATCAATTGTTTTATCCAGCCTGATTACTTATTGTATCCAGTTATTTTTATTTCTTGTAATATTAATATATCATTTATTCATTCATGATTTCCATCTCCATTTGTCGCTTACCATTTTTATTTTCCCGCTCCTGATTGCGGAAATGGGATTATTCGGGCTGGGCTGCGGCATTATCGTTTCTTCCCTTACAACAAAATATAAGGATTTAAGTTTTGCAGTTGTGTTTGGCGTGCAATTATGGATGTATGCCACGCCCATTGTATATCCGCTTAGCAGGGTTCCTGAAAAATGGCAATGGTTGTTTTATCTTAACCCCATGGCTTCAGTGGCAGAAACTTTCAGGAGCATTGTATTTGGCATGGATAAAATAAACTGGGAATTATACAGCTCCGGCTGGATAATCACCCTGGTGGTTCTCACAACCGGCATCATGCTATTCAACAGGGTGGAAAAAACATTTATGGATACCATTTGAACCTTATTTTCGCATGTCCGATACCGTTATTAGAATCGACAACCTGACTAAAGAGTACAAACTTGGTGTAATCAGTCACCGGACCCTGTATCGTGATGTACAGAGTCGCCTAAGCCGTTTGTTGAACAGGGAGGATCCGAATTCACAGATAGGAGCAGATCTGCGGCGTATGCATGGTGGTAAATTTCAGGCATTGAACAATATTTCTCTTGAAATTAAACAGGGCGATGTGGTAGGTATCATTGGAAAAAACGGTGCTGGCAAATCCACATTATTGAAAATTCTTTGTCGAATAACCGTGCCTACCAAAGGTGAAGTGAGGATTAAGGGAAGGATCGCCAGTCTATTGGAAGTAGGAACAGGTTTTCATCCTGAGTTGACCGGAAGAGAAAATATTTATTTGAATGGAGCTATCCTTGGCATGAGGAAGAAAGAAATCACGGTAAAATTTGATGAAATCGTATCTTTTTCCGGCGTAGAAGAATTCATTGATACACCGGTAAAAAGATATTCCAGCGGCATGTATGTACGATTGGCATTCGCTGTAGCTGCGCATCTGAGACAGGAA
>DATJXY010000021.1:0-41727 GCA_035499855.1 Puia sp. | reverse complement strand
AAAAAAATACGCTAAAATTTCATTATTATAAGAAATCATTGATCTCAGATTTCCGGTCGGCGCCCTGAAATGTATCTTCGACAATTCCTTAGCGATTGATCTTGTTCTTCATTTTATCTTCTTGAATATAACCCGATCAATTCGCCAAAAGCAAGCACATGGCCACTCATAGCTTTTTCAACATCTTCTTTTCTTGAAGAAGGAGGTATTGCAAGCAGGCAATCCAGCGCATATATTTTAAAAAAATAACGGTGTGTTCCTCCTGGCGGGCATGGGCCTCCATATTGATGTTTGTTGAAATCATTTATTCCCTGGATACCGTGCGCTTCATTTTCTTTGATATGATGTGTGACAGGAATGTTCCACATTACCCAATGCACCCAATCTCCCTTTGGCGCATCCGGATCATCTACAATAATCACCAGGCATTTTGCCGACTCAGGAATATGTTCTATCGTCAACGGCGGGTTAATGTTCCTGTCATCGCATGTATATTTTGAAGGTATTGCTTCATTATTCCTGAATGCATCACTTGATACATTCAGCAAAGTATAATTAACTTCTTTCGCTTCTTTGATCATAATCTTTGTTTTATATATCAGGACCCTTCTCCCGGTGGAGGAATCTCGTATGGAGGGGTTTCAACTGGCTCCTTATCAGGAATCATATCCGGATCTTCTTCGGGTGCAACCGGATTCTCCGGCTCTTTTACCGGTTTTATTTCCGGTGACGGAGGTTCAGATGGTGCTTCCGGCTTTTTTTTCGTTGGCATAAAATATATTTTCGGGTTCTCTTGAAAAATAATGACCTCCTCTATATTTTAAATCAATCATTCCATTTCAAAATCTGTATTTACTATCCTGCATCAAATCCACCATCTACAGGGAATGGCACACCCGTAACAAACGAAGCGGCATCGGAACATAACCATACTACAGCTTCGGCTATTTCTTCGGGTTTGCCCATTCGCCCAACAGGCTCCATGCCTGAAAATTGTTTTTCTGCATCAGAAGAACCTCCGGTGAGCCTGTCAATCATAGCTGTGTGAATCACTCCCGGACAAACCGCATTTACACGGATACCCTTTTGCGCATATTCCAATGCCGCAGTTTTAGTTATCCCTACTATGCCGTGCTTGGAGGCAACATAAGCAGGTAAATTGATAAAACCATTTAGACCGGCCACAGATGAGCAATTTACAATCACCCCTTTCCCTATTTTCAGCATCTCCGGAATTTCCATTTTCATACATAGCCAGATTCCTTTCAGATTGATGGAAATAGTTCTGTCCCAATTTTCCTCAGTACATTCATGTGTTAGACCTTGAGTGCCCTCTACACCGGCATTGTTAAAAGCAAAATCCAACTGCCCGTATGTTGTAATACATTTATCTATTAATATTTGCACTTCATTGCTTTTTGAAACATCGCATTGAACAAAAATTCCTTCACTTCCCGCATTTTTAATACCCTGCAGGGTTTCATTGTTTTTATCTTCCTTATAGTCTGCTATAACCAATTTTGCACCTCTTTGCGCAAACGCAATTGCAGCAGCACGTCCGATGCCATAGCTGGCACCAGTAACTAAAGCAACTTTACCCTGAAAAATTTTTCCCATTGGATTATTTTTTTCTGAAATAATATATAAAATAGACTTCCTTGATTTTTTTAAAATTAGCGGGTTGTTTCCGGGCAAAAAATGACAGATATCATAAAATAGAATGATAATAGTTTTGAATTATAAAATTGCCTTCTATTTCAATTAAAAACACGGATGACCAGTATCACATTGAATGGTGACCAAAGTTTTTTAAAAAAAATATATGAATTTCTATTTTTAGGGCGTGTGATTTACTTCAAACTAAATTAATCTCCATGTCAAAAGATGGCATCATAAACCGGTTATTGATTGAAAATGAAAACTGGAAACAGGCCCTGGGCTTTATTTCAAAAGAGAATTCGGAGCTCAAGACAGGTTTAGCCGAATTTTTAAGCACCCTTGACAGAACTAATTACGATGTTCTCGAAATAACAGAAAATTTTCAAAATCTTTTTATAAAAGAAGATGAAACAGTACGATCCTTCAGGATAGAAATTGCAGATCAGCAAAAATTATTGGTAAGAGACTTGTATGAGGATGGCGATTTGTTCCACAAAGTAATAATGAGACAACAAAAATTACGGAAGGAATTTAAAAAAATGAAAGAAGGTTTTAAAGGGATAAAATCCGAATTCACTAAATATGTTAAGAATGTAAAGGAATAGTTTACTAAAATAAAAGAATCAAAGGCTTCCCATGATATTTATATTTTTAAAACGTTTTCTACCGCAGTCAAAAGCGTGGCCCCGTCAAAAGGTTTGGTAAGATAAAAATCTGCTCCTAACTCCAGCCCTTTTTTAAAATCGTTTTTTTCTGATTTTGCAGTGAGAAAAATAAAAGGAATATCCCTTGTATCAATTTTATTATTCAAAAAAGCCAGTACCTCATATCCATCCATCTCTGGTATCATAATATCGCAAATAATCATATCTGGTTTTTCCGCTGTGGCCATTTCAATCCCCTCTCTCCCATTTTTGGCGAGAACAACATCATAATCTGATAATTTCAGTATTTCAGCAATATTTTCAAGAAGGATTTCATTGTCTTCGATGATCAGAATTTTTTTCATGTTCGTGATCAAGTTTAAAACTTAATATAAACTCTGTGCCTTTTCCTAAATCGCTGTTACAATGAATATGGCCCTTTAATAGTTCTGTATATTTTAAAACAATATGCAGTCCCAATCCGGTGCCTTGAATATTGTTTACATTCGAAGCTCTGTAAAAACGTTCGAATAAATGTTCCTGGTCTTTTTTTGAAATTCCTATGCCATGGTCTTTTACACGTAATGTAAATAATGAATCCTGGTGTGTCGTTTCAATAAGAATTTCCGAATCTTCTACTGAAAATTTAATTGCATTCGACAAGAGATTCATTAAAATGTGCTTCAATAAGGCGGCGTCAAACCAAACCACGTCGCTGCCCTCATGCTTATAAATGATTTGTTGCCCTTCTTTTCGGACAGCCAAAACTTCATTGATCAATGCATTAACGCAACCCGATATTCTAATATACGAATATTTCGGCTCAATTTTACCTTCATCAATTTTCCCGACATTTAGAAAATCATTCAGGATATCCGTTAACAGATTTACGGACGAAATAATCCTGGCTATATGTTTTTCTCTTTTGGGTTGATCTTCGGCGGTTATATATTTTTGCAATAAATAAGTAGACGATAATACCGTGCTTAATGGCGTTCTGAACTCATGTGATGCCATAGTAACAAACCTGGATTTCAATTCATTCAATTGTCTTTCCTTATCGAGAGACTCCCTGGCTGCTGCTTCAGTTTCCTCTGTTTCCTTTACCTGGCTTTCAAGTTTTTCTATCGTTAAAGCAAGTTCGTCTGTTCTTTGTTTTACTTTCTGCTCCAACTCTTTATTTAAATTGATTATCTGCTCCTGTGCTTTTTTCCTGAGAGTAATATCAGACACAAACGCAATTGCGAACATTTCATTTTCGATAGAATAAGTTCCAAGGCTTATTTCAACAGGGAACTCTGTCCCGTCTTTTCGTTTTGCAAACAAATCGCCCCCCGTTCCCATAGGCCTGTTTTCCGGATTCGTGAAGAATGCACGATGATATTCCATATGCTTACCCTGGAATTTATCGGGTATAAGTGTTCCCAGTTTCTTTGAAACCAGTTCTCCGTTTTCATAACCGAACATTTTCAGTGCAGATGGGTTCGCGATCACGATTTCTTCATTCCGGTCTACAATAATAACTCCTATAGATGCACAATCCATTAACACGCCAAAACGATCCTTCTCACCAAATAATTTCCTTTCTGCATACTTAACCCTGTCAATTTTCTCCAGTTGTGCCAGCAAATAATCGGTTCCATTTTCCGAAAACGGATTAAGCTGAAGTGATCCCCAAAAAATAATTCCATCTTTGCTTACATATTCCGCTTCGTCGGAGTAATATCCTTTTGCATGAATAATCTCGTTTACTTTCAGGATTTCAAGATCGCTTATTTCTTTTTTTCTTAGTTCGGGTGCAAACTTGCTAATTAATTCAGAAGTTCTTTTATAACCGAATAACCCGACACCCGGTTCATTCACAAAGACAATTTCCAATGTATCTTTCCTGAGTACTCCGATAAAATGCAATCCAGCTTTTGCAATTATATTGATAAATGCCTCTTGCAATTTTCTTTTTCCGGAAATCTTACTAAAGAACATATTATATGCCCCCTATTTTTTATAAATATGAAGAAATTCCAAGTTTTTTAAAATGACAGGTATCAAACAAAAAACTGACAGAGGTCAATTTGGATTTTTGCCAGCGTCCTGACTGACTATTAAAATTGAAACTGTTATAAAATGCTTAATGCATACCAAGAAAGCTGCGGAAAAGAATAAGTTTAATTGATTCGGGTGCCAGAATATTTTTGGCTTTGAACATGATTTTTATTTTTCCGGCGGTCTTTTGCATTAAGCCAGAGGCTCATAAAAAGACTCACAATGAAGGCGATCAATGTGCTGTTTTCAACAAGAGCAGGATTAAAATAAATGCCGGTAAGTTTCAGCAACAGGAAATGAATATAAGATGATGTTTGATCGTGGTATCCCAAATGTTTTCTCACTTCCCAATGCCATTGCGTGCAAAAACAATAACCCCATCCATACCAGATGCCTAACACAAACCATGAAAAAGCTGTTAACAGAAGCGTAAGTAAATTCCACTTTCTTGTCGCAGGAAAGATCCATCCTGTTATATTAAACAACGTAAAAAAAGTATGGAAAACAAAGAAGAAAATATTCAGAAACTGGTACATCTGTGATGATTCGACTTTCAGAAAAATGCATGCCCAAATATCTCTGTCACGGAAAGACCGTTTGCAGTACAAAGCCCGGAGAATAATACGTATAATTTATTTTTTAGGAAATTCAAGTATGAAAGTTGTTCCTTCATTTTGAATGCTGGTAAAGCCGATTTCCCCTTCGATCAATTCAACATATTTCTTTACGATGTTCAGACCCAGGCCTGTTCCCTGCACCCCGGCCGTATTAGTAGCCCTGTAAAATTTGCTGAAAATATTGTTTTGCTCAGTTTCAGGTATACCAATGCCTTTGTCTTCCACCTTAATCACAACTCTTTCCTGCCTTGAATCACAGGAAAAATTTGACTCTTTATTTTCCGGAGAATATTTTGCAGCGTTCGATAAAAGGTTCAGCAGGATATTTCTCAGAATTTTCTTATCCTGTTTTACTAATGGTTCTCCGTAGTACCGCAGCCGGATCCGCTGACCTTTTTTCAACACAGTTATCATCTCATCGGTTAGTTCCTCGCATAGATCCTTAAGATCAAACTCCTCGACTAGCGCTTCAATCTTTCCCAGTTCTAATTTTTCAATTGAAAGAAAATCTTCCAAAAGTATTGTCAGGTTTTTTACAGAATCTTTTATCCGTTCTATATGTTTTTGTCTTTTGCTTTCCTGGTGCGGTTCCAGGTATTTATCGACAAAATAAATGCTGGAAAGAATAACACTTAAAGGAGTACGAAATTCATGAGAAACAAAAGAAACAAATTTTGACTTTGATTCATTCAATTCTTTTTCGTGCTCTAAGGATGCAATAAGTTCTTTTGTACGTTCCTTTATTTTATCTTCCAGTTCCAGGTTCATTTGCCGCAAAGTTTCATAATTCTTTAACCGCGCAATAAAACTCTCGGCCTTGCGGGCATAAAGCTCCATATGGGAAAGGCCAAGCGGATTAAATTTCCTGGCGTTCCTGAAATGCGTTGATATCATTCCGATAGGTTCATCATTATTTTCATAAAGAGGAGTTGATTGAACTGAACGGAATCCCGTTTTTTCGGCAATGTCCAGAAAAGGTTTGAATGAAGGTTCATTGTGAATATCTTCAATTACGATTTGACAACGCTCTCTGAATGCCCTGCCACATGCAGAATCATCATCTGCAGATACTTCTTTAAAAAAATCAAGAAATTCTTTCCCAAACCCCTTTTCCGCAACGATGTGCAACTTTTTGGTTTTCGGATCGAATAGCTGAATATCTCCAAAGTCTGCGTCCATTAGCTTTATGGAAGTGGAAAGGATTTCTTTCAATCCATCCTTCATCGTATCCATCTTCCATAACCGATCTTCTGCTTTTGCAAGGAAGGCCATCATCTGTTCCTCATGCACATTCTCAGTTATATCTTTATTTATTGTCACCAACTGTCCCTTTGCCGGTGAATAAAAGGAACGATCAAACCATCTGTCCACTAAAGGCATATAGTCCCTTCCTGTTTCAGTTTCCCCGGTAGTTTCAACACGATCAATGATATTCTTCAATTCATTCGACAGGGGCCCAAGCAATTCAGTGCGCAGATGACCAACGATCTGATCGCGCGTTTTACCAAAAAAGGTTTCAGTTGCAGGATTAATTTCCAGGAAACGAAGATCAATAATTTCTCCTCTCTTATTCCTTATTATTTCCTGCAATACAAATGCTTCCCCAATTCCATTAAAAATGAGCCTGTACCCTTCTTCACGCTGCCTCAGATTTTCTTCCACCAATTTTTTTTCGGTAATATCGATATAGGTAGTTATCAGAAATTTTTTCCCATTGATTTGAACTGTTTCAGCAGAAAGCGAAATCCAGGCGATCAAATGGTCTTTCGTATTTAAGGCAATTTTATGAGCGCTTATTTTTTTATTGGCAGAAATGATTTGCACCATCTTTTCCAGTTCTTTCGAATCCGCAAACAATTTCATTTCGGCAGAAGTCTTTCCGATTAATTCTTCTGTTGTAAATCCGACGATACGACAAAAACTTTCATTAACATCTATAATCTTTCCGGTCTCCAGTTCAGAAAATGTTATGGCCGCAGGACTGGCATGAAAAATCTTAAAAAACTTCTCCCCCGCCTCCCTTTCTTTGGTAATATCTGATATAAATGCAACAGCAATTATTTTTTCTTCATCATGGAAATAACTCAGGCTGATCTCCACAGGAAACAGCTCGCCGTCCTTTTTACAGGCAAATAATTCAAGACCCGCGCCCATAGAACGGGCCCGAGGATTTGTAAAAAACCGAGTAAGATAATCCGTATGCTTTTCCTGCAAGTGCTCCGGAAGAAGCTGGCCAAGTGGCTTTCCGTTCAATTCTTCTTTACCGTATCTGAAAAGATTTTCTGCATAGGGATTTGCAAGATGAATGATCCCCTTAGAATCGACCATAATAATCCCCACAGTTGCATTAAGGAATAAAGACTCAAATGCAGTCCATCTTTGTGCACTCATGGCAATCTGTAATTATATGATTTAAATTTAACCTTTTTTTTGTAAATCTGGTGTTATTAAATACTTACATCTATCCTATTTCCAATAAGCATATTAGAAGCCGGAGTCTTATTTCTTTATAATTGCCAAAGTCTTGACTCCCTCCACATTCTAATTATTATTATAACCATTTTTCTGTTTGAATTGGATCATGAATGTGCCTGATATCATCCGGCATTCACAATTATTATTCATTGACCCAGTTTATTTGCCTTGCAGATCTGGCAAATCCTGATAGGCTTTATACTATGATTAACATCAGCCAACAAACTTATTTTCGTCATAGGCTAAAGAGCAGGCCTGCTATAATTTGGGCGTGTAATTATATGAAACAAAAAATCCACAATGAACATTGCACCATTTATCCGGGTGAGTATGTTCCGCTTCTGAGCGAAGAACAAATGATAGCAGAATTGAAGCAGGCAGGGAAAAAATATATTTCTCACCCGGTAGTAAATATTTCCGAACTACCGGAAGAGTTTAGGATTGAATTATTGATACCAGGCATGACAAGAGAACAAATTCTGGTTCATGCCTGTAAGCATGCACTATCCGTTTTTGCTGCACGAAAAAATTATGATTCTCCTGAGCAGGAAAAGCAGAAGTCAAATGAATTTAAATATGAAGGTTTCAACCGGAAAATTCATTTGCCTAAAAACGCTGATCCCGGTTTTGCGAGTGCCGAATACCGCTCGGGAGTTTTATGTTTACATGTACCCAAAACAAAAAAAACGGCAAAAAATGTGGATACAACTATAGTTGTATACTGATAAGAAATATAGCTATGGGTTTTTCATTCAGCCATCCTTATACATTCGATCCCGCTTTTCAAAAAAAAGTAGCTTATTTTTCCATGGAATTCGGAATTCATCAACCATTGAAAACCTATGCAGGAGGACTGGGGTTTCTGGCCGGATCGCATATGCGGAGTGCGTTTCAGTTGCGCCAAAATATGGTTGGCATCAGCATTCTGTGGAAATATGGTTATTATGACCAGGTACGTAAGCAGGACCAGACAATGGATGTTTTGTTTGAAGAAAAACAATATGGCTTCCTGGAAGAAACCGGCATAAAATTCATCATCAAAGTGTCGGGGCACGATGTATGGGTTACGGCTTATTATCTCCATCCTGAAATATTCAAAACTGTTCCCCTGTTTTTCCTATCCACTGACCTCCCTGAAAACGATTACCTTGCCAAAACGATCTCTCATAAGTTATATGACTCAAACCCGGAAACAAAAATTGCTGCCGCAATTCTGCTGGGCGCAGGAGGCGCACGTTTATTGGAATTAATAAACTGGGAACCGGAGATCTATCATTTGAATGAATCGCACGGGCTGCCTCTTGCCTTTTATTTATATAATAAGTATAAAAAAGCCGACGAAGTAAAAAAAAGAATGGTATTTACAAACCACACACCTGAAGAATCCGGCAACCAGAAAACAAGTATCACATTATTAGACAAGATGAGTTTCTTTTTAGAAATCCCAATTACAGAAATACGGACCATTACACGAACTCAGGATGAGTTTCTTGACCACACACTGGCCTCTTTACGGCTTTCATCCAAAGCAAATGGTGTTTCAAAATTGCATTTGAAAACATTACAAAATATGTGGGGTAAACAGGAAGGCATTTGCAATATAAGCTCCATTACGAATGCACAGGATTTTGAGTATTGGAACGACCAGGAACTATATGAAGCTTTGAAAGAAAATAATATCATGCGGTTCAGGAAAATAAAGTCTGCAAGAAAACAGGATCTGTTCGAAATTGTAGCGGATCAATGTGGCGAAATTTATAATGAAAAGATCTGCACGATCGTTTTTGCAAAACGATTTACCGGATTTAAACGACCCGACTTACTCTTTTATAATATGGAGAGATTTCATCAACTGGTAACTAATAAAGAAAGACCCGTTCAGATCATTTGGGCTGGGAAACCTTATCCAATGGACTATGCCGGCATCGGAACATTCGACAAAATTGTAGATGTCTGCAAAAAATATTTCAATTGCTCAATCCTTGTGGGTTATGAGCTGAAATTGTCTAGAATCTTAAAACGCGGTGCAGATGTATGGCTGAATGTTCCCCGGCTCAAACATGAAGCATCAGGTACGAGCGGAATGACAGCAGCCATGAATGGGGCAGTTAATGTATCAACACCTGACGGATGGATGCCGGAGTTTGCAAAAGACAAAATAAATTCATTTATATTACCAATGTGCGATACGACTAAACCAGATCATATGCAGGACGAAGCCGATGCCGAAGCACTTTACCATTTGCTGGAATCGGAAGTGCTCCCTATGTATTATGATTATCCTGATCACTGGCTGGAGATCATTAAACACAGCATGAATGATATCATTCCCCAATTCGACAGCAAACGTCTGGCAAAAGAATATTATGAAGTTTTATATGCCAAATGATAAATTTTTTACATTAATATCAATCTTGTCGCAACGAATGATTCAAGCCCGAAATAATTTTTGAATAGCTGCATTTTTAGAATACGCTATCAGTATCAGGTCTTCTAAAAAAAATGGTTCATAAAAATTGAAAAATCCTCGCGTAAATACCACAATGAGTGAAAAACGAAAAAATTATTTCAATTGATTAAAGGGCGATATAGCCTTGTACAGTTCAAACCACCACGTGCAGATGAGACTGGCAATTACACATATGAGATAATGGAATGCCGAAATATGTGTCATGTGAAAAAGAAATTGCAATGGATTGATAAAGTAGATTGAGGCAAGAAAACCTGCTGAAATTAAAATTATATAGGGCACAAGTGAATTTTTGTAATGCATGGTTTTAAGAAAAGTCTCTTTAAATGACCGAGTGACAAAAGTCAGGAAAACATTGCTTAAGATAAGTGTTGTAAAAATAACGGTACGTACATATTCAATAGAATAGCCGTGTGACATGAAATAGTAGTAAAGACTCAGCAATGCGGATGCAATGACAAGTCCCTGAATGATGCTTATGAGTAATTCCTTCCAGGAGAATATATTTTGGCTCCTCGCTCTTGGCGGCTCATGCATAATATTAAGTTCCTCTGGCTCACGTTCGTAAAAAATGGAGCATGTTGGGCCCATAATCAGTTCAAGGAAAATGATATGAATTGGTGTAAAAATATTAGGAAATTTCCATCCTAAAATCAGAGGCAGGGATGCCGTAAGAATTATGGGGATATGAATGGATATTATGTAACGAATTGCTTTTTTAAAGTTGTTGTATATTTTTCTTCCATGGCGAATAGCTTCTGTAATCATATCGAGATTGTCGTCGGTAATTATCAGATCAGCAGCTTCCTTTGCTATTTCAGATCCCTTATTCCCCATGGCAATGCCTATCTGTGCTGATTTGAGTGCTGGTCCGTCATTTATACCGTCGCCAGTCATCGCAACAATTTCCTTATTCTCCTTTAAAGCCTCCACTACTTTCAATTTCGCCTCAGGAAACATGCGTGCATAAATGTTAATATTTTTCACCGTTTCCTGCAATACTGCAGGGCTTTGCTGCATCACCTCTTCTCCTAAAATGAATTGCTCATGATGACTAATTCCTGAAACGCCGGCAATATTCTTTGCAGTTTCTGCAAAATCTCCCGTGAGCAGTTTGATATTGATCCCTGCATGGTGCCATTTCGCGAATACATCACTGACATTAGCCTTAGGCGGGTCATATAATGCTACAAGACCTTCAAATTGCCAATTGAAATCATCTTGTTGATCGGGATATAGTCCGGAATGATTTATTGAGCTACAAACTCCCAGTACCCGGTAACCTGAAGAAGCCATCTCATTAATAATTTTCTCGATTTCATTTTTTTCATGTCTTTTCATTTTGCATATACGTAGTATTCTCTCAGGAGCGCCCTTCCCAGCAACTAATTGAATATCTTCATAAGCATATACATGTGTCATCATTGGAGGCTGACCACCCAAAGGATATTCGTGAACCATTTTGAAAGCCTCGTAATTGTTTCCTGGAACATGGTTTTGGAAAGCTTCCACTATAGCTTTTTCCATAGCATCAAATGGAGCCCGTTCACTTGCCAGCCTCGCATATCGCAAGACCCTGAATTTTTGAATCCTTTGTTGCTGATCGAAATCCGTGATGGTCTTTGTTTCATAATCATAAATTTTTTTTACCTGCATCCTGTTCTCGGTAATGGTACCGGTTTTGTCCAGGCAGATTACACTCACTGCACCTAAATTCTCTATGGTTTCAGCCTGACGAGTGATAATACCCAGCCTTGCCATTTTAACAGCTCCCAATGCCATGAATGAAGAGAAAGCCACCGGTATTTCTTCAGGCACTGCAGACATGGCGAGCGTAAGCCCCAAAAGCAAGCTTTGTAAAAGGTCGCCGTTTTTAATATAATTAATCAGCCATATCATCAAAAAAGCAGTAAACCCGAATGTGGCCATAATCTTTATAAATCGGCTGATCTCTTCTTGCAACAAAGTTTTTGAAGAACTTATAACATCGACAGCTTTGCCCAGCTTTCCCAATACAGTTCTGTTTCCTGTTGAAGTCACCCTGGCATAACATTTACCGGAATTGATAGTAGTTCCCTGGAAAATTTTGTTTTGCTCCGGGAGAATACTTTTATCAACAGGGGCTGATTCTCCAGTGAGAATCGATTCATTGATAGTTAGATCGTTTGACTGAATTACGACTGCATCTGCCGGAATCCTGTTCCCTTCCTCCAGTATCATGATATCTCCGGGTAGAAGGTTTTCTGAAAGTATGACCTGTTCATTCCCATCACGGATTACAGTAACCTTCGGTTCAGTATATTGCTTTAATGCTTCGAGTGCTTTCGAGCTTTTCAATTCCTGGAAGACAGAGATAGCTGCTACGAAAAACATTCCGGAAAGCATCAAAAAGCCTTCGTCTGATTTACCCAGGATAAAATAAAGAGAGCAGGCTGCAAACAACAACAAAAACATAGGCTCTTTCAAAACTTCCCAGATAATGCGAAAAATCCTATTCTGCTTTTCCCGCCTGAAGATATTTTTTCCGAATTGGTTGATCAGGCCGGCCAGGTCGGAATTTTTAAGTCCTGTAAATATTATGGTATCAGATTTTTGTTCCTGCATAAAAAATTACAATCAACAATTCACGGATGAAGCAGCTGCCCGGCCTTGATAACCTTCCTTCCTATTTAATAAAATATTTATCGATTTTAATCCTTCGACCTGATCGCTTACTATTTTTAGAATAGCAAGCATTGGAATAAAAAGTATCATTCCCGCAACTCCCCATAAAAGGGTGCCTGCAATGATTGCTACAAGTGTCGACCAGGTGCTCAGGTTAAGTTGCGCGCCTACAACTCTCGGGAAAATTACATTGGCTTCGAGATATTGAACGAAAGTAAACAGCAATACTACTCCTACGGGATTCCAAAGCGAATCTTTAGTAATGAGCGCAACAGTTACAGGCATTGAAGCGCTGATAAGGATACCTATATATGGGATGATCGTCATGAATGCAGTAAGCATCCCATACAGTATGGCGTGAGGTATTCCCAGTAACAACAAACCGATGCTGTTCAATACTCCTACTATTAAGTAAACAAAGAAAGTACCCTTTACAAAATGGAAATAGGTGAGAATGGAGCGCCGAAGTATTTGTTGAAGTTCATCGTGATAGATCTGCCCGAAAAGCGACTGAAGATATTTCACAAAAGTTTCCCGGTGATACAAAAATAAACTTGCATATACCGGAATCATGATCAGTATAAAAATAGTAGAGACGGTTGCATTAAATAGACTCTTCAAATAGCTGCTTAAACCATTTTGTGCCCCTGAGACCAATGTATTAAACCAGTTTAACTGAGTATCAAAATTCATTCCTGTATTATTCATCACCCATTGCTGAATGCCGGGTGCATGGGCTTTCAGTTTGTTCGTGATAAGGGGAAGATCATGTAAAAATATATTCAGCTCATAAATTAATAGCAACAATAAAAATAAAAATATCAGCACCACAACAAAAATCACCACGCTAATTGCAAACGGCCTTTTCCAGCGTTTTGACTCAAGCCATTTACATACCGGGTATGCGAGAAATGCCACGAGAAGACCGAACAACAGAGGGACAAAAAGCGTTTTTCCAAAATACAATAAGACCAGCGATATGAAAATGAATTGCAGGTATCTTAAAGAAGTAGGTAAAAAATTAGCCCTGAACCCTTGCATGTGAAGTATTGATTTAAAATTACAATATAAATAAGCGGGAGCGAAGCCTTACTTACTAGAATCATAGTAATTAATGACAATTATCAATATGAATGAGGCAGCATAATTTTAGGTTTATGCAAAACTTATGCTTAGGATACTTGTACCAACTGACTTTTCAGACAATTCTAAAAAAGGTATGCGATTTGCCATTCAATGGTCAATGCAACAAAAAATTGAATTGATTTTTTTCAATGCAGTTCATGTGGCAAACCCGCCCGGCAAAGAATACAAGCCAAACATCGAAGTTGAAGAGCGAAATGCCACCAGAGAATTGAAGCGTTTCGTTTCAGGTTTATACAAAACCATGCATTGCAAGCCCGGAAAATATTCCTGCGTTGCAATACATGGCATTTCTGCCGACATATCTATTACAGATTATTGCCAACAGCATAGTAATATTGACTATATCTGCATCGCCACTCACGGGGCCGGAAAAATTAAAAAACTGTTCGGCACAAACACCGGAAATCTCATAACAAAATCTGAAGTCCCGGTAATCGTAGTGCCAAAGCATTATAGGAAAAAGAAGATCAAACGTATATTATACGCAAGCGATTTCCAGGACTATGCAGTAGAGCTGAAAAAAGTGGAGCGCTTTGCAAGACCGCTCAAAGCCGAAATAGATATTGTTCATCTGGCTTGGCCCGGCGAAGTCATGCCCGGCAAAGAAGCATTCAAAAAATTGTCTCTCGAAAAACCCTCTTATAAAGTCGGACTGAAAATTGAACGAAGGGATTTCAATCAGTCACTTCTAAAAAACCTTCGAAATATATTCAATAAATCAAACCCTTCAATGATTGTCATGTTT
The DNA here is from genome assembly GCA_035499855.1 of Puia sp. Classification (GTDB taxonomy): domain Bacteria; phylum Bacteroidota; class Bacteroidia; order Chitinophagales; family Chitinophagaceae; genus Puia. Next base: position 27,264 of record DATJXY010000021.1, on the reverse strand, counting down.
ACGGATCAACATAAGAGTTTGCTTGAAAAGCTTTTTCTGCCAAGCAAAGCAGAACAATTATCGTTCACTACTAGCATACCACTGCTGGTATTTCAAAAAAGTTAGTCTTATCTCGTCAGGAACTAAAAATTATAAAAATATTTTCCACATGGGAAAATACGTGAAAATTCATTTCAACCAGCTGCATATTTACCACTAAAAATAATATTAAGCCGGGTCGGTATTTTCTTATTTCAAAAAGTGTAAAACAAAGCGTAAGACATTTTAACTATTGCACCCTCATAAACTGAGTTTAAAGACGCAGACGATGCGATTCAGTAAAAATGTTTCAAATGATGTCCAAGTTCTCTGTCTTACCAGGAAACGAAATTGTATCCCTACTTGACTACAATTTTGATTGTCGCAGCCAACCTTTTTCCGTATGAACGATGAATTCCATCTGCAAACTGCAATGTCAGTCTGTGTTCCCCGGGCAGAAGTGTTACTTCTGTTTTCGTTTGACCATTACCGAAATGAAGATGATGATCGTCTTTTGGAATGACCTCGCCTGTTGCAACCGAATCACCTGCATCGATCAGCAAATGGTGGTGACCAGCACCAGCAACCACGGCGCCTCCGGGTTCTACTTTCATGTCTTTGATTCCCATCACGACTTCAAAAGGTGAATGAACGACACTTCCATTCTTCAGGTTTTCAAAATACACTTTTGCTCCTTTGGGCACTGCCGGCAATGGTGCGATCATTTTGGAAGAATCTGCATGGCGCTTGGCGCTTGTGTCTGCAATAGGTAATTTTACAGTGTCTGCGGAGGATGTGTTACTGCTGCTGTTGCAAGCAAAAATGAAAAAACTAATTGTAAGACCGATAAGAATAAATTTGAATCTGCACATATGAAAAATTTATGATTTAGCGATAAAATATTCCGGATCTTCATCTGTAGCCATTGCTATGATCATGCATCGGCTTCGATTCGTGAATCAATACCGCTGACGAACATATTGTAGCAGGATTAAGAAAATATTAGAATGGCGTTAGAATAATTATTTTAAATTTTTTTGATTGAAAAGGATTAAATCATCGCTGTGGAATAAAAGAAAACCCGGATATCCAGTAGATCGGTCAGTTTTCTTTGGAGGTGGAATAAGGGATAATGTCCATAATCTGAATATGTGATGTACTGAGCAACATATCACTCAAATGCCTCTTCCCAACAACTGACAGCACACTGCTTTCTGCCGGTGGATTAGCCAGGATCATATCCGCGTTGATGAATTCGGCGTAGGATAGTGTTGCCCTGACCAGGCTACTACCTTCGAGCGGAGCAAGCCTGACAAGCAAAGGGATCTTTTCTTTTATTTTGTGAAAGCACTCAATGAGTGTTCCGTCCCCATTATTTTCAGATCGGTGATTGATAGGAAAAGCCACCAAATGAACTTTTGCGTTAAACTTTTTCGAAATCCTTATTGCCAGATCTAATTTCCTTTCAGGGACCCGGTTGGTTATGGGCAATACTATGTCTTTGATTTTGGTTGCTACGGCACCGGGTTTAATTGTCAGTACCGGGCAGTTGGTTTTTTTTGCGATGTGTCCGGGAGAAATCTGCCTTCTTAATGGCAAATACCGCTTATTTCCTCGCCTGCCAATAATAATGAGATCAGGGGCAAATAACCGGGAAAATCGGATGATCCCTTTTTGAACGATCATATTTTCATAATTGCCTGTTTCAATGAGAAGACCAGGCAATTTATCTTGTATCAGCAATTTATATCCTTCCAGTTTTTGCTGAATTTCAGACTCCGTATATATTTCTGCAACTGTGGTCTCCATATTTCCGGAACTTAATAGTTTGCTGAAAGCAAACACCGGTTTTCTAACATGCACGAGGCTAATCACCCCGGCTTCACTGTCGATCAGATCCATTGCCTTACTAATCGCAATGTCAGAATTGATTGTAAAATCCAGCGGCACTAATATTTTCCTGAACAAACCCACCATTATTCTAATAAAGGATACTGCCCTTACTCCTGATTCTCAAAATAAATAACCATCATTAGTAAAATATTAAAGTGGAATTAAAATTTTTTCTGAGTGAATAATTCTTACTGATATCCACTAAATTGAAAGAAACAAATATTGACATTAGTGAAACGAAGCGGCTCATATAAGATGAGAAATAGGTCTTTCTGATTTTAAAGGGAAATTATGGGAAGAAGAATATTAATTATTGAAGAAGAGAAGAGTTTAGCTGATGCATTAAAAACAAGTCTTTCTGAACACGGTTTTTATGCTGAGGTTGCTTACGATACAAAAATCGGATACCAGTTTTTTACTACAAAAGCCTTCGACCTGATAGTTCTTGATGCAGATCTCCCGGGAACTATGGGCTTCGAACTATTTGCAACTATCCGGAAAAAAAATGGCTTAATCCCGATCATCATTATCTTTTCTTCCATCAAAGCCACTGAAAAACCGGAAGGGCATGATCCCCCTTTTTGTGATTTCATTGCAAAGCCTTTCGAGTGGGAATCGTTACTACTCAGAATAAACGACTTGTTGGAACACCGATCACATGAGCTTGCGAATCCCGAAAATATTTTGAGAGTCGCAGACCTGAGGGTAAATCTCGATTCGGGGGAAGTGATAAGAGGCGGCAAAATGATCGTTTTGACAGCCAGGGAATTCAGGCTTTTGGAATACCTTATGAGAAACAAAAACAGGCTTGTATCAAGGAAAGAACTGGCGATCAATGTATGGGATATCGATTTTGACACGAAAACAAATGTGATTGATGTATACATCAGTTATATAAGGAATAAAATTGACAAGAACTTTGAAAAAAAATTGATCCAAACCCATATTGGAATGGGGTATATGATAAGGGAAGAAAATTGAACTGCCGATTAAACCCGGGCATCAGATCGTGAAGGATCTGGATTGGTTACCTGCAGAGGGCAATTGTATAACCAGCGTCGTTCCAAAATTCACTTTTGAATCTATGCTTATTTGCCCCTTATGTAGTTTTACAATTTGCTGTGAAAGTGCCAGGCCAAGACCAAATCCTTCCGCATTATTTTGATTTACTTCAACACGATAGAACGGTTGGAATATATTATCGATTTCTTTCTGATCAATTCCTTTTCCATCATCTTCAACCACGATTGATATGATACTTGCTTCATAAAATAATTTTACCCTTGCCAAATGGTTATCGGAATATTTACATGCGTTTAAGACAATGTTTTTAACAGCAGAGAAAAGCAGTTCTTCGTTCCCGAATACCAATAATTTTTCGACCTGTTCGGGCAACCGTTCGAAGTCGAGGGCCACGAAATAGGATTTATTCAATTTTGTAATTTCACCCGGAAGAGCAAGCAGTATCTCGTCGACCCGAACAAGGTCTATGTCAATCCCTCCCGGGTCGCCTGAGGCCCTCGCAAATTCCAGCAGGGTTTGGGTTAGTCTGTTGAGTTTCCTGACATCCTGATGAATCGACTCCATGACCTTTCTGTACTCATTGGCCTCACGGTCTCGATTAAGCGATATTTCCAGTTGACTTGATATAGAAGTAAGGGGGGTCGACAATTCATGGGATGCGTTGGCAATAAACCTGCGATGAATTTCAAAACTTTCTTTCAGCCGGTTCAATAACTGGTTCAAAGTTCCGGCCAGGTAATTCCATTCATCATTTTCATTGCCCGCCTTGATTCTCCGGGCAAGGTTCCGGACAGAGATTTCATTTACTTCGTCCGCTATTTTCCGCAACGGCGTCAGCAGCCTTTTTGAGAAGATATAACCGCCCAATACTGCAATTAAAATCCCCCCTGCAAAACTGAATAATAGGATGTACTGAAGCTGTTTAAGTTTCTTTCTGCCCTCCACGTCATTGGCCAGCGCCACCATAACCACACTAAAATCACCATTTGCGTAATGATGGGCAATCCCTTCCCGGTCACCATTTCTAAAATATACATTAGTTCCCTTTCGGGCTTCGTCTAGGATTTTTTTATCGATTTTAATAAGATCACTGCTGTCATCAATATATACGAATTTCAGGCGGTTAGCCTGATCAAAAGCCTGTACCGATTTGTTTTGCATGGCCAATACGGTTGAAGCATCGATCTTGAGCACAAGCTGCTGATTAAAAGTTCCTGACTGACTGAGCAATTTGCCGGTTGTGATGGCCCAGTTGGTGAGTCTTGTCTCAATATTATTCAACCTGTTCGAATAAGAAAAATAGTAAACAGATCCGCAAACTAAAATCAGGATGCCAAGGACAATGGTTGCGAAGAGGATTGTTATACGTGTTCTTACTGACATTCTGTTAATTCTCTTTAAGAATATAACCCATTCCTACATGCGTCTGTATCATCTTCTCCGGGAAATTTTTGTCAATTTTGCTTCTGAGATAACTAACATAGACATCGATCACATTGGTGTTGGCATTAAAATCCATATCCCAAACATTCACTGCAATATCTGCCCTGGATACAACCCTGTTTTTATTTCTGAGCATGTATTCCAAGAGTTGAAACTCTTTTGCAGTAAGATAAATCGTCTGACCATCACGTCTGACTTCTTTGCTATCGAGATTCATTTCAAGACCCGCTGCTTTCAAAATATTACCTACGGGAAGATTTTCTACCAGGCTTCTTTTAAGCAGAGCCCGGATTTTCATTATCAATTCACGGAATTCAAAAGGTTTTACCAAATAATCGTCTGTGCCAGCATTGTATCCTTCTATTTTGTCGGTTAGTGTACTCATCGACGTTAGCATCATAATAGGAAGACTAGGATGCCTTATACGGGCCAGTTTGCACAGGTCATATCCATTCATACCAGGCAGATTGACATCCAGAATGATCAAGTCATAAGAACGATTTGTCAAAAATTTTTCTGCAACTTTTCCGTCATAGGCAACTTCTGCATAATACCCGCATTCCCTGAGACCGGCCTGTAAAGTATCCGCAATTTTTATCTCGTCTTCAACAATCAGAATCTTTTTGTCTCCCATACCGGAACATTATAAAAAACAAATGCCAAGCTGATTAACAGAACTTTTGCATTTCAAACGCAAATTACGCGATCCGATACATAGAATTTTTAAATAGGATTGTTAAAAGAATTTTATTACAGGATTCTAATCTCTTTCTAATGATATACTAATCCAGTCCGCCAATATTTACATGTACTTCTAAACGATTTAACATTGGCAAACTTATTTCGTAACATATTAATTCCTGTCGATTTTACTATTAACACTGAGCTGGCAATTAAAAAAGGTGTTCAACTGGCAGAAACAGGTGAAGAAGTCGCCCTTCATTTATTGCATGTTATAAAACCAGGTGATGGAAGAGATGAATCACCTGCTAAGAATCTGATACCGGTTATCAGCAATCGTGAAAAAAAGCTAATAGAGGATGCAGCTCTCAAGTTGCAAGAGTGCAAAGAATACATCCAACACGATTGCCTGGGAATAAACATATTCATTCATGTGGCCCGCAACCATTCCATTGAACAGGCCATTGTCAAAAAGGCGATGGAAATTAAGCCGGAATTGATAGTGGTAGCCAAACATTCCTATCATAAATGGCTGGCTTCATTAAAAAGAGTATCAGCTGTTAATATCGCCAGAAAATCTCATTGCGCCGTGCTTATCATGAAACCTGGATCATTGCACACAAAGATAAAATCAATAGTGATACCTGTCCGCTCATTCTTCCCGCGACGTAAGTTGCAACTGCTCCCCTCACTGGCAAACAGGAAAAAAGTTACTATCTATTTCTTATCCATATTGAATGAATCAAACGGGTATGACGGATCATCAGCATCTGATGCATTTATCGAGACATTGCGTTTGCTGCATGGCAATGTGAATTGTCAATTGGAACACAAGCTGATTTCAGGCAACAATATTGCAAAAGATATTTTTCAGTTTGCAGAAAACGTGGATGCTGATGTATTACTTGCGAACCCTGATGAAGCCAAAGTTTCGTCAATTACGAACCTCGATATCTCTGATTTGGTAAGGAGCAGTTCAAAGTTGCAGATCCTGGCAGTAGATCCTGCCCACGTGTTTTAAAAAATTAGTAAATGATCCGACACATGAAAATGATGCTGACAAAAGATATCAATACCTGACGACGATCAGAAAAAAAGCTGGTGATAAAGTTGCCCGGCGAAGAGCGGTAGCACCCAAGGACTGGAAAGAAGATATATATTATTCACTACTTGATGTTCAGTCGCTGAAATTGAGATTCGGGAATATCAATTTCCGCCTGCAGGAATATATTGACAAATACCAGGGCCTGTTGAAAAACTATTCGAAAGATTCGTACATGAGTGTAAAGATTGCCGTGCCTGAAAAAAAGCTGAATGAATTGAAAGACATCTTTGATAACGCGTTTAGCCCGATGGATTATATCAATTCGACAACCAGGATGTATAAAGTCGGATAGGGCCGCGCTGAATAGATTGGCTTTAAAATTAAATTCTAACAAATAAATCTAATAGTATGCGTATTAAAAGTTTTCTACTTAGTGCTCTCATACCCCTATTTCTGGTTGCCTGCGTGAGCACAAAAAAATTCAAGGATGTTCAGCAAAAGTACGATGCATTAAACAAATCTTATGCTGCATTGCAAAATGATCTGAACTCCTGTAACAATAAGGTTACCGACTGCAACGCCCAGAGGAAGGCTGATGCCGATAAGATTGACAACCTTGATAAGCAGATTGCCTTTCTGAAGGAAAACAATACCCAGGCCCTGAAACAACTCGAAGATCTTTCCGTGATCAGTAGCTCCCAGGCTGAGAGTATAAAAAAATCACTCGATAATATCGGAGCAAAAGATGCATATATTCAAAGCCTGCAATCGGCTATGGCCCGCAAAGACTCCCTGAATTTGGTATTGGTGCAAAACCTGAAAGGAGCGATCGGCAATATAGATGACAAGGATATCAATATCAAAGTTGACAAAGGAGTCGTTTACATTGACATTTCTGACAAACTGCTTTTCAAAAGCGGGAGTTATGATGTCACGGAAAAAGCAAAGGAAGTGTTAGGCAAAGTAGCGATGGTATTGAAGAACCAGCCGGATATTGAATTCATGGTAGAAGGACATACGGATAATGTTCCTTATCGTCGTGGTGTGCTATTGGACAATTGGGATTTAAGTGTGAAAAGAGCAACATCTGTCGTACGTATCCTTCAAAATAAATATGGGCTCCCGCCTGCTCACATTGCAGCAAGTGGACGAAGCGAATATGTTCCGGTGGCTTCCAATGATAATGCAGAAGGCCGTGCAGAGAACAGGCGCACGACCATTATCATACTTCCCCAGTTGGATCAGTTTTTCAAATTATTGGAAAGGAAACAGGGTTAGTTATGCCTGGAATATGACGATTACCGGGGAGTCGGTGTTAAACAGAACCTGCCATCGCGCAGGTTTTGTTTTTTTATAAGAATTTTCTAATTCCACTTTAATCATTTATTAATGAGCTCCTGCTAATTTTAGTAAGGCATAATTTTCTCCAATGGATTTTTCATTAAAACAAAAAAAATTGATCATGCACAGGCATTTCAATGAAGGAAGAAAATCTTTTCTTTCATTTATTTTGTCGGCAATGATAAATCCTCAAAAAATAACGATACTTCTTTTTTTAATCGGGGCTACGGGCCTTGTTAACCGGGGTCTTGGTCAGTCGAAAGCTGTTCCGCCCATTGTAAAAAATAATTTTACCCTCATGTTCCCCCGGGCAAAGAATATGGAATGGGAGGACAAACTTTCCAATTTCCAGGTTTTTTTCTCGATGGATAATCTTAAATGCGAAGCCAAATTCGGGGAGGATGGAAAATGGATCAGTACGGAAAAGCAAATAATGACTGACAGCCTTCCCGCAGCTGTAAAAAATGAATTACAGTCTGGCAAATATTCGGACTGGACTATACTTTCAGCGTTCAGGTTAGATGTCAGCGGGCAGGGAACTGTATTTCGTGTTGATGTTACAAAAGGAGAGCTTCCTAAACGGATACTCTCATTTAATGCAAGCGGGCAATTAATCAAAGATAACTTATCGCTCTAAACCGTCATTGGATTTTAATGCTTTAATACCTCTATGAACCAGCGCTACTTTCACTAAACCATATTAAGATGATCTCCGCTATTTCCCATCGAAAACAAATTATAAGTGAGTTATCAGGATGTTTACCAACTATTGCCCTTGTTCTTCCTTTTGAGCCAAAAATGGCAGATTACCCATGGACAGCGGGATGGGATGCTGGCAAGCGGAATCGATGAAAGCTGGACAGCTGCGATGCATGGCAATTGCAAGTTACTGGTGGCAGAAAAGGATTATGTTTTTGTCCCTGTTTCCGAATTTCAAGAGAAGATTCCGACAAACACAATCAATTATCTCTCCCGGCCTTTATATATAGGACAAGGTCGATGCAATTGTTGAAAAAATATTGGAAAGCAGTGCTGCCATTGACATTGCTGGCAATGACCTGCTCAGAAGCCCGGGGCATATCGCGGTCGTAAAATATTCTTAATGACTGAACCCTGATCATTCTTCCTTAGAATTTCATCCAACTGTTCAGTTTATTTATCAGCATTCGGAAATAAATAATCCTCTTTATTTTTTCAATGGCATTGATCATTCTGAACTCAATGATTCGCTCCTGGCAACTTATTATTTTATTGTCGACCTATGACGGATACAAAAAAAAGTTAAGATACTGTTATTGAAAATCTAAAGTTCAGTGCAAGTGGCCTGGTTTGCCGGGAAATTCATTTGATTTTAATCCGGCTCTAATTGTGTGATGATAGATTAGTGCAACAATTATTTCACTATTTAAATTATTATTTATGAAAAGAAATACCGTTGTAATAGTGCTATGTGTTTTTTGTGTAGTTGCGGGATTGGAATTACTTGCACATGGGAATAAAGGGAGTTGGAATTTTTTAGAAAGGAGAAAAAATAATCTTGCTTTCAATACTTCTTCCGGTCTGCATGCTGCCAATAATCCGGGTTCCGTTCAGCCTGTGGATTTTGAAAGGGCGGCTGCGGATGCAGTGCCATCAGTAGTTCACATCAATACTACAATAAAATTCAAAGAGGTAGGTAAGAATAACAATCCGGATCAGGATCCTTTCGGAGACATGTTTGGCGATGATTTTTTTAGAAGATTCTTTGGCTACAATGGCCGGCAGTTCCAGGTCCCCAATCAAAAGGGATCCGGCTCCGGTGTCATTATCAGTCCTGATGGATATATTGTTACCAACAACCATGTTGTGAGTGGAGCTACGGAAGTGAAAGTCACTTTAAATGATCGTAAGGATTATACGGCAAAAGTAATCGGCACTGATCCGAACACCGATTTGGCTCTAGTGAAAATTGATGCCAAAAATTTGCCTGCTATTTCAGTCGGCAATTCAGACGATGTGAAATTGGGTGAATGGGTTTTGGCAATAGGCTATCCATTAAATCTGGAAGTGACAGTTACGCAGGGGATCGTGAGCGCTAAATCGAGAAATCTGGGAATCAACACGCAGGGTTCGGCTCCCGTCGAGGATTTCATTCAAACAGATGCTGCAGTCAATCCGGGAAGCAGCGGAGGTGCATTGGTGAATACCAGTGGGGAACTGATAGCTATAAATTCAGCGATCGCATCGCCAACAGGAGCTTTTGCGGGATATGCTTATGCTATTCCTTCCAACCTGATGAAGAAAGTAGTCGATGATATTATGAAGTACGGATCGGTTCAGAGAGGATATCTTGGCATCAGCATGGCGCCCGAAAATCTCGATGATGCAAAGAAAAAAGAATTGGGGATTAATGACAATATCAACGCAGTGTGGGTGATGGACGTTGATCCGAAAGGAGCAGCGGCCGAAGCCGGGATTAAAAAAGGAGATGCTATCATCAAAATGAATGGCAATGATATCAGTTCGGATGCACAGTTGGCCGAAATGGTAGCAAGACAAAAACCCGGTGATAAAATCAAACTGACCATTATGCGGGATTCAAAGCAGATGAATGTTGAAGCGGTGCTTAAAAATAAGCTGGGCATATTTCCGGGTACAGAAACTGCAGCAGTGGAATCTTTGGGCGCTGATTTTACTCCGTTGAACAAGGAGGACGCATCCAAGCTGGGTATTGACGGCGGACTAACAGTGAGCAATATCCGCGATGGAGTAATAAGTAATCAAACCAATATGCGTCCGGGGTTCATCATCACCAAAGTGGCAGGTATTCCTGTTAAAAACGTTGATGATCTGAAGCGGGCGTTAATGAAACAAAATGGCAATTTCCAGATCGAAGGCATTTATCCCGGAAGCAGTGAGATCTATTACTATGGTATTAATGACTTCAGGAAATAGCTTGTTTAAGTTTCATGTTAAAAAAGCTGCTTCGGCAATACGACGCAGCTTTTATCAGAACTCTGATAAAATTTCTTTGGATCAAGGGTAACCACCTATGGAAACAAAACAAAATGAATCTAATATTTTTTCACACAAAAGAAATTACAATGAAACCACGTTTTTTAATTGCATTGAGTGTGGCAGTTTTATTATCATTTACTTGTCTTGGCAGCCCGGTTAAAGGCATCAATGCAAATGTGCTTCGTTCATTCCACTCCTTGTTTGCAAATGCAAGAAATGTGGAATGGTTTACTTATCCTTCTTACTATTATGTGAGTTTTAAGGAAGATAATTTTATAGTCAGGGCATATTACGATAAAAATGGGAGCCTGATGAATACAATCAGGTATTATAATGGACAATTCCTGCCATTGAATATTATCTACAAGTTAAAAGAAAGATATCCTCATAAAGCCATTAAGCATGTGACTGAAGTCAGCAATGGAAATGCTGTGGTCTATTTTGTCCGTTTGGATGATGCAAAAACATGGCGAATAGTGAAATCGGATGAGGATGGATACATTACAACCGTAACCAAATTTGACAAAGGCGTCTGATCTATCTGCATCTTCTGCGCATGAATATTTGACACATGATTCAAACGGGTGGAGGGAACTAACATGAAAAAGGTAACTAAATCAAATAACAGTGAATTGGATATTTCATGAGGACATTTTATAGTAATATACTGGTACCAATTGATTTTAGTAAAGCAACAGTGACATTGATTCGAGCAGCCGTGTCGTTGGCTTATCCCTCGGATTCGGTTATTCACCTGGTGCATATTGAAAAACAACATTCGCTATTTTTTTGGCGAAAAAAGAGGGATTACGAATTTTTGTCATCGGCAGCAGACGCCCACAATTTTGTAAAAATCATGTTGAAATTATTGCATTGGAAAAACTGGATTGAAGAACAGAACAAGGAAATAAATGTAAGAATTCATCTGCGGAAAGATTCGAATCCCCAAAATTTGATTGCACGGTTAGCCAATAAACTGGGATGTCAGCTGATAGTGATGCCTAAGAATTTAAAAAAAATGAAGTTTTTGATTCGTCAAGCCTTAACCCCGGAAAAACTTGACCGGAACACCAAATGTGAAATATTGGTTTGTGATCAGGGTATTTATACAACATATATCAGAGAACATTTTTGCAATTAGAAAAATTGCAAATTCTAAAAATCTTAACACAAACCATAACGCAATAAGGGGCATCTTTTGTTATATCAATACTTCCTTTGTATATCTATAGGCAATATCAAATGCGTCAGGAATTTTACGAATATCAAACAATCCAATTGAATGCAATTCCGGCGGCTCTATATATGCAAAACAGCCGGCCGCCGATCTTTCAATCATTTCACGGTGAATTAAATGTAAAGTCCTATCCATAATATCAACGGTATTGACATGTGCGCTGAATAACTTTAATGGATTGACATAGATACTTACAACTTCTTTTAGCCTTCCGATAAAAGGCTCGACGGGAAGATTATTTGATATTCCACCATCAACATAAGGAATATTATCTATGAGAACAAGCGGAAATATAATGGGAATTGAACAGGCAGCAATTACCTTATCAATGATTTCTCCCCGATTAAATATTACTTGCCGTCCATCTATAAAATTGGTCGCTGTTACATAAAATGGAATGGTCAGCTCTTCAAAAGATTTATAACGCAAGTTTTTCTTTAAAAAAATCCTTAAATTTTCCATTGCCGTCGAGCCTATTTTAAGCCCTGTCCACGCAGGTAAGTGTGGCTTTAATGCAGTCATAAACATTTCTTTGATCTCATCAGGCGTGAATCCATTTGCTAAAAAAACTCCCGCGAGCGCACCGGCGCTCGTTCCTGCAATCTCAGAAGGATAAATGTTTTGATCATGAAATGCCTTTATGGCACCTAAATGTGCAGCACCTCGGCATCCACCTCCGGAAAGAACAAAAGGCCTGTATTGCATTTTCTTTTAATTTACATTTCATTCATCCAATTAAAATATCTTTTCCAAACAGTAGCATTCTTACTGCCGATGGCTTTAATAACCTGAAAATATTGAGGACGCTTTGAAAGTAATAATGATTTTCTGAAAATGGTTTTATAAGATCTTCATATTTTCTTTTGTTCTATAATTAAACCTCCTGTCTCAACATCTGTTCCCTCCAGAATTACATACTCAATATTTGGAGAAAACAAAGACCCACCGTTTATCTGAAGATATATTTTTTGCAATATGGCTGGCTTATTACTGATAGCGCAGTAAACATGGTATTGATTGTCTTCTCCCTTTTTTAATTCAAAAACATATTTTTTCTTGGCAAGGAACCTGAGCGCATAATGTTCACTCCCAAGCTGCTTTATGTCAAGTCCGTACGCAAATTTCCTTTGGACCTCGGTCAGTTCTTCTATCTGCGACTTTTCGGCATAACTGATCCAAAAGATGTGAATGGGGTTAAGCGAATCTACTAGCCCGTTTTTCAAATTTAATTCATAAATAACAGTATTTATATTTTGACTTCTTTGCAAATAAAATAGCAGGTTTGGTATGCCTGTGGGGATGGGAAAATTTAGCGGCTGCTGCGCCTTGCAAATAGCCATAATTGAATTCAATGTTATTATCAGAATTGCTACTGTTTTGATATGATTGTAATTTTTGAGGTTTGTATTGTATATGCCGAAAGAAATTGGACCTTTTGTTAAAAACAGTTTAGCGGATACGAATTAAGTTTTTAGCTTTTAGTGAAAAGGATTAAAAATCTAATATTCTTAAACCAGATAAAAAGAAAACCAAACAATCTTTTTTATCATTGTTTGGATTCTTTCAGTGTTGAAAGCTTGCAGATTACTTGCCTGACTCAGCTTTTTTACCCCTCTCCGGCGCCAGTGTTCAATCGGGCTTCATAGATGCAATACCAAATTTAATCAATGCGCGATTGCCAACTCGTGCCTTTTTATATAATAGCCTAATGATAATTGGAATCTATATCGGTAAGAATAGAATTGTAAAAATATTTATTGAAAAGATGCTTGGGCATGGCACGAGTTGGTCGCCTGCTTCGTGTTATTCGGTTTGCTTTCATATCAACGGCGACACACTCGCGCCGATTTAAGGCATTGATTATAATCGCCAAAGAACTGAAAGAAGAAATAACAAAACCGCACTGATTACTGTATTCTTGAACCAAAAGAAAATGGCCAGCCCGGTTGCAAAAGCTTTCAATATGGAAGAAGTCGGATTATGAGTCAGGATCTTTTGGATATCCATTCGGCAAATGCTACTTGTTACAGTTTTTTTCAAAAACCAGGCAGTGCTTCCACAATCAATAATGCCCATCTCGTAATCATCAGACAAAACTGCCTGATTTGAAAAAGGAATTTGTTAATTCAGATCCCTTCAGCTAAAGTTTGATACTTATCCTGCAGTTTTTGTTTAATCCGTTTCCAAGTTCCTCTCAAGTTTTCCTTTTTCCTGATAACGATTTTTAAAACCTGAAAAATGATAGAAAGAAATTAAGCGTGTTTATATTCTTCTTTGATCTTTTCTATTTCGCCCTTAACCTTGCCTGCTTCTTTCTTTAAATTCTTTAGCTGGAAAGACAGATAAATGCTCAGAATACCAGCCGCAATAAAAGCCCATCCCGAAATAGCGATGATGCTTATTACTCCTGCTGCAGGATACCAGATAATGAAAAATGACAGGATGAGTAAAACGATGCCGCCAAACAAAAGCCATCCCCATCCGGGAACTTTTAGAGCCTGCAGGTCAAATGATGTTCCCATAATGTAGAAAGCCCTAAATGCCATCCAAAAACCAACAAAAAAAGGTAAGGTGGCCATCGTGACTAGTGGATATAGGAATAAATAAGTCCCTAAAGCCAGGTCGATAATTCCGGAAACCAGTATCCATCCCCATCCCTTGAGAACGCCACTGTTACTTGCTGAAAAGATGATATGGGCAAAGCCAGACCCAATCATTACCAGACTGAAAAGGATACTCAGGCTAACGTAGCCTTCCGCAGGCTTCATATAAATAGCAATGCCTGCTGCGATAAACAATATCCCGGTAATGAGAAACCACCACCAGTTTTTGACATCATAACGAATAGCTTCTAATGTGTTTGTCATATAAAATTTATTTTAAGGGTGAATAAATACAAATCATAAAGGCAGGATATTGGACTGCTTCTTCACAGATCATACCGATCATTGCTAAGATCCTTCAAGCGAGCAGGATAAAATCGGCCATTAAAATTTTCCACTACTGACGTTTCACGTTGCTTGCTTACCTCACCTGCCTTTGGCTGCGAGACTAAAACAACCAAAAATATTTTTCAAATCATATATGCCCACGCAATTTCATCATCCCACTTATCAAGCCTTTCTTCAAGCTTATCCCTTTGTGCTTTCATCTTTGCTTTCATCTTTTCATTTGCAGAAGCAATCTTTTTATTCAGGTTTTCAATCTTGTCGTGGATCAGCTTTTTGGTTTTCTCCCTTCTTGCTTTGAATTTTTTGATTCTTTCTTCGCGTTTAGCTTTTAGCTTGTCGAGGCTGGCTTTAATGGCCGCCTTATCCTCATTCCTGGCCGCCTTCAACTGCTTTTCTTCATCGTCTATTTCCTTATTCATTTCGTCCCACTGCTCGCGATCATATTTTTCATATGCGTCACTTACTGAGGTACGTACCATTACTCCATCGTAGCGGCTGATATAACTGTCAAGCACAAACGAATCATCTTCTTCCAGTTCGCAAATAATGGCGTAATCTCCCGGTTCAAGCCGGATGCTTACTTTGTGCAGCACTTCATCGTGGAAGTCTTCTGAATCGTCTTCATCCAGTGCGCCGGCGGTTGCCCCGGTTACCATGCCAACAGCCACACCTATCGGACCGCCGATAAGACCGACCGCTGATCCGACGAGTGCGCCTTCAGCCGGGAAATCCTCTGTGTCCGGTCCGTCGTGGTAAAGAATTTCATACTTGTCCAGCTCTTTTTTGTGAATCAATGCCTGGTTATATATGACGATATCTCCCAACTGGTCCAAGTCTTTCAGTTGGTTGAGCCCTTCGTTGGCATGTTGAAGGGTTTTGAAAGTTATTACTACCAGATTTTTCATATTGAGTTTTTTTATGGTTAGAAAATAGAATACCCGATGATCAAATCATTTACAGCAGATGCTTACTTTATGGTTAAAAGTAATTTCCTCTCCTTTTTAGGTACAGTTATATGCTTACTTCAACACAAAATTATTTTTATCGGGAGCGGAAGCCAAGGGATGGATTATTCTCCATTTGTGCGGGTTAATTTGCTGCCTATTAAAGGATATATCTGTTATCCTTATGCCTTACCAATATTTCACATTCGAATTTGTGTAAGATAAACAATAATCTGATATTTCTGTCAATGACTCATAAAAAATCTGATTATAGTCAGTTTTAGCGAATATCGATGTCATCCATTCGTATATGGAACTAGCGAGTTGGAGGAGCATCGGCTTATATCTGTTCAAGATTATTCATCTTAATAAATTCCCTGGTAATGAGTTTGCAATTTTCAGCAAGTTGTTCTAACGGCAGGTAATCAGTTTCAGATTCCCCTCTTCGGCGCGAGGTTTTCTTACTAAACCTCCGGCGCCAATTTTATCAATAGCGCGAACATCTTTTTCTCAAAATTCAAAAAGACACTATCAGTTTCATGCAAATATTTCTTCCCATATTATAAATTCCCGAATGACCATTTGGAGATTGTGTGTAGTATTCAAAATATTGCAATCTGCTTAAATGATTCTGATAGGCAATGTTGAAAATATTATTTACAGAAAGCTGAAAGGTCATATGCTGTTTTTTTGCATAGTTGATATCGGCATGAACAGACGCATTTATCAATATGTATGCCGGTGTTGGCGTCTCGGTTTCATATAAGCCGAGGTAACGGTTTTGCGCAAGATTATAATCTGCTTCGGCTTTAAAAGAAACTGATTGAAGTATTTTACTTTTTGCATCAATATCGTAGCGGGCACTGCTTAACCATCTGGGCGATGGAATAAATGGCAGGTATTCGCCATTAACCCCTTTGCCTTTATATTTCGTATTTAGATTATATCCGTATACCAGCGAGAATGCATTGTCTAACTGAAATGCTTTCCAGCTTTCAGGCTGAAAATTCAGCGAGCAATTCATTCCATATAACCTTGCATTCGTTTGCTGGTACTGAAATGTTTTGTTGCCAGGAATAATCACAACAGGGTTTCCATTTGCATCCACTTTCTGATCTTCATAAATATAATTCTGGATATAATTATTGAAAAGACTCAGCTCAAAAGAAATATTCGTGAATGTTCCCATCACGCCGACATCTTCCTGCAAACTGAATTCCGGCTTGAAATCCAGGTTTCCTATATAATAGATATGTGCGCCCGGGTCTAAACCATTGGAAGCAATCTCGGTTATATTTGGAGAGCGGTAGCCTCTCGAAATATTTGCCTTAATGCTTAGTTGATCGTTTAACCGATAGGTGCTGCCAATGCTTCCAGTTATTCCTTCGAAATGTATTCTGAAAGAATGAAATTGCTCGATGCTTCCGCTTGTATCGCTGAATGAAACCTGTTTATAAAAGCCAGTGATTGAATCAGCCTTTATATACATCTCATTGCCTTTCTCCCTTCTGTGATCATACCGTATGCCGCCCGCAATTGTCCATTTTTCATATTTCCATTTACCATAAACATAGCTCCCGATATCAAATAAATGATAATCGGGAATGGGGAAATCAGTGGCATTCCCGTTTGAATTGGTCTGGTACATTCCATTTGCGCCCGCAGATAATTCTACATTCAAAAATGAAGGGATATTGCAACGCAAACCGTAATCAAATGTATTCAGCACAATATATTCGCCTGCCTGATCAGGATCAGTCGGATGGTTAAATTCTTCCCTGATGTTTTTTTCATAACCAAGAATAACTTTGATATCGGTTGGGCCGAAATGGTAGAAATTATCCGTATAAATGCGATAATCCCGGATGCGTTGAGACAAGGGACTTAACCGGTAAGAATTCAACTGATTTTCCGGCACAACGGGACGTTTCCTGATCGTATCGACCTGCGATAATTTGACATTTTCTCCCGGCGATTCATAAACCTGGTAGGTAAATTTCCTGGTAAGCGAATCCCTGCTGCCATCGGGAATGCCCTGGTGGTTATCATAAAAAGTAAAATTCAGGTGAGAGTACCCGCCTGCATTCCTGTATCCGACAAAAGCAGAAGCATTTGCCATTTTAAAACCGGTATTATACACTCTTCCATCGACGGGGTCGGTATAATTTTTTGCAATTCTTTCGGAGCCACGCAACGCATAAGACCAATGATCAAAACCCCGGCTGATACTTAGGCTATTGCCAATTAAACCATTGTTCGTTTGGTATTCTGATAAAAATTTTCCGTGAATTTTCCCGTCCGTCTCTTTCGGTATTGAAGTAAATACACTTAGCACACCGGCAATGGCATCAGAACCATACATCAGGCTCGAAGGACCTTCGATCACTTCGGCCTTATCAATGATATAGTCATCCATCGGCACACCATGTTCGTCGCCCCACTGTTGTGTCTCCACACGAAGGATCCCATCGTACAAAGTCAACACCCTGTTATACCCTAATCCATTAATGAAAGGCTTAGAAATATTCGGCCCGGTTTTCACGGTCTGCAATCCAGGTGCATTTTTCGCAATTGCATCTATCGCATTATCTTCAAGAGTCCGCTCAATGGCTTTTTGCGAAACAGTGAGGATAGCGACCGGGTTTTCTCTAATTAATGTCGTCTTTGAAGCACCAGTGACCACTATTTCATTTAATATTCCCTGCTTAGGTGTTAACAGGATAGCATAATTATTCTTTTCGGACAGAATGCTGATGGTATCTGCTCTGTAACCCAGATAAGAAGCCACTATCTTCAACGAATCGGATTTTTCAGCAATAGTTAAGCTGAATCTTCCGGTTTCATCCGTCATAGTTCCCGAGAAGCTGTGCAGTACGGTTATGCTGCAAAAACTTATCGGGCTATTCGTTTCAGCGTCTGTCACCGTTCCATTGACAATCCTGCTTTGGGCGGAAAGATGGTGGGTTAAACCAGCATGCAAAAGAAGCAAAATGAATACTCGCAGGATATTTTTCACAATCAAATAATTAAATTATAATTGCAAAAATATAAAGTTAGATTAATCTAACAAATATTATTTCAACGAAAAAACTATTTGCATTAGCTTTAAAAGATGAATTCCCTGACAGAAGAAAATTACCTGAAAGCTTTGTTCAACATCGCCAGTGAGGCCGGCGAAGTGAATGTGAACGAACTTTCCAAAAGACTCGGTATTAAAATGCCCACCGTAACCAGCATGATGAAAAAACTGGCAGAAAAAAAATTAGTCCATTACGAAAGCTACAAGCCGCTGCGACTTACCGAAAAAGGTAAGAAAGAAGCCGGTCTAATTATCAGGAAACACCGCCTGACAGAGATGTTCCTGGCTGAAAAAATGAATTTCGGCTGGGAAGATGTGCATGATGTTGCCGAACAAATTGAGCATATCCAGTCGCCTGCTTTTTTTGACAAGATGGATGAACTGCTTGGCTATCCAAAAATTGACCCGCACGGTTCTCCCATACCCGACAGGAACGGAAAGATAATCTGGAAGGAATATAGCAAACTAAGCGATTGCAAAGCGGGAGATAAAGTAAAACTTGCTGCTGTGATAAATACTTCATCCGATTTTTTAAAATACCTCAATACCCGTGAACTGCGACTGGGCTTGAAAATAAAAATCAAATCCATTGAAGCATTTGATAAATCAATGATTGTAACTTATGGAAAGCACCCTGCTGAAGTGTTAAGCAATGTTGTTTCAGACCGGTTGATGGTAGAAAAAGTGTGAACATTAGGTTTGCCCCCAAATATTTTCAATCAAACAATCGTTTCAGATGCAATGCGGATTAGGGGAAAATCAATGTTATTTTCATACCCTTATCATCAAAGTTTCTTCAGGATTAGCACCCCCTGATCACTGTTTTCAATATGGATTTCATTATTTCCGGAATCCATTACAATATATTTTACACATGATTTATTGTTGCCTATTTCAATGAACATATTTTCATTTTCTTCTATGATGTTGTAGGTTGTCAAAAAATAATTACCCGATTGGGTGTTGCTGATGAGTAAATCAAACGAGCCGTTTTTCAGACAGGAAGCCGAATCAGAAAAAACATAAATAGTCTCTTCCAATGCCGACTTCCATTCTCCCTTCACAATGGACTGCATTTCAGATTTGCAAAAAGATCGCATGACTAATCATAATTGTTGCGGTTTATTTTAATTGTGGTGCCTTGAAAAATCGAACGGCACTTTTATCCGTAAGCTTATATTCCTGCCAAGGTCTGCTATATAAAAACGAAACCGGTTCAGGTAATCACGATAATCCACATTCGTCAGGTTCGTCGCTGAGAGGCTTGCGCTGACCAATTGCTTGAATAACGGGAATGAACAACCGATATCTGCTCCCCATAACATATAACCCGGTGGCGTGATATAGTCAGGATATACTTTATTGTCAGTTGGTGGTGGTGGCATTCTTGTCTGTTTTGTTACGATAAGATTATTAATGCTCACAAAGAAATCTTTTACTTTGCCCCATGACGGCAATAAATATTTCAAGGTATTGTCAAAGCGGTCTGCGGGTATGCTAATCAGCCACTGATTCGAATCGAGATCACGTGCACGTACAATAGTGGTTTTTGATATCAGTGAAAAATTTTTCAGAAAATTGTACGTAAAATTAAAATCAATGCCCTTGAATAACGCGTTCCTTACCTGCGTGTAGGTGTAAGAAGGGAAATAACCCTGTATAGTTGTTCGGCCCACACTATCTGGTTTCAGGTAGATATAACCGTTAAAATAATTTGCATATATCCCCAATTCCGCTTCAAAATGCGTACTGCTGTATTTTACGGCCAGGCTTGAATTATAGGCTTTTTCAAGAGTAAGTGCCGAATCTCCGTTTTCCCAGGAGGCAGCGCTTTGATGAATGCCATCAGCGAACAATTCAATGACCTGCGGAGGCCTCCATGCCGAACCGAAATTAAATACGCCCGAAAATTTTTCATTGAAACGATAAGTAGCCCCAGCATTCATCGTCACATTTTGCCAAATATAAGTAGGCTCTTTTTCAATAAGCGTTCTGCTGTCCACTGTATATGCACGCTGCCACCTGTAATCATATCTCGCACCGGCTTCGAGCACCAATTTATTAAGCTCATATTTTTCGATCATAAAAATGCCGCCGCCATATTGTACAAAATTGGGTATCAATTCCTGGTAGCCGGTGCCTTCCTGTAAATTTCCCTGCGAAAGAAAATCCGCCCCCACACTACCAATTATTTTCTTTTTTATGGCGGGATGCTGCCATACCAAACTTGCAGTGCTTGTATTCAACCTGAAATAAAGATCCGGGAGGTTAAGCCTTGCGATGGAATCATTAAAAGAAATATCTGCATCATATTCCTCTCTTATATCACGCTGGAAAGCATAGGTAGCTTCAATTCTACCCATATTATTTTTCAAATTCAGAAAAGCGCTGGCTTTGATGAGTTCATGGTTCACTGTTTGATATGGTCGGCCGATTGTATCAGTGTACCCGCCGGTAATAGCAGGCACGGTCCTGTAAAATGCGCTTATAAAATCCTGGTAGGTCCCAACATTTGAGGCTGCAGCAATACCGATCTTGGTATCGAACCTGCTGAAATAAATTTCTGCGCCATATTTTGGTTTTGCATATCGCAGGGTGGCGGAATAATCGTCTTCATGAAAGCCTGTGTTAGCCAGGTAATAATTAGCAGCCTGTGCACTGCCAGCTTGTTTTAATGTTCCCTGCAACCTCCAGCTTAGGCCTTCCAGTTTTTTTCCGGCAGCGCCCTGTATCATACCTGATCCCACTCTCACCAGGCCGTTGGTCATGCCCACGAGGTTTAGTTCGCCATCTACTCCGGGGTCTGTTCTCATTTCTTTAGGGTCTAATAATATCACCCCGCCGATTGCATCCGAACCATATCGAATGCTGGCAGCTCCTTTGATAATAGTAATTTTTGTCGCAATAAATGGATCGATTTCCGGCGCATGATCATTTCCCCAATTCTGACCCTCCTGGCGTATTCCATTGTTAAGGATCAATATCCTGTTGCTGTAAACGCCATGGATAATCGGTTTGGAAATGGAAGGGCCTGATTGGAGACTATTCACACCGGTTATACTTTTTAAAGATTCACCAAGAGAAAGCCCGCGTGTTTGTTCCAGCTCCGCCCCTGAAAACGTAACCTTCACCGCAGTCGTAATTTGATCTTTATGGATGATCTCTCCGGTTACTGTTACACTGTCCAACTGGCTTGTATTATCAGCAAGGTGAAAACTGAAAAGCATACTATTTTGCGCAACCATAAGAACCGTATCAATAGTTTTGTACCCTGCATACGTGATGACCAATTCTAATTTTCCCGGGCAAATATTTGTAATAACAAAATTGCCTGAGCTGTCAGCCAATATTCCCTTATTTAGTTTTGGGACGAACACCGAAGCAGCTTTTGCAGAAAGTCTTGCTGAGTCTGCAAGCATGATATGGCCACGCACATTTAAGTTGCATTCTGATCGCTGCGCTTTTATTGCATAAGAAAAAGTCGATAAATAAAATAAAAACAAAAACCTTCTTTTTACAATCATACGAAAGCTTAAATATCACCTGCCCCCACAAAACAGTGATGCAGCAGGTGATCTGATGAATTTATTTTTTGCAAAAAAGATAAGCAACCCCGAGTGAAACATTTATTCCTGCCAAAGGCTGATTATATTCGGTGACATACCTTCCGGCCGAATTGTTACGCTGTGTATTTTCTATAGTAAAATCCGGCTTTGAATAAAAATAATCGCCGTGCAGAATAATGGCGAAACATTTGGTTATTCTGTAGTTGAGCCCTATCCCGGCTTCAAAACCAAATGCAGTTTTTGAAGCTGATTTCTGTTCGAAAGTCCCGTCATCAATACCACCGTCTTCGACGTCAACAGAGATTCTAGGCGTTGAACTATTTGTTATGCCAGCCAGGGCCCTTGCAGTGGCCGATAACCTGTGAGTCAGCGGAAAATCAAAATATAATCCGGGCATCAGGCTCCAGGATTGATAGCTGGTTGCAGTTGTAGTCACCTGATCTACATCAAAGGACTCCTGGTAACCCCCGGAAAGCATATCAAGGTCTTTTACTTTGTATGTGGCATAACTAAATATCCCACCGACACCAATATTCTTTGAAAAAAAGTAAGCACCTTCTAAACCTATTATTGGTCCGCTTGAAGCGTACCCTGCAGGATCATCAACGTATCCCGTAGTGCTGACCACATAATTGGATTTCGCCCAGTTACCAGTTGGCAATGAAATTCCCCCTGTTATGCCGATAAAGCTCGGTCCCTTGTGCTGCACACTGGAATCCTTTTGCTGCGCACTGGAATAAAAACATGTACCCATTGCCGTTATAAGCATAAATATTTTCAATGGTCTCATAAATATTATTTTTTTTTGGATAATTTACCCTAATGATTATTGAATGTTTACTTTATAATTGACATCTAAATCGGATGAACCGGGGTCAAACGTGCCGTTTTTTACATTTGGCTGATGACGCAATACCACGCGCAGCCAGCCCGCACTTGCCGCGCCTGTTACAAAATTGTCGGTGAGACCAATCTGAAGCGGCGGGTTATTGGTATCTAAATCCGTCCTTGTTACGACAAGATTCAGATAAGGGCCCGTTGCGCTGGTAACTGTGCCATCAGAGACAGGTATATTAGTTGATGTATTGCTGATAATCAAATTAGACGCTGAAATAGGTGTTGGCTGAAAGAAAAACAAATGGTAGTTCTCTCTGTCTTTTATTTCATCACTTACTACTGCAGGCGGAGTTTGCGTTTCATCCAATATAATGACCTGCGCCGAATACGTGGCATTCGCCTTAAGGTTCAAAATGGCCTTGCTGGTATCCGGGGGGGCAGCACCGGTTGGGTCCAACTGGCGCCATATGGCAGTGAGCGTGTCTGTAGCGTCGGAAGTGTTTTGCAATTTCAGACTAACCGTTGTTAAGAACTCATTGCTTGGCGGTGCTGGCGTGACTGTTGATTCAGATTTGTTACAACCCCCTATGCCAAGCAATAAAAGGGAAAAAAACCAAATCAATAAATGGTTACCGATTGAGAACGATTTTTTCATAAAGAAAATTTTCTGATGAATTGAATAATTTTTTTTAATCCATATGACGATGCCACATGGTTCTTTTCATAGCAGGTTGTAAGTGGAGTATTATTTTTATGTATTGCGATGAGGGGGCCCTCTTAAAGAATGAAATTTTTTTGCATGAGAAAAAGAGAAGGAACGATAAAAATTAGGAGAAGAAGAAAGATATATTTTCGGAGTCGTCAGTTCATCAATACCGTCTGATGCGATTAAAGGCATCAGCGCATCCTCAATGCAGGTACATTTTAGCTGGTATTTACCAATAGAAGGATACTTTATATCAGAAATGAAACTATTTTTATTTTCATGAAGCCAGTTATGCAGGTATAATCCTATGCTTAGCTTTTGAGCAAAAGCAGCGATAAGAAAAATGGCTACTATTTTTTTATTAATGCTGTACATGACTTATTAAAATAATTGAATCATGGCTCAATGATTGATGATGGATCGCTTAGAAAATTTCCAGTTGTACAGGTGTGCCGTGACAATAGAGACAGCAGCAATCGCTTTTAGTACGATTTCCCAACTTCTTCTTGTGATCATAGTATTTGAGATAACTAAGACTATGATGCCAAATACAAAAATGACGAGAAACCAGCCTTTGTGGTAATGCCGGTAGCCATTAAATAAAGCCCAGCTTCCCACTACGAGCGAAGTGGCAATAACGATAATCTCTATTGTCTTGTTCTCTAAGATTTCAATCCCCAAAAATGGCAGAGTGCTGAAAAAGACCGGCAACAACACACAATGCACCGCGCAAACCAACGATGCACTTATACCTATCTTATCCCATACTGATCGATAATTAGTTTTTGTTTCTGCTATTTGTGTTTGCTCTCTATAGTACATTGAATATTTTTTGGTTCATTATGATTGGCATGCCGGGCATATGCCACGGATAATTATTTCTATATTTTGCCTGGTAAACCCTTTTGGTATTTTTAATTTGGGTACTGCAACCGTATTTACAGGTATAGCTTTGCCGCAACTCATACAAACAAAACTGGAATGCTCAGGTAAGTGTGGATTTGGTTTATCATCCGGCTCAAAAATATATCTGGTGATCCCATCCACTGATACACGGTAAATAATTTTTTTATCAGCAAATAGCCTGAGTGTCCTGAAAACAGTAGTGCGATCGAACTTGTATTTATGCTGTTGCAAAAAATAATGCTGGTCAAGAGACTGCCCGGCATTAATAAAAGCATCCAATATCAGTAATCTTGGTTTTGTGATGTTGAGATCGTATTTTTTTAATATAGATATTGATCCAGTTGACATGAATAGCAGTTTTAAAAAGGAAAAATTCATGTGATGAGCAATAGCCACTAATATGAAATGGCAAGGGAAAGCAATCTAAAACAAGAAGAATGTCTATGATAAGAATGGCGGTGCTCTACCGGAGCTTGTAGACTGGAAGGCGGAAATGAAGGAAAGCAATTTTGGAGTACAAAATGTATCCTGGTGAAATAAGGGGATTAATGCAACAGTTGTTGTCGGAACCTCTGCATCCTTGGTAAGGTTGAAATCGCAGATTGCGCAATGATCATTTTGGATATCTCTATGGGGCAGGATATCGCCTGAATGGTGCGAGGGGACCTTTTTTGCAAAAACCGCAGATTCGGTAAGTACGGGATGAGTATGTAATAGTTTAACAGCATTGATGAAAAGCATCAACGCCATAAGTAAAATCGCTGTGATTTTATTAACAACGGTATACTTCTGAGATATCACTAAGCGAATATAAATCTTTTTTGTAATAAATCGCAACAATGTTGTAAAAAAGATCGAGATGAAGATGTCAGCTCCCCATATTTTCAGATCAATTATGATTGAGATTTTTCGTTTGAGAAAGGCAGCCAAGAACCATTTCAATTGCCAACATTTTGCAATTAGAAAAAATTATGAATGTGAAAGAGTAACTAAAATTTTCAGTTCTAAAGAGCGTAACACAAACCGTGAAGCAAAGTGTAATACATTTTACGAAATTTACCCGATTTTAGCGAAAGTCAATAAATTGAAATACCGCTACAATCGAGTGCCATAGCGGGTTTTTAGCTTTGTTAGGCCTTGTTTGGTTTCGAATCCTCGTCGGGCAACTCATTGAATTATGGAATCAAAAACCTCGGATGATCATTATCAGGACCAGCCATAATCCATGTCATATATTGATGCTACAGCAGGGAATAGTTTTAATAGGTGATCACCTTCAATGAAAGGTATTATTGTTTATAAAAACTTTCATGAAGAAAAATATCTTTCTATAAGATGATGATTTAACAAAAATGATTAATTAAATTTTATATGAAACAAATTTTTATTTTAGGACTATCCTGTCTGGCAATTCAACCTGCATCAGCTTTCCAAATGTCATTCAGGGATACGCTGTTTATTACAGAACCGGTATACCAAAATCTTTACCTGGCAGGTGGAAATGTTATTATCAATGCACCTATTCATGCTGATTTAATTGTGGCGGGGGGAACTGTTCAAATCAATGACACCGTAATTAAGGATATACTATTGATTGCAGGCAATGTTATATTCAATGGCTATGTAGGGGATGATATACGATGTGCAGGTGCAAATGTGCAGTTGTTAAAACATGTTGCGGGCGATGTGGTAGTTAGTGGAGGCACAATCCATATTGGCAAGCAGTCAACTATTGGTAATCTCTATTGCGGAGGCGGCGAGTTGGTAGTCGATGGTATCGTTGAAGGCACGATCAAAACGGTTTCTGGTAATATGGTGTTAAATGGCACAGCCATGAAGGATATAGATTGCCGAGGAGGTAGAATTACAATTAATGGTAAGGTGCACGGCCCTGCCACTCTTGCTGCAAGTGATAAACTGGTTATTGGTGATGACGCTGGTTTTGACTATGATGTCCGGTATTGGATACCCGATAATGAAGTTGACTTTAAACATTCACTTAATAATTCCCGCGCTACTTATGATCAATCGCTTAAAATCAAATATAGCCGTTGGTATTATCTTGGTTTTTCTACTGTAATAGGTTTGTTATGGTATATAGGTATGTTGTTACTATTAATTTCAATTGTACAATATTCATTTAATGTCACAATGAAAAGGGCAGCTGAAACAGCCTTCAACTCAACACTAAAGTCTTTTGGGTATGGGATTGCATTTTGGGTTGCAGTCCCGGTGTGTGTAGCTATTGCCTTTATTACATTTATCGGGATACCGGTCGGATTGATTTTACTCGCCGGTTATATTACATTATTATTATTAGCCACCGTCATTGTTTCTGTTGTAGCTGCAAATTGGTTAAATAATCGCGCTAATTCAAAATGGAGTTTTGGGCAATTGACATTCGGTGCATTGGGGATTTTCGTTGTGCTTAAGATATTAACTTTTACGCCGCTTTTTGGTTGGCTTATATTGGGTATATTGATTTGTATAACGTTTGGCTCTATAATCTTAAATATAAATTGGAGAAAAAAACAGCTTCATGCAAACAAATAAAAAAAATTAGTTGCTATTATGATGATCTTTAGTTTGGATCAAAG
>DATJXY010000020.1:0-22663 GCA_035499855.1 Puia sp. | reverse complement strand
GAAGTACATCATCATCCTAACGTTCATCATAAACCGAAACCATGGAAAGAATATTTTCTGGAAGGGTTAATGATATTTATTGCAGTCATGCTGGGATTTATCGCTGAAAATATCCGGGAGGGCATTAATAACAGGGAACATGTACGGGAGCTTACGACACAGCTTGTTCAGGAACTAAAGTCGGATACTCTTCAATTAAATGAAATTTACCTGGAAGAACAGAAAATTATCAGCGCGAATGATAGTTTGATCAGCCTCTCACAACAGCCGATGAATAAAATAAATTTCGGACAGCTCCTGAGGCTTGTTGTTATTTGCCATAGTATGTGGCCATTTCATTCCTTTTCATCAGGAGCAATTGCTGCCATCAAAAATGAACTTCATTTGAAGCAATTTTCCAGTTCTGAAATAATCAGTTATATATCGGTATATGAAGGACATGCCGAATTGCTGCGCACGGTGCAGGAAATTACACTTCAATATCAGGGAAATTTTATTGATCCATTCCTGCTTCGACATGGCACTGCGGCTGACCTGAATGCCGCTTTTCATCAACAGCCCAATCCAAACCCTGAAATGCGGAACCTGTCTCAAGAAGATATCACGCAACTGGGCGCCAATATGGTGTTGATAAGAGTTATTACAGACGGACTATTAGTCAACAACCGGAGACTCAAAACTGATGCAGACAAACTTATTCATTATGTAAAAAAACAGTATAATCTGGAAGAAAATTGAGGTTACAGCTATGCTGGCATCGGCTCAAGTCCAAGTTGTTCCATCAGTATCATCTGGTCAGCAATCAGCCAGTGATGTACGATTTTATCATTTTCAATTTCATATCCGATTGCAAAAGAAAATTCCACATCTTTATGCGTAGGTGGAAATCCTTTGAATTCTCCTTCATTCCTGCCTTTGAAACGGGCGCGGCATACTACCCGGTTCCCTTCCGCTGTTAACTCATCAAAGAAGATCTGATAATTCGGAAAAACACTTTCAAAAAAACAAATGTGATCAAGCAGCCCTTCGTCACTACTGTATTTTTCAAGCGACTCACGGGTTTTTGGTTTGCCTGATAACGCATTCGCATATTCGAGAAGAAATTCTTTATTTTTTTGTAGCTGGTTCATAAAAAAGATTTTAGTGAAGTTACTCTTATACACGCGTGCTGTGCTTACCTGTTTGTTGCAATCTTTTATCCGTTTGTTGCATTTTTATTTTGCTGGCAAAAAAGAGAAGGCTTGACACCATAATGTTTAACAAATACGCGGGTAAAATGGCTTTGCGTTTGGAAACCTGTTTTAAACGCTACTTCTCCCACTCTGAGATCTGTAGTTTCAAGTAATTCTTTTGCTTTCTCCAGACGAACGGTTTTGATATAACTGCCGGGAGCCTGCCTGATAAGCGGTTTCAATCTCCTGAAAAGCTGAGCCCGGCTTAAATGCATTTCCTCACTGAGACGGTTAGCATCAAATCCATCCTCTTCCAGGTTCTCAAATATGCAGGCATTTATTCTCTTCAAAAAAACAGCTTCTCTCGGCTGTCGGGAACTTAGTGAAGCAACAAGGCTTTCCGCACGGGTAAGATGGGGGCGCAATCTTTTCCGGATTTCATCATAATATGCAGGCAAAAGTTTTCCGTTAACAGGCGGGCTAACGGAAGGTGATTCATTTTCCGATTCTCGTATTTCATTATTTATTTCTAATTCGTACACAGTACCCGATCCATTTGCCTTCATAATAAGCGGCAATTTGCATTTAAGTGAAATTTCTCCCAGAGGCAGCAGGCAAATTCCTGTGTTACAGAATGAGATAGTAAGGAAAGATTTTGCAGGATCGTTTACAAATTTTGTACTCACAAGGATGGAATGATTCTTTGGCGTAAAGCTGATCATATTACACAGAATGGAAATCACATCCCCTGAGACCAGATCGGGAAAATATCCGATACATAGCTTTTTTTCATGTGGTTGAAATGACAAGCGAATCTGCGCTTGCCTTGCAATTGGCTGTAAGGCCTGCACCAGGTGACGAAGCAAAACGATAATATCAGCTTTGACAGTTTGCGGCATAGTCCAAGTTATAGATTTTTTGAATTACTCACTACTGAAAAATTCTGATAATGTGATAAGATCGATGACGCTGTATCTTTACAAAAACAAAATCTCATGAAAGCATTTCTTGGAATGGGTTTGCTCGGCTCGAACTTTGTAAAGGCAATGATCAGAAAAAATGAAGAGGTACAGGTTTGGAATCGGACTTATTCGAAGGCCGAAGAACTGGCAGCTGTTGGTGCAAAACCATTTGAAAATTTGGGAGAAGCAGTAAAAAATGCGGATATCATTCATCTTACATTGAAGGATGATGATTCAGTAAACGAAGTACTACAACATGCAAAAGCTGCATTAAAACCCGGCGCAATTATTATCGACCATACCACTACTTCGGTTTCCGGAGCAATCGAAAGAACAAATTCATGGAAGGATCTTGGATTTACATATCAGCATGCGCCGGTATTTATGGGACCCGTGAATGCGTTCGAGAGTTCTGGTTTTATGCTGGTGTCGGGTGATCAGAAAATCACAATGCAATTGGAAAAACAGTTGTCATCCATGACGGGAAAGCTGATCAATTTCGGCCCTGAGACAGGAAGAGCAGCTGCGATGAAACTGATTGGCAATTGTTTTTTGGTGGGATTCACTGCTGCATTGGGGGATGCTCTCGCACTTACTAAATCATTGAATACTCCTGTTGAAGATGT
This sequence comes from Puia sp., assembly GCA_035499855.1. Taxonomy (GTDB): domain Bacteria; phylum Bacteroidota; class Bacteroidia; order Chitinophagales; family Chitinophagaceae; genus Puia. Next base: position 19,903 of record DATJXY010000020.1, on the reverse strand, counting down.
GGACAAACTTTTTTCGTCCTGGAATCCTGCATCCTCTCTTACTGCACGCATCAAACGAATGTCGCAGGACGATTTCTCAAAACCATCATGGGAATTGAATATGGCCAGAAAAGACACAGGACTTTTTTTGAAGGCTGCAGAAAAAGCAAATATTCAACTGGAGATCATTCCTTCCATTGCATCCCTGATGGATCAATTAATTGAGAAAGGATATGGCGGAAATGACTGGACAATTATTTCCAGGAAAGAAACAATCAAAAAATAATTTTCAGAATAAATCGCACAGTCCCTGTATCACAAACGAACAGTTTCGGATATCGCTGCTGAATTAATATCCTAATAAAGAATTCTTTAGATTCCGGCATTGTCTTGGTGCATATTTATACACAAATATATTTGCATGATCAACTATCTCAAGACCGGCTGGCGTTTTATCCGTAAGAACCGGTTGACCTCCATCATCAATATCGGCGGACTTGCAGTTGGAATGGCAGTTGCCATTTTAATCGGCCTTTGGGTCTGGGACGAAATTTCCTTCGATCACAATAATAAAAATCATGATCGTATTGCACAGGTATGGCAAAACGGACTCATGAACGGTGAAAAAAACAGCTGGTTGGTTTTGCCCATGCCACTAAGTCAAACGCTCAGACAGGAACATGGAAGCGATTTTTCAAAAGTCGTCATGACCTCCTGGAATGAATCCCATGTTCTCAGCATGGATGACAAAAGATTTGTAAAAGCAGGGACTTTTATGGAAGCTGATGGACCGGCATTATTTGATCTGTCAATGATGACGGGAACACAGCATTCAATAAAAGGTCCCGACGATATTTTGATCTCTGCTTCTCTTGCAAAAACTTTTTTTGGAGATAAGGATCCGGTGAACCAAATCCTTCAATTCGATAATAAATATAATTTGAAAGTTGTGGGAGTATACCAGAATCCACCCAATAATTCTTATGCGGCGGATATTGACTATATCGCTGACTGGAAACTCAAGCTGAAAACAAATGACTGGCTTAATCATTTGGGAAATCCATGGGGTATGAATGGCTTCAAAGTTTTTGTGGAGCTTAATGAGAAATCAGATATGGCACAGGTGTCGCGGAAAATAAAAGACGTAAAATATAATAAAGTACATCCGGATGAGCGCAAAGGCAAGCCCGAACTTTTTCTTCACCCGATGAATCAATGGCATCTCTATAGTGATTTCAAAAATGGCGTCAATGTTGGAGGAAGGATTCAATATGTCTGGCTCTTCTCGATCATTGGTTTATTTGTGTTGCTGTTAGCCTGTATCAATTTCATGAACCTGAGCACAGCACGTTCGGAGAAACGCGCCAAAGAAGTTGGGATACGCAAGGCCGTTGGATCACAAAGAAAACAATTAATTGTTCAGTTTTTTGGAGAGTCCATTTTGATCGTTGCCATCGCCGCAATTTTTTCTGTCATTCTTGTCACGATTGCATTGCCTGCATTCAATGAACTCGCCGACAAAAAAATCTCCTTGCCCTTGTCGAACCCTTTTTTTTGGGGAATGATGATTGTCTTTGTGCTGATCACAGGGTTGATTGCAGGTAGTTATCCTGCATTTTATCTTTCTTCCTTTAATACTGTGAGAGTGTTGAAAGGAACTTTTAAAGCAGGCAAACTGGCCTCATTGCCGAGAAAAATTTTAGTGGTTGGTCAATTTGCAGTTTCAGTGATACTCATCATTGGCACCATAGTAGTATTCAAACAAATACAGTTTGCACGCAACCGTCCGCTGGGTTATGATCAGAATGGACTGGTGCAGGTGTATCAACTCATGCCCGATGTAGCGAATCATCTGGATGCCGTGAGAACCGAATTGATTAATAAAGGTGCTATTCTGAATATGACCGCTGCCGGCGCTCCGATGGATAATTATTGGAGCACGAACGGCGGTTTTGACTGGAAGGGAAAGGATCCAAATCAAAGCGTTGATTTCCCAAATACGCCGGTTGTGTATGATTATGGAAAGACAGTCGGCTGGCAATTTGTGGAGGGCAGGGATTTTAGCAGGGATTTTGGAACTGACACTGCAGCATTTGTCGTGAATGAATCTTTTGCCAAATTCATTGGGTTCAAAAATATTTTGAATGAGACAATCAGATGGGATGATCATCCCTTCCATGTAATCGGAGTGATCAAAGATATGATGGTAGAATCGCCATATAACCAGCCAAGAGCTGCACTCTATCATATCGAAAAAAATGCAAATGATTTTATTATCTTCAAATTAAATCCAAAAAAATCTCCCAACGAGAGTCTTGCGGAAGTGGAGAAAGTATTCAGAACTTATAGCCCCAGGCAGCTCTTCGAATTCAAATTTGTAGATCAGGAATATGGGAAAAAATTTGAAAGCGAAGTTCGCATCGGCAGGCTTGCAAGTTGTTTTGCTGTGCTCGCCATTTTTATCAGTTGTCTGGGATTGTTTGGAATGGCTTCATTTATTGCAGAACAAAGGATCAAAGAGATCGGCATCAGAAAAGTGTTGGGAGCTTCAGTGGTGAATCTTTGGAGGCTGCTCACCTGGGATTTCGCTGCCATGGTTTTGATTTCACTCGTGATCTCGATTCCTCTCGCATATTATTTCATGAATAAATGGCTCCTGAATTATACATACAGAGCCGATTTGAGCTGGTGGATTTTTGCATCTGCAGCCTTTGGTGCAATGCTGATAACGGTGCTGACCGTGAGCTATCAATCCATCCGTGCAGCAATGAGTAATCCTGTAAAAAACCTGCGGAGCGAGTAGTGATTTTGAATGGAATATTTATTTGAATAAAATCTTTCCTGGCGAGTCTTGGTTATAATTTTTTATGGACTCGCCGGACTACACATGGGACCAAAATTGTTTTGATCGTTCATTGGCTGTTTTTCTGTTCTAATTAAATGCATTCTTTTTCATCATCGATCATCGCGATTGTTTGTGGTTCAGTTAAGCGCATTTCGCAGATCTTTTGGCAATACCAATAACATCATCAACGCCTTAATGGGGCGCCTCCTCTGAATGCTGACCCACCTCCCCTGAATCCTCCGCCGTTACTAAATCTCATTGTTCCAAAATTACTGGCCCTTGCAAAATTCTGCGTACGTATCTGACCTCTGACACGCATTTGATTCTGTTGTTCTAAATTTCTTGAAGAATTATACTGCGAAGTAGCTACTGGCGACCATTGACCCAAATTTCTTTGTAACCACTGGCCTTGTGCAAGCCTTTGATAAATGTTTCCATCCCGGTCTGAAAATATATTATTATAAGCCCTGTAATCAGGCACTCTGTTTCGTAAAGCCATTAAGTTGTTGTTCCTGCGGATGACTCCTTCTCTGCCTCTATAAATGTTATTGTTGTAGCGCATACTCATATGAGTATCTTCGGTTATTATGGCATTCCTTCCATAATAACTGCCATGCCTATCCGATTTATGCCTTTGTCCCCTCCAGCTTCTGTAGGCCGGGCGATATGCAGTAGCTCCGCCCCACCAGCCTCCATACCATCCACCCCATCCATCATACCCATCATCATAACCAAATCCAAAATCCGCATTGAACCAGTCAAAATCATAGCCAAGACCAAAACCCCATCCGCACCATGGATTATATTCCATATCAAAGCCCCAGGTCCAGGGGCGTGGATAATATTCTGTTCCGATCCATGGATCATAATAATATCCAGTGCCATATACAACGGTGGAGCCATCTATAAAACTGTTGAGATAACCGGGTGTATATCCCGTATAAACATAATCCGGGTTTGCATCATAAACGTACACGTACTTTGCAGAATATACAGGAGATGATGGTGGTATTTCGTCAACTTCATCCGGGCGATCCGTACTTACTTCCCAGGGGCCGTTAGCATACTGTGATACGAACCAAATTCCGTTGTCAACAGCATAATATTTTCCATTGGACAGTAGTACTGTGGAATTCGTATTGACAGCATATTGTAAGTTGGTACCAGGAATTGCAGCGAACGAAGGAGTGCCATCATATTGCACATGAGTATTAGCTGTTCTCCTATCTATTTTTGCCGTCTGAGGAATCTGCGCATCGAGAACTGCCTCTTTTGCTGCAGCAGTTCCCGCAACACTTGCCAGGACATTATCTTTGGGTGAGCCTTCATGAATTTTTGTAAAAGATTCGGGCAGTTTATCGGAAGCTATATACTCCCAGTCACTCTTGTTATCCAGCGCTTTTGATTTGTACCAGCGTCCAGCTAATAATATGTAATAGTCCTGCGTTTGTGTATCTACAAAAATATTGTTATCTGAATTTTTCACATACAATAAAGAAGTGCCTTCCAGGGGTACCAGGTCGGGATCTCCATCAGATTGTATCAGCACCGCAGGTGTCGTACTGACGATAATATGATATATGGGTTTGTCAGCCTTTGCTTCATTAGCGATGTCATTATATTTTTTCGCTTTTTTTTCTAAAGACCTGGCAATTCCTTTTAGTTTATGCGATACTTTGTCCCTGGTATAACTATAAGGCCCAACCGCAGCAGGCGCGCTGTACCAATGACCCCCTCCATAGAGATAATATTTGCCGTCTTTATTTTCTACTACCGTGAATGGGCTATTAATTAACACATCCATTCCCCACTCTTTATTATACTTGAATAGCGGAACTCCGTCTATCAAAACAAGCATAGATCGCTGATTCGAATAGATCAGTTTGGGAAGTTTATTACTGATATCCTTTGATAATTCATTTTCCTGCATGTCCTGGTTCAGCGAAGCAAGCAATTCGTCAAGCGGCATTTCTGCCATTACTTTTGGGATATCGGTTTCGAGTGTCGCTTTAATAAAATTTGCTCTGGCCTCGTCGGTGACTTCAGGGATTTTCAGGTTTGTTATTTTTACTGATTCTATATTTACCTGTCTGTTGTCCTTGTCTATTTCCACTGCATCATCTGACCAATAGACTCCAAAAAAAGGACCATGGTTCTCTTTTTCCATGATTGAAAATGCGGATCTTGATTTCAATATTTTACCAGAGAAGGACTCAGGCTGCGGCTGATAGACATTAATAATCGTGCCGTCACTGGCTGTTATGACTTTTGGCCATTCAGTTTGTCCAAGAGATATATATGATACTAAAATAAAAAGAAGAGAAAAAAGTGGGAGACTCAGTAATTTCATGATCTGCCGGTTTACTATAAAATATCTTCGCGAATTTCAGGCCAGCCTGTATGCAGCATTTTCTTACCTGCCTTAAAAATTTAAGGAATGCAGCCAATGAACGCGTTTTGTTAAAAGGGATCTCATTTTTTAAACAGAATCGTTAAAAATTAAATCGTTTTTTGATTTCCTCGACGCGGAAATTTTAATGAGAATTTAATTTGAATGATAGGTTGGCAGGCACTACCGGCTGTACAGTGAATTTAAAAAGATCTTTTTGGCTTTGTAAGATGCTTCTACTCTATTAAAATTGAGTAAAAAAATGTGGATAATACCTGGTAGCGCTCATCCATTTAAATTAGAAGTTACGCCGGATAAATGGAGGGGTTTTTCACCGTATGATTTTGGGTTAAAAATGATATGTTGTTGATGTAATTTCCGGATAAATAAGAATGCATTAAACTCAACACCAACAACGGCAAACGATAGAATAGTACCGCTTATCAAAAAAACATTTCTTTACCAGGATATTTTCTCGAACTTAATTCAAACCTTTTTTCGGTGAGCAGTCTTCAACTGAATATTCTCATTTTATCCCTTGGAGCATTTCAGGGCTTATTTCTTTTTATTCTATTGCATAAAAAGAAAAGAGTGATCCCGGGTTACTTCTTTCTCGCGTCCTATCTCTTTGTAATGATTCTGCAAATCATCATGAAACTAGCCGGTAAACTATGGTTGATGCAGAATATGAGGTTGATGTATCAGCTGTCTTACTATCTTCCTTTTTTATATGGTCCATTGATTTTGTTTTTTGTGAGGCAATACACAGCGAGAATTTCTTTTCTTAAGAGAGATGGCTTGCATTTTTTCCCGTTTATCTTTTCATTTGCATGCATTCTTCCGGGATCCTCTTCCTGGCTGCCACTTTTTATCTGGCCAATATTTGCTGCAAAATGGATTATGATCCTTCAATTGATTTCTCTTTGTTTTTATCATATCGCTGCTTTCCAATTTCTCAAAAAAAATAATGCCGCTTTATCTCCGGCAATAATATCAGTACATAGAGAAAGACAGAACTGGATGAGACAATTCATCATTGGCTCAGTCACGGTTACTTCAGTTGTTGCGATCCTGATCTGCTTCATGTATTATAGCTTTCCGCGATTGCAGGGGCTGCGTTTTGGGTTCACTGCTTTAACGGTTTTTATTTATTGGGTGAGCTATAAAGCCTGGATTCAGCCAGAACTTTTTTCCGTAGTTTTTGGAGAAGCGAACCGATCTGATAAAATCGTTTCAGCCATTGCAATTCATCCGGTAAAGAAATATTCCAATTCGGGATTAAAAAAAGAAGACCTTTTCAAAATCATCGCTTCCCTGAAGAATAAATTCTTTACTGAGAAGCTTTACCTGGATCCCGAACTGACGATCGATACATTGGCCGCATCGCTTGGATACAGCAAGTATCATTTATCACAGGCAATGAATGATGAGCTGGGTCAATCATTTTACGATTGCATCAATCAATACCGTGTTGAAGAAGCCAAAATTTTGTTAAGAAGTCCTGAGAAGAATTCCTATAAAATTGCTTCATTGGCATTTGATGCCGGCTTCAATTCGATTTCCACTTTTAATGAAGTATTTAAAAAATTCACCGGACTTACACCTTCACAATTCCGGAAACAGCGGGAAGAAAATAATTTACGGAAACAACGGGTATAATTCCGGAACGATCGGTTCGGTAGGAATGAGATTATCTTATGGATAATTTTAGGAGAAATGATCTTCCATGAGATGGATATATCTGTTCCTGTTAGTTTCAGTCGCTTCTACTGCTTCATCCCAGCAGAATTTGATTTATGAAAACCTGCCCATCGGCAAATATGCGGTGGGCTTTAAAATCATTACTATCACCGACGATTCGCGGATAGATCAACCATTATATAATTACCTGGGAGAAAGGAATGAGGGCGACCGGCAAAAAAAAATTACTATCCATCTCTGGTATCCAGCCAAAAAAAACAGCGGAAAAAGAAAACTTACTTATGCTGATTACTGTATCAATCATCAATTTTTGCAGACCGATGAAATCACCGGGAAGGATCAAGTAGAAGCAACCCTTGCTACGAGACGGAGGTCAGTAGAAACATGGTTTGGTCCTACAACAGATACGGCATGGGAGAGACTTACCCAATCGCAGATGCTGGCAGAAATGGGCGCCCGATCGCTGCCCGAAAAATTTCCTTTGCTGATCGGGATGCTCCGGGAATTATCAACCAGTATCACGAATGAAGTTTTGGCAAGCAATGGTTATGTCATTGCAATGATCCATTCGGCAGGCTCATCTTCATTCGCCGAAGCTGCTTTGAATGATATCCCTGACATGCGTTTTGCAATCAGCTGGCTTTTAAAAAACGAAAATATTAATGGTGATATCGGAACTTTTGGTTTTAGCGGATCGGGTTTTAGCCAGGTGCTTTTTGCCATGAATGATTACCAGGTGAAAGCGCTTGCCGATATCGAGAGTGGGATTTATATGGATGGACTGTTCCAGGCATTGTCAGCATCCAATTATTATAATCCTGCCAAACTAAGAGTACCCTTCCTGCATATTTTTAGTCATGACCTTTCACAACAGGAAAAATATCTCGATGAATTTGAAAAGAAAACAAAATTTGTAAAGCGATACCGGCTCATCCTGAATCAACCCAAACTACATCATTGGGATTTTGCAGCCGAAGGTTTTACCTCATCGATTTTTTTGAACAATCGGGGAGCGGCAGCGAATGCTATCAGGCAATCATTTGAGATTGCATCGATTTATCTCCTGAATTTTTTTAATGCTGAATTGAAATCAGACGGATCTTCACTGCAGTTCATATCCACCAAACCAACACTAAAACTTTTCCCTTCCCCGCTTTGGGATATTACAGTATATGACGCTGCGGCCCGTTCTCCCAATAGCAAAGAGTTTGAATACCTGATCAGCAAAAAAGGGATCAATGAAGCATTGAACATCGTGAATAATACAATAAAGGAAGATACGACAACGGATATCATGCAGGGGTTTGTGCTTAACAGGCTCGGATACCAGTTTCTGCAGGGCCATCAATATCCGGAAGCGATAGGAGTATTTACACTGAATACAGAATTGCATCCGGATGATCCCAATTTATTCGACAGCCTGTCGGAGGGCTATGAGCAATCTGGTGACAAAGAAAATATGAAGAAATATGCATCTGCTGTTATGGATATATTGAATAAAAAAACTTCTCTTACCGATAGCGAGAAAGGCCTGAAAGAGAATTCGGAAAGGCGATTGAAACTTTGATAAACCGGGAAGAAATAAAAATCATGGATATGAAAAATTTACTTTTTAAAAAGAAAACATTTGTTCTTGCTTTATTTTTTTTCAGCTTTCACTGCATGGCGCAGCGTAGAACAGAAGATGGATCCACGAGTTCATTATCATATGGTGTTGTGATGGATGATCCTGCGATGAAAGAAGTCCTGGTACAAAAGGATATCACTTATCTGAAAGATGACAAAGGCAGTCTGCATATTGATATCTATTCACCTCCCAAACTGAAAACCGGCGAAAGACGACCCGCCATTATTTTTTTGAACGCCATTGGTGAGACGGAAGGAGAAGCAAAAGTAAAATCCTGGGGCATCTATTCGAGTTGGCCTAAGCTGATAGCAGCGCAGGGTTATATCGGTATTTCCATGGAGACGGATGGAGCAAGGATATCCGGCTCCATAGAAGCATTATTTGATTTTTTAGCAAGTCATGCAGAGAATTTTCATATTGATGAAAATCGTTTAGGCGTATATGCAGCATCAGCGAATGTCGGTCAATCATTAAATTATCTGATGAGTGATAAAGCATATCCGGGTATCAGGGCGGCCGTGTTATACTATGGTTTTTCGGCAAGCGGGCCTTTTCGCAAAGACCTTCCTGTGTTCTTTGTGATCTCAGAAGGAGATGCGCGAAGGTTTAGTTATCGCGATCTGTGGAATGAAGTATTAAAAAATAATGCACCATGGACCATCAGAATGGGAACGGGCATGCCACATGCTTTCGATGCCTATTCAGATAATGATGATGCGAGAAGGATTATTAAAGAAACCATCTCGTTCTGGAAAACCCAATTGGAAACTGTGACTGAGCCCATGTTTCCACGATATAGAATGCGAGATGTATTTGGCTTGTTGAGAATTGACCAGGAAAAAGGTCTCAAGATTTTAGATTCTGTGGTCAGCCATCATCCCGATGATGTGAAATTGCTTTTGTTGTATGCTAATGTGTCACGCGAAACAGGAAAAAAAGAACAGGCGACTGCAATGTATCAAAAAGTTTTAAAGCAGGATCCCGGAAACACAGAGGCATTGATTCAGATGGCGGCCCTTTCTTATTCTAACAACGATGCGGCAGAAGCAGAAAACTATATTGCCTCCATTGAGAAATCAGGAAAGATGAATGCAAATGTTTGTGGTAATCTCGGTTTTTTATTATTGGTGGCGGATAAAAACCCGGAAGCAGCAAAATACTATGAAAAAGCGGTTGCATTAAGACCCAATGGCCATGATTTCTACAATCTCGGTTGCGCCTATGCGAAATGTGGTGAGAAAGAAAAAGCTTTTGCCGCAATTGAAAAATCCCTGGAACTTGGATATGCATCAAAACAGTTGATAGAAAATGATACTGACTTTGCCTCTTTAAGAAATGATGAACGATTCAAGGCGCTGGTTGAAAAAGCAAAATGAAGATCAGGTGAATGTTGTCATTTAAGTTATTGAACAGGATTTCAATAGCTGGTTTTGATGGATCAGGGCATTATCCGGATATTTGTGATCCGGCAGATGAAAAGAATAAAACAAATAATAGTATTTCTTCTGGTAGGTACAGGATTTATCCACCATGCTTATGCGCAGAAAACCGATACGGCCAAACATAAAACAGATAATACGCCACATATCTATTTTATAATCACTGCCGGAGATGAAATAAATGCATTCTTTAACGACAAACCTGTTCAGGCTTCAACGATTGATGAATTCAATACTTATGTTCAGACCAATGTCAAAAGCCTGGTAAATTCCTGGGTGATTGTAACGGGAAAACCCAAAACCGGAACTTTTGATGAAGTGATGAAAACGCTTAAGCATAACCGGTTCAAACATATCACAACAAATATCAAGGAATGAACATGCAGAGGCTTCCACACAATCCTGTTTTTTATTTTGTGGAAAATTTTAGAGAGTCTGTTTCAGCACCAGAAAAAATGCAAAATGGAGGGCAGATTGAATTTTTCATTACGGCTTCAAACACCTGCTGCCTGACGGGGCCGACATTATAGTACTCGCCGTTTTTCTGCAAGCCCATATTTTCCCGGTTGATAAGAAGAATAATCGAAATAGATTTCTCCGGAATAACAGCGATGCTTGTGCCGGTAAATCCTGTATGACCGAAACTTCCCTCAGGTGCATTCTTCATAAATGAGTTTAAGTTATCCATCATCCATCCCAATCCATTGTTAAACCTGTCTTTGGTCAAAAATAATTCAATGGTTTTTTCTGAAATGAACTGATCAGAACCAACCCTGCCTTTATTCATGAGCATGTCGACCAGCTTTTGAATATCGGCTACAGTGGAAAATAAACCCGCTGCTCCGGAAATCCCTCCATTGGCATACCAGGCATTTCCATCATCGACCTCACCTCTCAGCACGTATGTCCTCCAGCCATTCCATGAATCCGGATCAATCTCTTTTATTTTGAATCCAAGAGTAGAATCGTAAACCATTCGTTTTTCATATGGATTGCCGGGTCCGGTTGCAGCTATTTTTGTAAATTTTTTTGATTGAAGCGGATTATATGTTGAATGATCCATTTTCAGCGGAATAAATATATTTTGCTCAACGAATTGCTGCAAAGGCAGTCCTGATATACGCTCGATGATTTCACCAAGGATGACAAAACCCAGATCACTGTAATGACGTCCAGCTCCAACCGGATATTTCAGCGGTAGTTCCCCAATCAGTTTGAATACTTCCGATTTATTCCGGCAACGATAATAGAGAGGATACCATTCATATAGTCCGGCGCTATGTGTCAGCAAATGACGAATTGTGATAGACTGTTTGTCGGGAGCATTGAATGCTTCAATATATTTTCCGACCGGGTCTTCTATATTTACCAGGCCTTTATCAACCAGGAGCATAATGGAGGTAGTGGTTCCGATCACTTTTGTAAGAGAAGCGATATCGAACATATGTTCGACCGTCATTTTTTCCGGCGGGTTCAGCAATTGATGATTGAAATCATATTTCTGCGCATATCCATAAGCGTTTGTAAAAAGGATTTTCCCAGCTCTCCTGACCTGGATAACAGCGCCTGGTATTTTGTCTCCATCCACCTGGCTTTGTAAAATGCTGTCAATAGCAGCTTTCAACCTGTCGTTGTTATTCGAAAAAGATTTCTTCTGGCTGTTTGAAAAAAATGAAATGGCAAACACCCCAATAAAAAAAACTTGCAGACCTTTCGTCATGGATACTTTTATGGTTCTTTTCTGAAGAGAGCTTTTATGAATCAAATATATTTGCTATTGTCTTTTTGTGTTAGAGCTCGCAGGGGGAGGAGCGTAAACCGGATAACTGCTTCTTTCCATTCTGACGCTGCCTGAGATAGAAAATGTTCCGGCATCGTTCACATATTGCAGTCCCATTTGAACTCCCGGGTTGATACCAAAACTATATGGGTTGGATAAATTGCCAGGATAAGATTGATTCATTGGGGAATTGATAAAAGCATGATTAAAGGTGGCGTAGGTAGGTGCCATATAAACGCCTGCGAAAGCATATAGATTATTAGTTAATTGCCTGTTCAATTGTAATCCGATCGGGGCAGATATTACAAAAGCATTGCCACCGCCGGGATAAAATACTGTACCTGCTGATATGGCCGTATACTTGCTAAGAAACCATTTCTGATTTGAAATGCTGTTTCCTTCTATCGGCTTATAGGCCGGCAATGGCGCCCATTGACTAAGACCGATGCCATAATATGCGCCAGGTATATAAGTCTGAGCATTCAGGCGAAGGCAGGATATCAATGCAATAATTCCAAAAGCAATATGCATCCCGTAACGCCTGGTCAATTTATATTTGAGGGAAGACATAGTTCAATCGAAATTTTATATACACAATATACGAAACGATATTCTTAAATCCTGCTAATAAGATGAATTTTTGACAAGTGGGTCAGTATTTGATTTTGTTGAAGATTTTTGATTCCGTCATAGGCGGGGCAAATAAATCGAAATGCGAAGCGTTTTTACGTGAAAAAAATTAGGACATGAAGTAGTATCTTGTCAAAAGTATCTGATGGTTTCATTGATGAGACATATTTTTAAAATCAGAACTTTCCCAATAATATTTTCATTAAAAATTCATCCTATGCAAATAATACGAAGCATTCAGAACCGGATTTACGAAATAAGAGGAGAACGTGTAATGCTTGACTTTGATTTAGCGTCATTGTACAAAGTGCCTACAAAAGTGTTGAACCAGGCAGTAAAAAGAAATGTTAAACGTTTTCCCAGAGATTTTATGTTCCGGCTTACCAGGCTCGAATGGGAATCTATCCGGTCACAATCTGTGACCGCATCGGAGGGAACAGTTTCTATGCGGTCACAAATTGTGACCGCATCCCAGGCCAAAAGAAATACTCGTGTAACACCATTTGTGTTTACCGAACAGGGTGTGGCCATGTTGAGCGGGGTATTAAATTCAGACAAAGCAATTAAAATGAATATTGCCATCATGCGGGCTTTTGCAGAGGTCAGAAAAGCATTATTAAAACACAATGATTTAAGGTCACAGATCAGGGAGATAAGAGAAAGGGTTGGCGAACATGATATTCAGTTAAATCAAATATATGATGCGATGGAAAACCTGCTCGATGAAAAAGCGGCGCAGCGGAAATGGGAAGAGCGGGAGAGGATCGGGTTTAAGAAATGAATATCTTCTTTCTTCCAGGTAATGCTGGTTCAGATAAAAAAGTCTTTGCGATCTTTGCTCCCTTCGCGTCTTTGCGTGAAATAGTAATTCATTGATCAGCTATGAAAACATCCAGCTTCTCTTAATTTATCTTTTATCATTTTATCCCATTTCTCCTGCACAGCCGCATTGTTACCGTGCTTTGTTTCTGAATCATATTGGTCCTGCATTTCGTCGAGCTCTTTTCTTTTTTGTCTTTGCAGGATTTCCAATTCAAAAGGAAAGCGATCGACACTGAATTTAAATTTGCTGATAGTATCCGCGAGTTCGCAGGCTTTGATCGCCGATATATCAAAATGCCTTTGCTCATGTTCGAGCGTTCCCGCATTTCTTCCTTCCGGACGACACCATGATTTGATTTTATTGAAAGTAGCCAGTACGGATACGTCCAAAAATATTTCATTGCTCATCGAGCGTGTGGAGCTGTATTTCAGGAACACAATGCTGTAAGTTACGGCCAGGGTAGTACCAGATTCATCAGGTTTGCCCTGAAAATCATCCAATGTTAATGGCCTTTTTGCAGAATAAGAAATAATATTGGGATCGTCTTCATTCTCCAGGGATACTTCTACTTTAATGGTGGGTTTGGTTTTTTGAGCAACATATAAATATTTATTCTTCCACCACCAGTCATCGAATTGATGCAGGAGCGTGTCGATGGTTCCGCGAATCAATTCTTCGATTATTTTGGTAGCATCTCCGGTGGTCTGTGTGAAACCGCCTCCCGTGTATTCAATTAATTTTCCTGCATCATTATAAAATGCAAATGTGATGGTGAGTTCATTTTCTGCCTTCAGTCCGGATGCGCTTTTCTCTTCCACTTTGAATTGCGAAATATGCAATTCCATGGGACTGGCATTCGTATCCTGCTGAACGTTGGCATGAATAAATTGTGTCAGCGAATTTCGAGCACCATTTTCAAGATTGACGGGTTGATTTTTTTTCCCGAGTACTCCGTTTTTAAAAGAACCGATATTAGTTGTATCCGGGCGGTCGTCTTTTATAATTTTGATATAATAATTTTTCAGGGGAGATGAAATCTTTTCATTCCTGAGTTGAATGATTTTAATATCCTGCGCCAGGAGGTTAACGGCTTCAAAAGCCAGTAATATCAACAGAATTAACCTTTTTTTCATTCTATGGGAAGCTAAAGAGTTATCAACTGATTTAAATTACGTGAAATATCTTAACTTTCTTATCCTTCATTCATTTCAAAATAAATTTTATGATTATTGTGCACGATACTTTCATTTGTAAGCCGGGCAATGCATCAAAAGTTGCGAAAATGTTTAAAGAAGCGATGGGCGATAATGCCGAACTGGTCCATATTATGACTGATCTGACCGGCGAATTTAACAGGGTGGTAATGGTTACCAAATATGAAAACCTTGCTGCTTATGAACAGAATTTTGAAAGATATATGCAGGATGCAGAGGTGATGAAAAAAATGAGAGAGAAGATGGCGGGCTACCATGACATGTACCTGACCGGGTCAAGAGAAATTTTCAGGGTCTGGTAAGGATTAAGCCCCACCAGATTATTTCGGAAAATTTTTACACCAGCGAAACTTTTTTCCCCGTTGCTGCCGATTGATAAATAGCTTCCATAATCCGAACATCTTTGATTCCTTCTTCGCCCGTGATATGACCTGGTAATGGTTGTTTTGCCAAAATCAATTTTCCGATTCCATCCAACTGTGCTGCCTGTTGGTTGATATCAGGAAAATGCAGGGGGCCATCACTTGTTTTCCCAACGAAAGGGCCATAACTGATACCCGGACTTAATTCGAACTGTCCATTTTCAGCGCTCGCGAAAAAACGATCGACCTGGCAATTGTAAGTGCTGGATGAATTGCAAACCGCTCCGCTGGGAAATTGCAATTGCCATGTGATGGAAGCTTCTACTTCCTTGAATAATTCCGGGTTGGTATTCGGTCCGAACTGTGCCGTAACGGAAATGGGTTCTTCTCCCAAAACATAGCGGCTGCTTTGAATGCAATAAATGCCGACATTCATCAGGGGCCCGCCTCCCGATAATGCTTTATGCAAACGCCATTGTGCCGGATCATCCGTCCGGTAACCCAAAGAAGATTCGATCAGTCGTACCTGTCCAAAAACTTTTTGCTGACCCAGTCTTTTTATTTCGAGGTTATAAGGTTCATAATGCAAACGGTAACCGATGGCGAGTTGTACACCCGCGTTCTTACAGGCAGCGATCATTTCTTCACAGTCCTTTGAGGTGGTCGCCATTGGCTTTTCGCAAATGACATGTTTGCCTGCTTTTGCTGCACGGATTGTATATTCTTTATGCATTGCATTTGGAAGCACAACATATATGACATCGATATCTTCATTCTTTGAAACCGTATCGAAGTTTTCATAATTATAAATATTCTTGTCGGGGATTTTGTATTTCTCTTTCCAGGTGGCCGCTTTTGCAGGATGCCCTGTAACGATTCCGGCTAAACGACAATATTCTGAAGACTCCAATCCCTTTGCGAGTATGCCCGCATAATTGCCTAAGCCAACAAGGGCTACATTCAGTTTTTTCCCATCAAACAATTGAGTCTTGTTTTTTGCCTGCGACATTATGGATGGCAATAAAACAGCGGCAGTGGTTGCACTACCGGCATTGAATAGAAAAGAACGGCGGGAAATTTTTTTCATATAAATGATTTTACAGTTTCAAATGCGAGACGATCATATAAATTTCCGGACTAACGTTTTAGCGGTTGTCTCTTCCAGTAAGTCAGGCTGCGCCATAACCACTCCAGCGGACCATAACGGAAATATCTCAGCCAGATATGACTCCATATAATTTCCAGAATCCAGACAGCCAATACTACATAATAAATCTCATATCGTTGCAGCCGTCCATACATTCCAAAACCCACCCCATAGAAAAACAATCCTCCCAGGAAAGATTGCATCAGATAATTTGTGAATGCCATCTGGCCGACAGGCTGCATTAGTTTGAAGAGCCATTGAAACCATCCTGATTTGTACACTAACATGATGAGCCCAAAAACGCCCAGCGATCGAACCGTCCTTGAAATTTCATAATATTGAAAAGAAATGTTTTTCGCATACTCATAACTGTTGAAATGATATTTTAACTGCGATTCCAGCCTGGAATAAGAAATCAGTAAGCCAAGCACCGACCCGACAATAAAGAGAATCCAATAAATACGAACCGGCGCTTCGCCTGTGAGGACGCCTGTTTTAAAAAAGCACATTCCGAGGAACATGAAGAGCAGGATGTCCCAGATATTGTAATAACCAAGAAAAATTTCAAAATAAGTGCTGACGGCGCTTAAGTTCTCGTAGGCAGAAAAATAGCCACCTCTTACATCCCGCAGGTTTTTTTCCATTTCTTTTCTCAGGCTGGTTGAGTCAGATTTTTCCTTTAAACTTGTCATTTCCTGCAGCTGAGATTTTTGCTCATCGTTTAGTTGCACTTTTGTAGTGTCGATCTTTGCTACCAATTCACCTCTGTGAATAATTCTTTTCTGTGCATAAAAATCCTTGTTTTCCCTTACAGTCATCAGTACAAGACAGACTCCTGCGGCAACGATCAAATATTTTGGTTTCAGTTTTCTGAATACAAATACGATGATACCGGCAATGGCATATTCAAATAGAATATCGCCAGTCCACATCAATACAAATGCATTGAAAAGCCCAAAGACCAGGAGCCATAGCTGGCGTCTTATAAAATATTCTGCAGGAGCTATTCCTTCCATTCTTTTCTGTAATCGCGTCACAAATAATATTACACCCGCACCGAAGAGCAGTGAAAAAATTGCACGTTGCGTGCCTTCAACTGTCCATTCTATAAAATACCACAATTTCTGGTTGATGGTCCCCAACTCGTGCATGACGGTGAGATTGTCGGCAGCAGGATCGGGCAATCCGAAATAAGGAATATTCATTAAGAGGATGCCGCATAAGGCAATTCCCCTGAGACTATCGATAATAGCTATACGCTCCGACTGGGTAACCGGTGTAATGGCGGCTGATGAATGGGCGTTCATGGCTGGCTGTTTAGGTTGTTAGGAGGAGGGGGACGGAATTTTAAGGTATCGAAACTATTCAAGAGTGCCAATTAAAATTTCCGGTCATGCAAACAGCTTCTCAGAAAGATTGTTTGTATTTTTTGGCGTTTTCGCTTTATCATTCTTAGGAATAAGGCAGCAATATTCTGAATTCAGCAAATTCTCCTTCCCTGGATTCTACTTTTAGTTCACCGTCTGCCATCTTGATGAGATCATAACTGATAGACAGCCCAAGTCCTGATCCTTCTCCTGCGGGCTTTGTAGTAAAAAAAGGATGAAGGATTTTATCCAGTATTTTTTCGGGAATGCCATTTCCATTGTCCCTGATGGCTATAACAAGTTTTCCATTTTGTTTGATGGTAGATACCCAAACTGTTGGTTCAAAATTTGCTCCGGCTTTTCTTTTTTTATCTCCTACTGCATAAAAAGCATTATTGAAAATGTTCAGTAAAACACGGGACATATCCTGCGGATTGATATTTATTTTTTCAAGACTATCATCAAAATGAGTTTCAACAGTCGCATTGAAAGATTTATCCCTGGCCCTGATTCCCTGGTAACTCAGCTTTAGGTATTCTGCACACAGTGTATTGATATCCGTTAATTCCTTCATGCCTGTGCTATTGCGGGAATGTTGCAACATTCCCTTGACAATTGCATCAGCGCGTTTGCCATGATGAACAATTTTTTCCAGGTTCTGGGTCACATCCCGCGCGAGGTTATCGATATGCAACTGTCCTGATTCTGATAATTTTTCCTTTGCAAGATGATCCTTCATTTCAGAAAATAGTTCCGCATTGATTTCTGAGAAATTATTGACAAAGTTTAGCGGGTTTTGAATTTCGTGTGCAATACCTGCGGTCAACTCGCCCAATGACGCCATTTTTTCCCGCTGTATCAATTGGGCCTGTGCCAGTTTAAGCTCGGACAAGGATCGCTGCAATGCTTCCTTTTGTTCTCTTAATTGAGTAGTTCTTTCTTCTACTTTTTTTTCAAGAAGAGCATTTTGTTGCGTCAAAATATTCTTCTGTTCATCATGGAGTGCCTGCAGCTCTTTGTGATATTTTAATTTCTTTTTTTGACTGATGAGAAAGGAAATGAGGAAGCTGATAAACAGCAATAGCATGACCAGAATGGCCCCAATCACTAAAAACCTGATATCATCCGTTTTCTGAAACATAAAATGCTTTAGCCAAAAAAAGGCAAAAAATTATATAGGACAGATTGTGAACGTCCCAGATATCAATCGCAAAATTCTCAAACTGGACTGTTAAAGTTCTATAAAATAAAAATATGGGAAAATTAATGACTACATAAATACTGAGACCGGTAACCACCCAAAACTCCGGCAATCGTCCGTAAGAATCGTAGTCCTCCTGCTGCAGGAGAGTCAGGTAATACAACAAACAATAGAGAAGCAACAGGGCCGTTTCCACTCCGAATAACAGGCTGCTGAAGTCGGTAAACGACTGGTAGATGGAAAAATTAATGATAATAAAAGCCAGGAACAGAACTGCCAGGATTATTTTCAGCGATTTGAAACGTGATGGTTGCAGCCGGAGAAAAAAAATGCTGAACATAAAAAAGCGTACGATGGAATGTGTGTTATAAACGAAAGGATTATTATAAAAAATTCCTTTGAAATGAAATTCGTCTTTAAACTTCCAGATAATATCCTGAACGATGTTTAAAAAAAGAGCGATGCAGACATACCATAACACAGGTCTCATTATAAAATTTAAATTCCTTTTCCACAAAAAAATGGAAAGAGGAATTAGCAGGGCCCATACCTCTGACCAGTCCATCAGTGAATGATATAGTCGGATCATGAATATAAACCCTGTTTTGTGAATCTCGTTGACAGATTAGAGCATTAACTTTTTGTGTTATGGGCCTGTGGAACCTGGTTTTGCAGGAGGTGAAGGATTTGCCGGCACGCTTGTCAATAAAGATTTGCATGGGGTAGTTACTACTATACTTATCTGATAATAAATCTGGTTATTTGGTTTTTGCTTTGGAGTAAACAGCAAATAATTATTTATACTATCACACTTGAGACAATCGAAGTTTGCCGCTTTTGCACTATCCAGTTCTAAATCAGGATATATCTGCATGGTACTGGAAAATTTTTTTGGCGTGGTTGTATCGTCCTCCAACCAAAAAGAGCCCAATACTCTGTGATTTCCGGGATCTGCGGGATCATCTCTACCGACTGCAAAACAATATAAGCCCATATCTTTTTTATTTTGTGTAAGATCACTTATACCAACCTGAAAAACAAATTTCTTGAAAGTTGCGCCCTGATTGTATTGAAAGTATTTGCAGAAGGTATCTGCCTTCATACGCAAATATTTAAATCGTATTACACATGTTGTCAAATCCTGATCTTCAGAACTTGCCGGAGATGTTTTATTTCCCTGGTTTGATGAATTGCAAGAAACCATTATCATCAGAAACATAATTCCTCCTATTCCCAATAAATAGTTTGACATTTTCAATATCTGGAAATATTTCCTTTTTGGTGTTGGTTGCATAAAAGGGTTTTTTGAGGTGAATAACTGTGTGACCTGAGCGCGGAATTATACCTAATATACCAATTCTTTTGAACATGCTGAATTATGGTTTGGTGAAACTGGCTC
>DATJXY010000019.1:0-97120 GCA_035499855.1 Puia sp. | reverse complement strand
TGTGATGGCTGCTCCATGCATGGCTTCCACTTCCACCCCCGTTTTGTAAATCGTGTGTACTTCAACGTGAATAATGATTTTTAATCCATCTATTTCATGATTGATAGCAGCATATTCCAAAGGCAGAGGATGGCAATCCGGAATCACATCGCTTGTCTTTTTTATAGCAAGCAGTCCGGCTGCACGGGAGAATTCGAAGATATTTCCTTTCGGCACCTCGTTATTCCTGATTGCAGCCACCGTCTCCTGCTTCGACAATTTTACAATCGCAGTCGCACTTGCTTTGCGAAGACTGTTTATTTTATGGGTGATATCAATCATGATGATTCAGCCTTGTAATTTTTTTGATATAACAATCTTTAGTTATTCTCCTTCCATTGATAGGATTCGTCTTCAAAAATTTCTTTTCCCCATACCGGGAGCTCCGATTTTATTCTCCCAACAATCTCCTCGCAGGCATCTATCGATGCTTTACGATGCACGGAAGAAACGAATACAAACAGACTTATTTCGCCGGCATGAACGATGCCCAGGCTATGGTAGACATGCAAACATATCAAATCATATTTCTGAAAAATTGCTTCCCTGATGATGTGCATTTTCTCAAGCGCCATTTCCTCATAAGCGGTGTATTCAATAAATTTCACCTGCTTTTGATCGATTGTATCGGCCCTCACCTGGCCCAGGAAAATACTATGTCCGCCGATATTTTTTTTGCTGCTGTGCTTTTGAATATCCGAGGCGATGAACTCAGGACTGATAGGTCCCTTTACAAATATATTTTTTGATTTGATTTCTTTCATAAACTTTATTTCAACTATCCCAAAGTTTAAAACTTGGGAAAGGTCATCCCCCCGAATATGGAGGTAAAAGAGCAACAACATGTTCGCCTGCCAATTCTGTATTTCCAGAAATTACTTCCTTATCAACAGCAATGATATAAGGCGCACCTGCCAGGCCTGGATATTTTACATTCAATTGTTGAATCAATTGATCCGTGTCTTTTACCCCAGGAAATAAAATTTCATCACTGCCCATCAGGTCCCTGATTCTTCCAAACACGATAACTTTTACCGGCATTTTTTTAAAATAAATTTAGGATGCTATTCTTCACTGACTGATTTAATAAGAATTTGATTTAACCCTTTCACATATATATGTCCTTTCCCTTTACCCATCATCATTAAAATTGCAATCCTGTCGTCCGTGTCTTTTAATTTCTTTCCATCTTCTTCTGTAAGGACATAAGTATTGTCTCCATTTACAGTATTAAAAATTTCATTGCGTGAAAAAACCACTTTAAATCCGTCTGATGCGATAAATACCATATAATAACTGAATG
Organism: Puia sp.; assembly: GCA_035499855.1. GTDB lineage: Bacteria > Bacteroidota > Bacteroidia > Chitinophagales > Chitinophagaceae > Puia. Next base: position 95,778 of record DATJXY010000019.1, on the reverse strand, counting down.
ATTGCTTGGGGCTGGATGATTTTAGCTGAATACCTGCCAAAACATCTTTCAATAAAATTCCCTTTGCATTTTTAATGGTTCTTAATACCTGTCCCATATGATTCACAGTAGCCACATCATTCAATGACTTAGATTTAAAGGTATCCAACATACTAAGGGTAAAAACAACCGGGTTTTTCACCTGACCATCTACAAGAAATGAATCCGTGACAGGAATTTTATTTTGTGCGTAGCTAATATTGATAAAAGAAACAGCAATAAAGACGGAAATAAAATATTTCATATAAATATTCATGCCTTCGTGAATAATAATTTGTAAGAAGCGAACATCAAGACCACGGCCAGTATATTCTTCAACCAGGATTGTTTGAACCGCAGGGCTCCGAAATAAGCTCCGCATAAACCACCTGCAAATGCAATCACTACATAGGTGTACATATTGGCAGTGAAATGAATTCCTTTTGTCAATTGACCAGCCAAACCCGACAATGAATTTACGAAAATGAATAAGGCGCTGATTGCTGCAGTTTGTTTTTGATTGGTCCATTTCATCAGCAATAAGATCGGAGACAAAATAATCCCGCCCCCGATTCCGATCAATCCTGAAAGGAAACCGATAACAGCTCCAATCAACAATGACAGCCACCTATTTGACTTTCTTGTTTCGCTTACATCAAAATTGCTGAAGAACAAAAAGCGTGCAATTGGCAGGAGCAAAAGAATTCCTAATATTTTTTTATAAATAAATCCGTCCACGATAATCGACCCGCCAATAAATGACATGGGAACTGAAGCAATTGCAAATGGCAGGAAAATTTTCCATAGAAAATGTTTACCCCGATAAAACTGGATAAATGATGTCAGTGAAACAAAAAGATTTAACATCAGAGCAGTTGGCTTCATCACTTCAGGAGCAACACCGAATAAAACCATTAAAGCCAGGTATCCGCTCGCGCCTCCATGCCCCACAGCCGCATATAAAAATGCGACCAGAAACAATAAAATATAAAAAAGTAAAAAACTTTCCGGCATATTATTCATTAATAAATGGTAGTAGATGAGTTTCCACCTTATCGCCTGATTTCCATTCTTCCTTTTCTTCTTCCAGGTAAATTAAACAATTCGCTCTTGCAAAAGAACTCATCCGGTAAGATTCCTGTGCCTCCAGCGGTGTGACATGACCATCCGAATAAATCCCTTTCAGAAAATGTGTCAATCCGGGAGATTTGAAATAATCACGGGTCAATGCTGAGATTTCCTTTTGTATACGACTTTTTTTTAGCCCCATCATCTTTTCAATCGCAGGTAAAACATATTCATAAAAACAGGTGAGTACGGAAGATGGATTGCCAGGTAAACCAAATACAAGTTTTTTTTCTTTTTTCCCAAAGTATAATGGTTTACCGGGTCTTTGTTTCACCCGGTGAAATATTTTCTCAACCCCACAGGCAGTCGTTGCATGCAATACATAATCATAATCACCGACGCTGATACCGCCTGTTAAGAGGATGAGATCCGCGGTTTCCAAAGCATCGTTCAATGCTTTTACGATGAGTTCGGGCTGATCATCTACCCAATCAATTTTTATTTTATTCAAATGGAATTGCTCAAGCACCGCCCGAAGTACAAATGAATTTGATTCATATACCTGTCCATAAGCCAGGGTTTTTCCGGGTTCCTGCAATTCTTTTCCGGTAACAATAATTGCGATCACTGGTTTTGGGTAAACTGTTACTTCGGTGATTCCCATTCCTGACAAAAAACCAATCGCAGCAGGAGACAAAAAATTTTCTTTTCCTAAAGCCAGGTCCCCGGCTCTTATTTCAGAACCTTTTAGCCTTACATTATCTCCTTTTTTTAATTGCTGATCTGAAATGATCAGTTCATTTTTTTGGATATCTGTTTTTTCCTGCATCACGACAGTATCTGCGCCTTCCGGAACAGCTGCTCCGGTAAAAATCCTGACTGCCTTTTTAGAACCGATAAAAAAAACCTTTGTAATCCCGGCAGCCACTTCTCCCTGTATTGCCAGTCTGTTTTTTGATTCCCAGTCTTTGTAGGCAAAAGCATATCCATCCATTGAGGATTGATTAAATGGAGGGATATCATAACGGGCATAAATATCCGCAGCTAATACCAGTCCTGCCGCATCCGGCACAGGTTTGAGAACAGCAGATAGTAAATCAGTATTCGCTTTTACCAATGCTTTTGCTTCTGCAACGCTGATCATATTGTTTGTGTTATTTGCTGCAATTCAGATATAATAAATACTTTCTGATATTCAAATATTCAATAACTTATTTAAGATTTTGAACACTTCATATTCTATTGCTCCGTAGGAGCTAAATGTCGGTAAAAACCAGAAAATTTATCTTGCGTGCCGTCAGGTACGCAAACCTGAGTGTTGCACCTAAGGCATAATAATAATTTTTTAATTTTTCTACCGGACTTTAGCCCCTCCGGGGCCTCATTGAACATTGCTAATTGATTGTTGAATATTGAATATTTAACAGAACGCAATTGCAAAATGCATTATCAATTGCTCATTTGTTTATCCTCCAATCGAAATCATTGACCTATTCTGGATTTCTCCGGCTTTCAAATGCTCGAAATCAGTATTGAACTGTCCACCCAATTGCCATGCTTTACCGGCAATAGATTGTTTAATAAGAGGTACTAAATCTTCGCCATTACGCAAAGCAGTCAATAAATCCGTTTCTCCTTTTGAAAAAAGACAATTTTTCATTTTCCCGTCAGCCGTCAGCCGCATGCGATTGCAAGTATCGCAAAAAGGGGCACTCATCGTACTGATCACAGAAAAAGTTCCTGCATGACCCGGAATAGAATATTTTTTTGCAGTCTCATGTTTTTCGTCCTGCAGACGGATATATGAATATTTCTGACTGATCAATTCTAACATTTGCTGCCAGGTAAATACTTTATTGCTCGTCCATTTGTTTCCGCTGAAAGGCATGAATTCAATAAAACGTGTATGAACGGGAGTATCTTTAGTCCAGTCCACGAAATCCACGATTTCATCATCGTTCAATCCTTTCATGACAACCATATTTACTTTAACCTGAATTCCGTTTTTCAACAACAGTTCTATATTCTTATATACGGTATCGAACTGATCTCTTCTCGTAATCAAACGAAATTTATCAGGATTTAAAGTATCGAGACTAATATTAATCGATTTGATTCTGGCCTCCTGTAATGTATGCAGATATTCTTTAAGCCTTGTTCCATTGGTGGTGATCGTCAGTGATACGGGGAAAGCGGATAATGAAAGAATAATTTCTGCGGCATCTTTTCTGACCAGTGGTTCACCTCCTGTCAGCCTGATTTTTTTCACTCCCTGTTCAACAAAAATTTTTGCGAGTTTTTCTATTTCATCGGCCTGCATCAGGCGGGAGGAAGGTGTAAATTCATAATCCTCTTCGGGCATACAATAAAAACAACGAAGATTACAGTTATCCGTAAGCGATATCCGCAAATAATCATGAACGCGGCTGAATGAATCTACAATCATCGATTAGTCAATTGAAAAGTAAAATTAATAACTATCACCCGATCACCGATGGCCGATGATCGATGCCCGTTTTTAGTGCACAGATAATTTTTTAAGACCCGCCATCAGTGATCAACTCCGATTTGTCAACCTCTTATAATCATCCATTGTATCAATATCCACATTGCCCTCTGGAAAGGGAATGGTTTCAACAATATCGATATGTTGCATGATTATTTTTTTTGCCCCTTCCTGTCCTTTTAATTGTATGAGTTCCGGGAAAAAATGACTGCTGAATAAAGCCGGCACGCCCATTGTATTTTCGTAACTGCATGCAACAATCACCGGTTTCTTTCCATCCCGATTACCAAGCAACTCATCTAACAAAGAAGCCGACACGAAAGGCTGATCACAAACCATAAATGCCGCTGCAGAGACTGAAGGGAATTTAGAAAGCAATGATGATAAACCGCAACGAATAGACGAAGCTATCCCTTCAGTCCAGTCTTCATTCTGCACAACCTGAACTTTTGATTTCCCAATCAAGGATACCATCTCATCACTATCTGATCCCAGTACAATGAATATATGCTCAAATGCTGATCCGGTTGCCGCCTGCAGGGTATGTTCCAACAGGGTTTTGCCATTGTACACCAATAGCTGTTTCGGTTGACCGAGCCTGTTAGAAGAGCCGGCAGCAAGCAGAATGAGGCCACATGATTGCATTTTAATTGATATTGATCAGGATTGAAGCCAGGCATCCCTGGATCGAGCCGGAATTATATTTAGTTCTTCATTTTAAGTCCCGCTTCCCCTTCCATATCGCGGGAGTGAATGGTTCCATGAATTCCTTTTAAAAAACCACCTGAGCGGCCAGCCATCACCGCTTTAATCTCGGCAATGATCGATAAAGCTATTTCTTCAGCTGTTTCCGCCCCGATGTCAAGCCCGACCGGTCCATATATATTTGACCTTTCGCCTGTTTCAGGAATTCCTTCATCTTTTAATTCATTCATCAATCTTTCTAATTTCTTTTTTGGTCCTAAAACACCGGTATATCTCACTGGTTGAATAATGAGTTCCCTGAGCATAGCCAAATCATAATTATAATTATGCGTCATCAGCACAAAAACTGTTTGTGCGTCTATGCTTAACTGTGAAAGAACATTTTCAGGTTTGGATGTGATCAATTTTTGAACACCGGGAAAGCGGGCAGCCGTCGCATAATCACGCCTGCCATCTACTACCGTGATCCGCCAGCCCAGTATGCCTGCCATTTTCGCAAGTGGCATCACATCATTCCCTGCGCCGACAATCACTAATGAAACAAGAGGCCTGATCAATTCCACAAATCCTCTGAAATTGTTTTCTCCAAAATCATAATTCCTCGTAATGGACTGCATGTTCTGTAAAACTGATTGGGCGTCCGGTAACAAAACATTTAGTATTTTATGATCAGCTATCCCGGAAATAATGGTTCCGTCTTCCAATCGCAACAGGCAGGTTCCTACCTGGATTGCGGATGAATCCATCGAAAACAATGTGATAAGAGATGCATTTTGCCGATGACTGAATATTTTTTTGAATATTTCGATTGGGTTATCCGGTTTCGCAGGATCCAGGGGCTCAAAAAGAATATGAATGATTCCATTGCAACCCAGCCCCACCCCAAGCTTTGCATCATCCTCGTCTGAAGTATCATATGTTACCAGCCTGGATTTTTGCTGCGCGATCACCGATAAAGCCTTGCGTAGTGCGTCACCTTCCAGGCAGCCACCACTGATTGCTCCGGTTAATTTCCCATCATCGGTTACCAGCATCCTGGCGCCGGGCCGGCGATATGAAGACCCCTCCACCTGAACAACAGTAGCCAATGCAGCCTGTTTTCCATGCTTTTGCGCTTCTTCGAAAGCCCTGATAATATCATGTAGCTCTTTCATGTTCAAAAACAACTACTCAAGTTAAAGCAATTGCCCCAGAAATTATACCCATTTATACTTTTCCGGAATTGACCCCGAATGACTGCATAATCAGCTGTTTTTTAGCAATACTGTAGCGGAAAAGACCGTTATAGATATTGGCAGGATTTTGATTGAAAAATGCAAAAAAGAGGTGTTTGTCCGGGAATCATTCAAAAGCTGATGGCACGGTTTTTTATGATCCATTCATTGACCATTAAAGCATTTGAATTATCTATTGAAAGGTTTTGCAGTTATGATAAAGCAACCCTGTCAGAAAATTTTTTTCAAGTTTTATGCATTACCAGGTTTCAGACAAGAAGGTGGCCGAGAAAAAACCCGCTGGATCAAGGGGCATACGTGTCTTTATATATATCACCTGCATTTTTGTTATCCTGATCATCAGTTGTCTTATTCTAAACGGAATCGTCAGCAAAAAAATTAATGAATCCATTCAGCAAATCGGCATGGGAATGGATTTGAAATATTCATCCGTCCATGCCAATATTATTAAATCCACACTCAGTATCGACAGCCTTTCGATCGCAGATCCCGCTGACAGCAATTCAAAAAAACCAAATCGTCTTTATTTCGGGCATGTTACTGTTTCGGGGATAAATTTTTTTAAACTCCTGTCATCCAAAAAATTATTGATCAATAAACTGAAACTGGAAAAATGTGATATCAACCTGGATAACCTTCTTTCAAATAAAAAGAATTTCAACCCGGATATACATGCTCCTTTCGACAGTGTTTGGGTGAACCAGGTTGAATTAACCAATATCAATGGTTTCGTTCATGGAGGACATCATGAGCAAATTTCATTTGAAGGAGATCTTTTGCTGGATTCGGTTAAAATAAATGACCTGAAAAAATCCTTCGATGAAAATAATTTTAAGTTCGCATCCATCCGTTGGCATGCTTCCTCAATTCAATACACCATTCCTGATTCCTATACGTCGATACATGTAAAAAATCTGGAACTCGACAGCAGGAAGAACTCTCTGCATGTTGATTCTGCCAGGATTATTCCCGCCCTGAATAAATTTGATCTGGGTAAAAAGAAAGGCCACCAGGTTGATTATTTTGAAGGAAGTGTTGCAGGCATTGACATGGAAAAACTGGATGTAAAAGAATTGTTCAGAAAAAAATTAATCGCGGATAAAATAACCATCCATCATAGCAATATCTATATTTTCCGTGACCGGAGATTACCCTTAAAACAGGATACAAAGCCCCTGCCGGTAGATTACTTAAAAAATTTACAGCTTTCGATCCGGGTGCAATCCCTGGCAATCAATGGAACCAATTTTATTTACGAAGAATTCCCAAAAGATGGGAAACAAACAGGTAAACTTCGCATCGAACATTTGCATGCAAGTATTTCTCCTTTGATCAACCATCCTGATAAAGATGATCCTGCATATATCACCATCAAATCCGAAGGTTCGCTGATGGGTTCAGGGATCGTAAAAGCTTCTATGAAATTGCCTTTCAGTCATGACAGCAGTTATATGGTAGAAGGAGCATTCAAAAATCTCGATCTCACTACACTAAATTCTTCCGCAGAAAACCTGGGAAAACTTCATATAGAATCGGGAATGCTGAACGATTTGTCATTCCAGTTTGCGATGAACAGAGATAAGTCAACCGGAAAAATTATTGGTGAATATCATAATCTCATAATCGATAAACTGAAAGATAAAAAAGATGAAAAAAAAGTGGCAAAGCTAAAAACTTTTTTCCTTAAAAACCTGATCATCCCAAAAAATAAGGATAAATCATTAGCTGAATCCAAACGTACCGGCAAGATCAGTTATAAACGCGACCCGAATCGCTATTTCTCCTATTATCTGCTTCATTCCTTGCTGACCGGAGTTAAATCGAGTTTTACACTCGGCTTCCTTTTACCTGGTTGACAAGGATAATTTTATCTTTTTTCTACTCTTTTGTATATACAATAATCCGAATCAAGTATATTCACGCAAATTTTCAGCTAAGACCGGGAAATTTGAGTAAACCCTATCATTGCTTATGATAAAGTATTCAGGACAGAAGCATGTGCTTGCCGCTGTCGATTGCATCATTTTTGGATTTGATGGATATGATATTAAACTTCTGCTAATTCAGCGAGGATTTGAACCAGAGAAACACCAATGGAGCCTGATGGGAGGATTTGTCAAAGTAGATGAAAGCCTCGAATGCGCTGCTAACCGGGTTCTGAATCAACTGACCGGACTTGAAGGTGTTTACATGGAACAACTGCAAACCTTCAGCGATCCTCTTCGGGACCCTGTTGAAAGAACTATTTCCACTGCATATTTTGCTTTAATCGACATCCATCAATATGAAAAGCAACTAAGTCATGACTACCATGCCGAATGGTTTCTGTTGAAAAAAAGACCCAGTCTGATCTTTGATCATGAAGAAATGGTAAAACTTGCCCAGAAAAAATTAAGATATAAAGCCGCTCTCCATCCTATCCTCTTTGAACTCTTACCAAATAAATTTACGATTCCCCAGCTGCAATGTTTGTATGAGGAAATCTATGATACAAAACTGGACAACAGGAATTTCAGCCGGAAAATTTTATCGACCGAATTACTGGTCAAGCAAAAGGAAAAGGATAAAGCCAATTCCAAAAAGGGAGCATTCTATTATAAATTGAATAAGCGGAAATACCGGGCCAATTTTCAGGCTTTTTTAAATTTCATACCCAATCCTGATAAATTGCTGGTTTGAAAAAGTCCGGAATCCAAAGTCCGAAAGTCAGAAGAAAGATTTTATGTCAAAAGAAATCTTTCCCGTATTTTTCGGTTTTTTTGGCAGGCAAATAATAAATGTAAATTTGACATGAATTATTCCGGTTGCGGGTTTTATGAAAAATGAAGCATTCGTCATAGGAATTGATTATGGGACGGATTCGGTCCGTGCCGTGATCATTGATTCAAAAAACGGTGCCGAAATATCTTCGTCGCTATTTTATTATCCACGATGGAAAGATGGTTTATATTGCAATCCTTCCCTGAACCAGTTCAGGCAGCATCCGAAAGATTATATAGAAGGGCTGGAACAGACAATAACGAGCTGCCTTAAAAAAGCCGGACCTGAAGCGGCCGCAAATATCCGTGCGATCTCTATTGATACGACAGGCTCCACGCCTGTTGCAGTTGACAAAACAGGAACCCCGCTTTCTCTTTTGCCGGGATTTGAAAATAATCCCAACGCAATGTTTGTATTGTGGAAGGATCATACTGCAGTCAATGAAGCGACAGCCATTAATGAACATGCAAAAAAATTTGACACCAATTATCTTCAATTTGTAGGCGGCATCTATTCTTCAGAATGGTTTTGGGCAAAGCTGCTGCATATTTTAAAAGAAGACGAAAACGTAAGACAGCGTTGTTATTCCTGGGTTGAGCATTGTGACTGGATTCCCTTTGTACTCACAGGAGGCAGGAATATTTCTGCAATGAGACGCGGAGTCTGCAGTGCAGGGCATAAAGCTTTGTGGGCCGAAGAATTTGGCGGGCTGCCGCCGGATAATTTTTTTTCGTCGCTAAGCCCTTTGCTAAAAGGTTTTCCTGACAGATTATTTCAAAAAACTTATACCGCAGACCAGGCAGCGGGATATTTGAGTAAGGAATGGGCAGAAAAGCTCGGGGTATCAGTTGATGTCGTAGTTGGTGTAGGCGCTTTCGATGCACATATGGGAGCTGTAGGCGGACAAATTGAACCCTATCACCTGAGTAAAGTGATGGGTACTTCAACCTGCGATATGCTGGTAGCGCCCGTGAACGACGTAAAGGGAAAATTGGTAAAGGGCATTTGCGGCCAGGTGCCAGGGTCCATTATACCAGGCATGATGGGTATGGAAGCCGGACAGTCTGCTTTCGGTGATGCATATGCGTGGTTCAGAAATATACTGACATGGCCTTTTCAAAATATGTTATCACAATCATCCCTGATCAATAGCGACACTGCCAAGTCTTTATCGGAAGAAATGATGTCTTCAATGATTCCTTCTTTGAGTGGGGCAGCAGCAAAGCTCCCATTGGAATCAGATGCTGAACTTGCGTTGGACTGGCTGAATGGCCGGCGCACGCCGGATGCAAACCAGTTATTGGAAGGAGCCATCACAGGATTAAATCTTGGAACGGATGCCCCCGGAATTTTTAAATCAATTGCAGAAGCCACCTGTTTTGGTGCAAAAGCGATTGTCGAATGTTTCAACCAGGAAGGAATTGAAGTAAAAGGACTGATCGGTCTTGGTGGTGTTGCAAAAAAATCTCCTTTTATCATGCAGATGATGGCTGATGTCATGAATATGCCTCTGCGGATCCATCGTTCTGAACAGACATGTGCTTTTGGCGCAGCCATGTTTGCTGCGACTGCTGCCGGGATTTACAAAAAAGTGGAAGATGCGATGAATGCCATGGGCCAGGGCTTCGACACAACCTATCATCCCCGGAAATCAAACGTTGATATATATACGAAAAGATATAGCAGGTATAAGGAATTGGGACATTTCATTGAACATCATTTCACCACTAAACCCGGATCCTGATGAGTAAATACGATGATATCCGCGAAGCAGCCTATCGCGCAAATATGCAATTGCCTGAGTTGAACCTGGTCATTTTCACTTTCGGAAATGTCAGTGTTGCGGACCGTGACCAGGGAATATTCGCCATAAAACCGAGCGGCGTTCCATATAAAGATTTATCGCCGGAAAAAATGGTGGTTGTTGATTTCGATGGAAAACTGATAAAGGGAAAGCTCCGCCCGTCTTCGGATACAAAGACACATGCAGTCCTTTATAAAAACTGGGAAAAGATCGGAGCCATTGTCCACACGCATTCCACTTACGCAACTGCCTGGGCACAGGCACTGCGGGAAATTCCTGTATATGGGACGACACATGCGGACCATCATACAAGCAGCATTCCATGCGCTCCGCCCATGCACGATGATATGATCAAAGGAGATTATGAATACCAGACAGGTTTGCAAATCATCAATTATTTCAGCGATCATGAACTGAATTATGAAGAATCGGAAATGATCCTGATTGGATCTCATGCGCCATTTACCTGGGGAAAAACGGTTGAAAAAGCAGTGTACAACAGTGCCGTGCTTGAAGAAATCGCAAAGATGGCTTTCCTCACCGAGCAGATTAACAGTAATGCATCCACGCTGAAAGAAGCATTGATCAAAAAGCACTATGAACGAAAACATGGGCCAGATTCCTATTATGGACAATAACAGACCACGACCGTTGATCGTTGGCCGAATTTTATAAAGTCTTTCGCTGACTAAAGCTTAAAAAAACAAAATATGATCGATCTTAAAAAACTGGAAGTATGGTTCATCACAGGTAGCCAGCATTTATATGGTGAGGAGACTCTTCAAAAGGTTGCAGAGCATGCAAAGACAGTTACAAATGCTTTAAACGAATCATCTCAGATACCCGTCACCGTTATATACAAGCCGGTTATTAAAACTCCCGAAGAAATTTATCATACCCTGTCGCAGGCAAATATCACTCCCAATTGCATTGGTATCATTGTCTGGATGCATACTTTTTCTCCTGCAAAAATGTGGATCAATGGTTTGAAGGATCTGAAAAAACCATTGCTGCATTTACATACACAGTTTAACCGCGATATTCCGTGGAGCGAAATTGATATGGACTTTATGAACCTCAATCAATCGGCACATGGAGATCGTGAATTTGGTTTTATCATGAGCCGATTGAGAATGAACAGAAAAGTAGTTACAGGTCATTGGCAGGATAAGGAAGTGCTGGAAAAAATAAATATCTGGGCAAGGACTGCAGCAGGCTGGCACGACTGGCAGGGAGCAAAATTTGTCCGCTTTGGAGATAATATGCGACAGGTGGCAGTCACAGAGGGCGACAAAGTAGAAGCAGAATACCAATTCGGTTATTCTGTGAATACGCACGGAGTCGGAGACCTGGTAAAAACGATTCAGCAGATCGGCGATGCGGAAATTGATGCATTATTAAAAGAATACGAAGAACGATACAATATAGCAGAATCCTTAAAAAAAGGGAATAAACAATATTCTTCACTGAGGGAATCAGCAAAAATTGAACTGGGATTGAAAGCTTTCCTTGAACAGGGAAACTATAAGGGATTCACTGATACATTCGAAGATCTTCATGGAATGCAACAGCTGCCCGGCATTGCAGTTCAAAGACTGATGAATGCCGGTTATGGATTTGGTGCAGAAGGTGATTGGAAAACAGCTGCATTGGTTCGTGCAATGAAAGTTATGGGCACAGGATTACCGGGAGGTAATTCTTTTATGGAAGATTATACTTATCATTTCGATCCCGATAATCAACTCGTGTTGGGAGCACATATGCTGGAAATCTGCGAATCGATTGCTGATGGAAAACCCTCCTGCGAAATACATCCTTTGGGAATTGGTGGCAAAGCAGATCCTGTCAGATTAGTATTCGATGTTTCAGGCGGACCTGCAATCAATGCATCAGTTGTTGATATGGGCAACCGTTTTCGTTTATTGGTGAATGAGGTCATTGCAGTTGCTCCAATACAAAGTCTTCCGAATTTACCTGTTGCCCGCGTGTTGTGGAGACCTTATCCGGATATGAAAACGGGTTGCACGGCCTGGATATTAGCCGGTGGTGCGCATCATACCTGTTACAGCCAGAATCTGAATTCTGAATACATGGAGGATTTTTCAGGTATGGCAGGAATTGAATTTGTATTAATAGGTAAGAATACTGATATTTATCAATTCAAGAATGAACTGAGATGGAATGATGTGTATTATCAAGGCAAATGATAATAGGAAATTTTCAACCAATCCATTCTCTATTTACCCACGAAAACAAAATCATAACATCTAACGGCTGCTCATGAACAATCAACTCGTCTTTAAAGATTATTTCGTTTTTATTGTTTACTTCATCATCGTTGCATTATACGGCTACTGGATCTATAAAAAAAGAAAAAGCCGAGAGCATGATTCAAAAGCTTTTTTCCTGGCAGAAGGTTCACTGACCTGGTGGGCGATCGGCGCCTCCCTGATCGCATCGAATATTTCCGCAGAACAATTTATCGGGATGAGTGGAAATGGTTTTTTTGTGGGCATCGCAGTTTCTGCTTACGAGTGGATCGCAGCATTGGCATTGGTGATCATTGCAGTCTGGTTCATGCCGGTTTATTTGAAAAATCATATTTATACAATGCCTCAGTTCCTAAAAACGCGGTACAATGAAACAGTGGCACTGATCATGGCAATCTTCTGGTTGTTCTTATATGTTTTCGTAAATCTCACTTCCATATTATATCTCGGTTCGATTGCAATCAATGGTTTGCTTCCTGGTCAGCAATATTTACATACAGTGATGATCGTACTGGCAATATTCGCGATCATCATTACTCTTGGCGGAATGAAAGTAATTGGTTATACGGATGTGATACAGGTGAGTGTACTGATCATCGGAGGACTTGCCACCACCTATATGGCCTTGACAATGGTGAGTGAAAAATTTGGATTGGGAAAAGATGCCCTTGCAGGATTTAATGCATTGATAAAAGATTCACCAGATCATTTTAAAATGATTTTGGCAAAACCGGATGAAGCATCTTCCCAGGAATATGTCGACAAATATCTGATACTTCCGGGTATATTGATGTACGCGGCCGGACAATGGATCGTCAATTTGAATTATTGGGGATGTAATCAATATATCACACAAAGAGCATTAGGCGCAGATTTGCAAACGGCAAGAACAGGAATTCTTTTTGCAGCACTCCTGAAACTGATGATGCCCGTGATCGTCATGCTGCCCGGAATTGCAGCATATGTATTATATAAACATGGTGATCTGCCCACATTGCAAGGTGGTATGGATGGAGCTTATTCTGCCGTGTTAGGTTTTTTACCAAATGGACTGAAAGGATTATCTATTGCTGCGCTGACTGCAGCTATTGTGGCTTCACTGGCAGGAAAAGCAAATAGCATATCTACCATCTTTACGCTGGATATCTACAGAAAATATATTAAAAAAGATGCTACCGAAAAAAGCCTGGTATGGACCGGAAGATTTGTTGTACTCTGTGCAATGATAATGGCAATACTTTTTACCTGGAAAGATTTACTTGGTATCGGCAGCACCGGTGGATTTACTTATATCCAGAAATATACCGGGTTCATTAGTCCGGGTGTGTTTGCAATGTTTATTTTGGGGATGTTCTGGAAAAGAACAACCGGGACTGCTGCTGTGGCAGGATTGATCACAGGTCTCACATTATGTATTTTCTTCAATGAATTTGCGCCTCAGGTTCTCGGACATGAAACGTTCTTATATAAATCTTATCTGACACATGAAACGGTGAATGGAGTCGTGAAAGAAGTATGGCGTATTCCATTTTTGATTTGCATGGGACTGGCATTCTTCTTCACGATCGCAGTGATGGTGGCGATGAGTCTTGCAGGGCCAAAAATAAATCCAAAGGCATTTATGCTTGATAAAGAAATGTTCAGATTAAAACCTGCAACAGTAAGCCTGATTGTGGTGATTCTTTTAATTCTTTCTGCACTTTACATAAAATTCTGGTGATATATTTCGCACAGAGCCCCGGTGGAAAAGAGTAAAATCTCCTTTTCTCTGGGGCTCTGTGCGAAAACAATCTCTTTCTCTCTACTGGCACTGTGCGAAAAAATTTCCTCAATAACTCAACCCAAATCCGAATTTGTATAAAGGATCTTTGGAATCATAAGGAACATCTTCCTTCTGATTACGCACCGCTTCCATTGAAGATGGAAGTTCTATAGGTAAATGTCCACCGGGCTTATATTTCCCGAAAATAACATCGAGAACTGCTGCATCGCTTGCGCCAAAATCTGCAATCAATCCTTTTGCAGCGGCACTGATTTCCGGAATGACAGCCGGGCGATCCAGATAAATATCGACAATGGTAGGAACAGTCTTTAATAATTGAAGAATACTATCCTTTTTCTCTCCTTTAAAATCTAAATCTCCGTGATGAAACATTCTTGCCATCATAATGGGAGATTCAACAGGATAAAAAGGAGTATTCAGGCGAAGAATAGCGATATCCGCATTTTCAGGTTTATCAACTACCTGTCCGTACTGTGCGGCAACCTTGGGATCCATATTCTGCACATATATTTTCAGCTTACCCATTTGCAAAGGCAATTTCTTTCCATCATTCTTGAGAAGTGTCATTGCCCTGCGTTGTGCATCCTCACCTGCTTTTGTGAACTCGGGTTTACCAACAATCTGTTCTGCCTTATCGGCATCGATGTAAGGATTATCAAAAAGACCCAGTTGAAATTTCTGACGAAGCAATCTTTTAACCGATTCATCGATTCTCTTCTCGGTCAGCTTTCCATCCTTCACCAGTTTTACTACTACTTCAGGAATATTCTCTCCACCAAACTGATCGACACCCGCATCGATTACTTTTTTCACTCTTTCTTCTATGCTTAAATTTTCAACGCCCCATGCACGTGCAGGCCAAACCATTGGTCCTATATGTGCATCTGTGATAAGACCCCAGTCAGTACATACCACGCCATCATAATGATATTTGTTGCGAAGCAAACCTGTGATGATATCTTTATTAAAAGAAAAACCAACGTTCTCACTGGTCTGATTCATAGGCACTCCATAATATGGCATGATAGCAGCCGTATGAACTTTAAAAGCGGCTTCGAAAGGAATCAGATGATAATTAAAATTTTTCCCGGGATATACCTGTCCTTTCTGAAATGGGAAATGCGGATCCAATCCTTCTTTCTGAGGACCGCCGCCACTGAAATGTTTCGTCATACATGCAACACTGTTAGCATTCAGTTTTTCTCCCTGGAAACCCAGAATATAAGCTGTTGCCATTTTTGAAGTGAGCGTCGCATCTTCTCCAAAAGTTCCGGAAATACGGGGCCAGCGGGGCTCTGTTGAAAGATCGATCTGGGGATGCAATGCTTCGCGAATCCCTACTGCCAGATATTCCTGCCTGCAATCATCTGCAAACTCTCTCATTAATTTTTCATCTCCGATTGCAGCCAGACCCAGCGGTTCGGGCCATTGTGAAAAAGTATGAGCAGTCATCGCAAAAATATTATTGCTGAAATGATTGCGGGGATCAGAAGCAATTGTGATCGGAATTCCCAATCGTGTTGAATCTTCTGCATATTTCTGCATTCGGTTATACCAGAGCGCAAGTTCTTTTGTCCCTGGAACCTGCCAGAGATTGAAATGGTTCATTTTCTTTTCTCTTATCAGATTCAGCGCATTGGGTGCAAATGCAAACATGCCTGTCGCGGGTTTATCTTCGATAGAACCATCTGCATTCACACGGGCTCCATTGATAAATAGCATACCTGCTTTTTCTTCAAGCGTCATCTGCTGAAGAATATCGTTGACCCTTGCTTCAATTGGCTGGCGACTGTCTTCATAGACATCCATCTTGCCATTTTTATTCAGGTCACGATATGCATATTTGTTTTCCTGAACTGAATGTGAAGATCGAACCCATGAAATAATGAACAATAAAAATGCAACAGAAGTGCAAAGCATTAATAGGTTGACTGAAGTTCTTTTCATACTAAATCTTTGGTGATAAAGGAAATTGTTAAATATGTGCATTGAAAAATTACCTGCTCATAACACCAAAATTATTCAATTCGATTATAGAAGCAGTGCCCTGTTTTTTCATTTCATGAATGTCCACCTGGGGAACCAGCAGTTTACTGTCTTTTTCAGTAACAATATCTTTTGGCACTGTAAAAACAGCAGTATGCCTGATATCCTCTGATGAAGAACCAATGCCGGCGGTATATTTCCCTGCTTCTGTTATCCAGGACGAACTATTGCTATCGAAAGAAGCAAGATCAGCCGGGGTAATCATAAATATCAGCGTTTGCGACTGACCGGGCGCTAATAGTTTTGTTTTTGCAAATGCCCTTAACTCTTCAGAAGGTTTATCAAGCCTAATTCCGGGAGCACTGATATACAATTGGACGATTTCTTTTCCCGATTTATTTCCACTATTGGTGACCGTTACAGTAGCAGTCAACCTTCCGTTCAAGACAGCAGAATTCAGTTTAAGATTGCCGTATGTAAAGTTTGTATATGACAAGCCGTAACCAAAAGGATAAGCTGTCTTAACATGAAAGCTGTTGTAATAACGATAGCCGACATAAATGCCTTCTTCATAAACAACTTCAGCAGGTCTTCCTCCGAAAACTGAAGGCGCACTCTTTGCAGTATCCTTACCCAACTCTTTACCGGGAAAATTTTTTGCAGAAGAAACATCGGGATAATCCATTGTGAATGTTGTAGCCAGTTTTCCTGAAGGGTTTACTTTGCCACTGATGATATCTGCAATTGCATTTCCTCCTTCCATCCCGGGTTGCCATGCGAGCAGGATACCATCTGCTGCATCTCTCCAGCTGGCTATTTCAATTACTCCGCCGATATTGAGCACAACAATCAACTTTTTATTTTTTGCATGAAAAGCATCTGCAATTCTTTTGATGAGTTCTTTTTCTGATGATGATAAATAATAATCATTTTCAAGTTTTCTGTCGGCGCCTTCTCCTGCATTTCTGCCAATCGTAAAAATAGCTGCATCACTATTATTTACTTCCTGATCCAGAAGTTCATTGTCGATAGCCATTTCCGGTATTGGAGGAGGCAACATGAAAAATCTTGGTCTTGGACGCTTTGCTTTTTCTGCAGATATATACTGGTTATAATTGTTTGTAAGTGTTTGATCAACCGAATAACCTGCATTGATGAGACCCTGGTTAAGAGAAACAACATATGCTTTATTCACTTCGCCACTGCCTGTACCACCTGCAATGATATCATATGAAGTGTTTCCAAACACTGCAATTTTCTTTGCATTGCTGAGAGGAAGTGCTTTATTATCATTCTTGAGTAATATCATTCCTTCCGAAGCAGCTTCGCGTGCGATCTGCGCATCTTTTGCAAGGTTGGGTTTATTCGAATATTTATATTTTTTAAACTCCGGAGATATTAAAATCATTTTCAAAACCCTTTCTACATTCTGATCCAATTGTTTCACGTCCAATTCTCCTTTATTAACAGCATCTATAATCGCTTTTGTTTGATTGGGAGTTCCCGGCATGAGCAAATCATTACCGGCCTTCATCTGCGCGACAGGATTATGACCACCAAACCAATCTGTCATTACCATTCCTTTAAATCCCCATTCTTTTCTCAGAATACCCGTGACCAGTTCCGGGCTTTCAGAAGTGTAAGTCCCATTGATCTTATTGTACGAAGTCATTACCGTCCAGGGTTGAGATTTTTTTACAGCTATTTCAAATCCCTTTAAATAAATTTCTCTCAATGCTCTTTCACTAACAATCGTATTGACCGAATTGCGGTTTGTCTCCTGATTATTTGCTGCATAATGCTTGATCGAAGTGCCGACTCCATTAGATTCAATTCCATTCACGATTGCAGCGGTCATATTCCCGGCCACCAATGGATCTTCTGAATAATATTCAAAATTTCTTCCTCCCAAAGGATTACGATGGATATTTAATGCAGGTGCAAGCAAAACATCAACTCCATATTCATGTACCTCACTGCCGAATGCAACACCTACTTTACGAACAAGAGAAGTGTCCCAGCTTGATGCTAACAAAGTAGCTACAGGAAATGCAGTAGCATAATAAGTTTTAGAACTATCGTTGTTACGGATTGGACTGATGCGAACACCTGCAGGTCCATCGGATACTGTAATAGAAGGAATGCCGAGACGTGGAATCGGATGTGTTCTTCCTGCTGCACCCGGAACCTTTTCAGGAATATTATCTGTACCCGCAGCAGTAAGGGTTACCTGCCTGTTAGCAGTATCCCTGCGGTTGCCTGTCGAGTCTCTTCTGGGTCCGCCAGGCATTCTGAAACCCATTCCAACCACGAGCCTGGCCTTTTCTTCCAATGTCAGCGCAGAAATAATTTCTTTCAAAGAATTTTTTCCGAGTTGGGGAAGAGATTTAGCATTTGAACTGTTTGAAGTCTGTGAAAAAATGATTGCAGGTAATAAAAAAAACAAAGAGGAAAAGAATACTGCTTTTTTCATGTAACGTTGATTTGATTTAGTTGACTTTTTTCGAATAATTGATATCAAAAAAAAACAAAGATACAAGATAAGGGTCCGGGGTCGCCTTCATCAAACAACTATCCTGCCGGCATCCCGAAACCCTGTCTTGTATCACTGTCTTCTTACTGCATTCCCTGCATCGCATCCTGCGAGCCAGTATTATTCATATTCTTGCGTTTGAACAAAGACACATCCATTTTTCCAAAACGCCAGGTGAAATTTACTCGAACCAATTGCGGATCACGCAGGCGATTGTAATCCTGGACAAAGAAATCACTTTCTGAATGTTGCTTGGACCAGCGTGTTCTGAAAATATCACTGATTGAAACACTGATCATCGCAGCATCATTCTTCAGGAAACTTCTGCTGATCGCAGCGTCCACTGCCCAGAACGGAGAGATATATCCCTGGGAAGCACTCTGCGCGCCGCCGCCACCCGGAGGACCTCCGAATCCGCCGCCGCCTGTATTGACTGGTAAATTGGTTTTGGATTGATAGATTCCGGTAACCTGCAATTTCAATTTAGCCGGCAATTTAAAATTTGTATTTAGTTTTCCAAACCAGCTCCATAAAGCGGGTTGCGACTGCTGGTTGATATTGTCGGTATTGATCTCTGAATTATATATATTGACATTAGCTGTAACATCCCACCACTTTGTAATTGTAGTCACCGATGTAAATTCTGCACCAATTGTCCGAGCTGAATTCGCATTGACATAAGTATTAATAAGATCAGTTTTACCCGTTATAGGATTAGTAGCTGAATCAAGATACCTTGTGATCAGGTCTGTGGTATACTTGTAATATACTGATGCAAGAAATGTATTGTTTCCTCTCAATGTTTTGGAATAAGAAAACTCCATTGAATTGGTGAATTCAGGTTTGAGATCAGGATTACCCCTGGTTATATTCAAAGTATCGGTATAATCTGTATAGGGAATCAGCTGGAAGAAATTAGGACGATTGATCCTGCGGGTATAACTTAACTGAAATTCATCCCTGTTACCAAATTTCTGACTAAGAAATAATGAAGGGAATAAACTGATCGGATACTTATTGCTATATGTTTGTTTTACGTTCGTCAGTTCACCCGTGTAATCCGAACTCTCACTACGAAGTCCGACCTGGTATCCAAAGTTTTTGATCGCACTTGTGAAAGACACATATCCCGCATATACATGATTGGTATTTATATAATTGGTAGATGCAGAAGGAACGAGATAATAATCCCCGGTGCCAAGTGTATCCAGGTAATTATACTGGTTGTTCACCAAATGTTGTGAATTGTAACGCAATCCGGCTTCCAGCTTGGTCTTGGCATTGAATGGTCTTACATAATCAGTCTGAACAGTAAAGAATTTATTAGTACCATCACCATCAACTTTTTGCTGTCTGAGCCCGTTCTGTGAACTGCCTGGTCCATCCTCAAAATAATCGGTGACATATAAAGAGCTATTATCGTTCTTACCTGCGAAATAATTCAGGTCGGCAGTCAATGTTTCTCCTTCCTTCGGGAATAAATGCTTTAAACCAAATTGCAAACCGTTTGCATTGAATTCCCTGTCGCCGGTAGTAGTGCGTTCACTATAACTACTTGCTGTGGAATCAGGATAATAAATATTAGTATAGATATTATCGAATTCATAGGGACTGAATTTACCATGTACCTTAATGCCGGTTAAAGAAAGCGTTGTACGATTGGAAACAAAATAATCGAATCCTAAACTTCCGAATACAAAAGCGCCTTTGTTCTTATTGTAAACCGTTTGGTTCAGAGCATTGGGAGTATCCAGGATATTGGTACGGTCATTGGTACCGTTAGTAACTCCTCTGTTCTGGTTTACAAAACCTGCTGCAGTAAAATTAAATTTGTTCTGACGCAAATTGAAGTTACCTCCGCCATTGATGCCACCATGACTGTCTACACCAAGACGAAGATTTCCATTATATCCTGTTTTCCTGTTTTTCTTCAGGATGATATTTAAAATTCCTGCTCCACCACCCGATGCATCATATTTTGCAGATGGGTTGGTAATAACTTCCACGCTTTCGATAGCATCAGCAGGAATCTGATCCAGTGTCAATGTTGTGGGTCTTCCATCGATATAAATCTGTGGAGTCGCATTGCGCATAGTCACGTTTCCATCAATATCAACATTTACAGAAGGAACATTCTTCATTACATCCAGCGCAGTTCCACCCGCATTCACCATATCTTTTTCAACATTATATACTTTCTTATCGATATCCATTTTCAATGTGGGCTTGCTGGCAGTAACAGTAACAACATCCAATTGCTTGATATCTGTGGCCAATTTGATATTGCCAAGATCTTTGTCAATTGAGTTCAGCATTCCGCTCATCGAATTCATGGCCTGTGCAGGATCACTTGATTGTCTTGAAGTGCTACCACCCTGAGGCATCTTCATCTGAAATGCAACTGCCTGCTCATAATTTTTATATCCTGTTGCAGATATTTTTAATTTCAATCCGCCAAACAAAGGCAGTTCTTCGAAATTAAATTCTCCGTTGGCTTTTGTGCTTAATCCTTTGTATAGAACATCCTTTCTCTTTTTCGCAAAAGAGTCATATTTATTTTGCAATAAAATAACAGTGGCATCACTGATGGGTTTGCCCGCGCTATCAACTACCTTACCATAGATATGCCCGATATTCGGAACAGACTGACCTTTCCCGCCAGCCGGGGCTCCGGGAAATTGTGCCATCGCCGCTACGCCAAAAAAAACACTCAAAACAACTGCCATTAGCTTTTTCATATGAATAATTTTTAATAATCCCATAAGTAAATTCTCCGCAAAACTATTTCGTTCTGTTTCATTTAGAAGACAAATGAGACAAGTGGGGAAAATCCTGCGACAAAAGGGAGTGAAATCTTGCTTCATTTACCGGCCTGTCCGATTGCGGCCATCAATGCATCCTTGTAATTATCGCTTACAGGAGTTTCAATAGTGCCCAGGAAAACCGAACCTTTCCTGATTGAAGTGATCTTGGAAATCGAAACAATATAGGATTTATGAATGCGAATGAATTTCTTTGGCGGTAGTTTCTCTTCAATAGATTTCATGCTCATCCTGATGACCAGCGGCTTATTATTAACCAGGTGTATTTTTAAATAATCTTTCAGTCCCTCTATCAGGATGATATCATCAAAAACCACTTTGACGAGACTATATTCTGCATTCACAAAAAAATAGTCAGGTTCCGGTTCATTGCCTGTGGAAGAAGGATGCTGCGCCAGATTCTTTAATTTATAAAACTCCCATGCCTTATTGGATGCTTTGAGGAATCTGTCAAGTGAAACCGGTTTCACGAGGTAATCGATCACATCGAGATTGAAACCCTCCAGTGCATATTTATCATATGCAGTAATCAATATGGCCATTGGTTTTACTGACAGCGTTTGGAGTAATTGCAATCCGGTCAGGCCAGGCATCTGAATATCCAGAAAGATCAGGTCAATGGGTTCTTTCTGTAATATTTCAATTGCTTCCAATGCATTCCTGCATTTGGCAACCAAATGTAAATAGGGAACCTGCCGGATATTGTCTTCCAGCAAATCAAGCGCCAGTGGTTCGTCGTCGACAGCAATACATTGGAGCATAGATTGCAAAGTTTAATATTTTTAAGGGAAAGATGAAGCGCGATAAATGATTCAAATCTTCACTATTGAAGTTTTAGCTGAAGAGAGGCAGTAAACCATCCGTCTTTTTTATCAATTGAAAGGATATGTCTTTTGTCGTACAACAAATTCAATCTCCTCATAACATTTGCAAGACCGATCCCCGAAGTTTTATCTTTGATTTCCTTCGATTCCCCATTGTATTTATTCCTGACTCTGAAATCAAGAATTCCCTTATTTATTTCAAGAGAAATATCAATTTCTGGTTTTTCTATCAGCCCTGATCCATGTTTAAATGCATTTTCAATGAAGGGAATTAATAACATAGGTTCGATCAGATGAAATTCTTCCTGTCCATTCATATTCACGTTGATGCACATATCCTTTCCGAAACGCAATTTCTGAAGATCAATAAAACTGGTTACATATTCTATTTCACGGGAAAGAGGAACTTTTTCTTCATCCGATTCATATAACATGTATCGCATCAAACCGGAAAGTTTGATCAGCGAAGGTTCCAGTTTATCTGATTTTAAACGTGCCAGAGCCACCATATTATTTAACACATTGAACAAAAAATGTGGGCTCACCTGTGACCGAAGGAATGATAATTCTGTTTTCAGGTTTTCATTCTCTTTATCTTTCAATAACTGATCAGTTTTTGCCTTATCAGAAACTGTTCTGTAAACAGTACTCATCGCCCATATAAAAAGAAAAGGGAAAATAAAAAAGAATGGGAGACGGGAAAATGAAAATCCTGTATGCCCCCTCTGGATTTGAGAGATTTGAAAAATGAAATTCATCAGCAATATAACACTGAAACAAATAGCAAGTAAGATCAGGACATACTGCCATGCATGTTTTTTATTCAAAAAACGAGGGATGAGAAAATTCGCATTCAGATAAAAAATAACTATCCAGGAAAGATTAGATACAATATTAATCAGGGAAAAAATATTGTTCCAATTGATAGCCTGGGACCTTTGTCCCTGGTCATTATGCCTGAAGAAAACAGGCAGCGATAACCACAATAACCATGCAAGCACATGAAAGCTGATGGCTGCCCATTTTGTATTATACCATTGATTGCGCATAGTAGTAGAAAGTTCCGGACACAAAATTGGTTGATTAATGATAAAAAATAAAAAAGATGCGACGAAGCGCTGATATTTAGAGACAAACTCACCGAGAAGTGTCAGGAAAGTCCGGGAGTCCGGAGTCCGAAAAACAAAAAGTCCGGAGAAAATCATTTTATAATTCTCTTCGGACTTCCGGACTTCAGACTTCGGACTTTACCGATTTCCCGACTTATTTTGTTGACATATCAAAGACTTTCGGATCAACATCTTTATTTACTGTAATCTTTTTTACATTTGATGTGATGTTGAATTGTCCGCCAAAACTGATGTCCACAGTATAGGGATACATTATCCCAAAATCAGTTTTCTGAAAATTGGAAAAAGTCCTGGTGATTTCCATTTCCTGTCCCATCATTTGACCAGTCTGCACGGATTTTTTAATAAAATAAGTAGCAGGATCGATATAAAAAGTAGTAACTACATTGTCTTTATTCGTTTCTTTAATCTTATATGCGCTGTCTTCTTGTCCAAGTAATTCCACTTTATTTCCTTTAGCTGCATAATCGTATAAGGGTCCTCCGATTTCAATTCCATCACGACCTGCTTTATATTGATCGTCGGGCATTGCCTGGGGGTCTGCACTTCCTGCCATTGGATTTACGGACCAGCCACTTTTGTCGGTGTACACCTGGATCATTTTTTGTCCGTTGAATTCTGATTCCATACGATAACCCTTTCCATTTAATATGGTCAATGTGCTGGGGGCATCATTACCCATTACCTGCATCGTGCTTTCCACATATACAGATTTAACCTGATCCAGTTTGGCCTTGCCACCAATCGCATCAATATGTTTATTGATGATCTCATCGACAGTTTGCGCCTGAACAGCTATTATGCCTGTCAGAGCTGCGAATAAAAGCATCGAATTTTTTAGGATTTTCATTTTTTATTTTTTTGAATGATGAAGATACTGAATAAAACTGCAAAAAATATGCAGGATTATTTGCATGTCAAAACTACCCGGATGAAACCAATACCCCTTTAAAATTGAGACAAAAAAGGGAAAAGTTGCGACGAAGATCGTGAGTCGTGAGACAGAGAATAGGAAAGTAACATATGAAATTAAAATTCTCACTTTTAACTTTTAACGTTTAACCTTCGACGTTTGAGGGCTGACAACTACAGACTACTGACTCACGACTCCCTATTGCCGCTCATCATAACCGTCATAAAACAAAAAAAAACATATAAGGCCGATCTGACGATGAAATTGTTTTTTTCTGAGACCAAATCATCCGGCATTTAACATTGCTTAACATAGCTCACCACAAATCACTATTCGCTTGCAGAAAATTTTTACTGGAAATACTTTTGTGTTCGAAAATGAAAATTTTATTCTTCATTTTAAAAATTAAAATCATGAAAAAGAGAATCGTAACAACCGCTTTGTTTCTAGCAATGGGATTCACCGCTGCATTTGCCAATAATAAAGGAATACATGACGAAGTAGCCGCTTCTTTTGCAAAAGATTTTTCAAATGCTAAAGAAGTAAAATGGGAAAAACAAAACAGGTATGAAATAGCCACATTCAGCCTCAACGGAATGATCATGAAAGCATATTATGATGATGCGCATGCATCACTGATTGCCTTAGTTCATCATATACTGACCGACCGTTTACCCATTTATCTGATGACTAATCTGCAAAATAATTATAGGGGCTACTGGGTAACTGAATTATATGAATTGACAAACGGAAAGGAATCGCATTATCAAATTACGATTGAAAATGCCGACCATAAACTGGTCATGAATTCAGTAAGCGGAACAGACTGGGTAGTGGAAAACAAAATAAAGAAAGTATAAACTTTTCCAAAGTTTATACTTTGGAAAAGTTTACACCTCGAGATTCTTCATATATCCCGCATCGACTTCTGCAGCTTTAAGCGTGGTTCCATCAAATTTTTCCTGTTCGACGATAAAATACTCCATCCCGTTTTTCCTGGCCACTTTAGCGATTTTACCGAAATCAATCGATCCCGTTCCAATGTCACAGGAAGCATCAAAATCTTTTGGACCTGCATCTTTTTTCCTGTCCTTGATATGACATAGACGAAACCGATTTGGGTATTTCTCCAACCATTCAATCGGATCAGCTCCAACTGTTACAACCCAGTAAATATCCATTTCATAGTCTACAAGAGCAGGATCTGTATTTTTTAAAAGTATTTCATGCGGCCTTACTCCGTCCTGGACCTGAAAAGTATACCAATGGTTATGATATGCGAATTTCAATCCGTTCTTCTTACATATTTCACCGCTCTTATTGAATTTATCTGCAGCAATTTTGTAATCATCCAGTGTTTTTTGTGCTCCGTAAAAAGGACAGATCAGATATTTCATACCAATTTCCGCTGCCGCTGCTGCCTTTTTTTCAAACTGGCCATTCGCATTATTCATATCACAGTGACTGGAGATAAACTGCATGCCCAGATCATCCATTGCTTTCTTGAAATCCTTATTCGTCATTCCCCAGAACATCCCTTTGGCTCCTTCAAAACCTTCTACCTGTTTATATCCAAATGATGAAACCTGTTTTAAAGTATCCATCGCATCTTTTGCCATGACATCTTTTACAGTCCATAACTGGAGACCATACGCTTTTAGTTTTCTTGAATGATCTGTTTCAAAAAAATGATTTGGATAAGAATTCATCTGCAGCGCTTTTGCCGCAAAAGAACCCAATGCAAGACCTGAAGCCAGCATCCCGCTTTTCTTCAGGAAATTTCGGCGATCGTAAGACATAGAAAAATTTTGATTATTTGAGTTTTAGAATTAAAAAATTATTGTTCAAGATACTTTCCGTCTTTTAAAAATTTTATCCAGGCCTGGTATCCACCTGGATTGATATGTAATCCTTCGATTGTATATTCTTTTTTTAATTTACCTTCCCCATCTTCAAAAAAAGAATAAGTATCGATCAATGTGATTTTTGTTTCCATTGCCAGGTTTTTCAATAATGCATTCGTGGAAACCACATGCTGGTTTTTGTCATAATGCTGAGGAAAACCTCTGATATCCGGATTCACGGGCAAAATACTTTCGAGATAAATTACCGTTGACGGACTTTCATTCTGAACCCTCCTGATGATTTTGCGGATATTGTCAGCAATAACCAGATCCGGAATATCTTTTCCAATATCATTGATTCCAATCAGCAAAAATAATTTTGAAGGCTTGCGTCGAATGATATCATCCATTCTTTTTAAAACTCCGAAAGTGATATCGCCGCCGATGCCACGATTGACAACCGTGCTGTCACCAATCAATTTGTCCCATCTTCCCATTTCAGTGATGCTATTGCCAAGAAAAATAATCCTGCCGGTAGCAAGGGGTTCCTTTTCAAACTGGGCGATCCTCTGGGGATAATGTTCGGGTATAAAGGGAATAGTATCGAATAAACGCTGATTAGTGACAGGTGACTGGCCACGGACTACCTGAGTAAATAATAAGCTATAAAAAAGCAGGGTCCTGAGAATTCGTATATCCATTAGAGCCATGGTGACAAGCCGATTCATGATTCAATAATCAATTTTAATTTTCATCAACATGCAGAGAGCTCAATTTACGAATGTATTCATTGTTCCCTTTATTTTTTTGATATTCAACTGAATTCATGGTTTGTACGGGCAAATTTTTCCCGATTCAATAAACTGTTTTTCCAATTCCGTAAATAGCCAGACACCCTTTCTTCATTCTTTTGCAGAATGAAAAGAACTCTATTCGCAACCCTTTTGTTATCAACGACAATAACCGTCTCACGGGCACAGCAACCGACCGATTACAAAACCCGTGCCCAGCAACTGATCATGACCAATGAAGATTCTCTGAATGCAGGTTCATCATCCAGCAAAACGGTCATTTCGGGATATGGAAGTGCTTTTTATCAAAGAGATTTCAATCAACATCAATCCACAGTTACTCTTGAAAGAGCAGTTTTATTTCTTGGACATCAGTTCAGTAATAAAATTTCTTTTTTTTCTGAGCTTGAAGTGGAAAATGCCAAGATAGCTGCAGGAGAAAGCGGGACTGGTGAGATTGCTATGGAACAGGCTTATCTCAAATTCAATCTTAATCCAAAACAATATATTGTTGCCGGTCTTTTTGTTCCCCGCATCGGCATATTGAATGAAAATCATCTGCCTGTTAATTTCAATGGAGTGGAAAGGCCAATTGTTGAACAACTCATCATTCCTGCAACCTGGCGCGAATTGGGAGTAGGCTTCTATGGCTCTTCGAACAGAGCTCCTCTGAATTATAGTATTGCTTTATTAAACGGTTTAAACAGTGCAAATTTCGAACATGGAAATGGAATCCGTGAAGGACGCGCAGAAGGAAGCAGTGCATTAGCAAATAATCTTGCTGTCACAGCTTCACTCCAATATTTTTGGAAAGACTTTAAATTCCAGGTTTCGGGATATGTTGGAGGAACAGTGGGACTGAGTCCGCACGGAGCAGATAGTTTGGGATTGAATAGCGGAGCTTTCGGCACGCCTCTTTATTTGGGAGAAGCAGATCTGCAGTATGCAAAAAAAGGATTTACGATCAAGGCCCTGGGTTCTTATATCTGGTATCCTGATGCTGATAAAGTGAATGCAGCCTATGCAAATAATATTGCGTCGGGTATGTATGGCGCCTATGCAGAACTGGGATATGACTGGTTATATCCGAAACATGCAAAAGCCCAACTCATTTCCTTCATCCGCGCCGAATTCCTTGATATGAATTCATCCATACCCTCTCCTCCCAAAGCGATTTATGATGGAACGATGAAACAAACACATATCATCGCTGGTTTTGGATATCTGCCCTTGCCCAATGTTGTAATTAAATTAGATGTGCGGATCTTGCATACTGGTCCCCAAAATCCGGAGCTCGTTATCAATCCGCCTCCGAATGCGATTCCATACAATCAAAACAACCAATTCCTGAATCTTGGAATCGGCTATTCATTTTAGTTATATGCAACGCAGACAATTCATACAATCATCCTGTAACCTGTGCCTGCTTGCAGCTTCCGGGTATTTTTTATCAGCACTGAATGGATGTAGTCCGTCATACCAGGTCATAAGAACTGAAGTAGTGAATGATACGATACAAATTCCACTTTCTTCATTTGGGCAATCCAGTTTTCAGCTCGTCCGACCCAGTGGCTGGTATTATGATATTGCAGTGGAGAAAAAAAATGAAGGCTTATATGAATCTATGCTTTTGCAATGCACTCACCAGCGAAATCAACTGGTTCCTGCCGGCAATGGTTATTTCTGTAGTCTGCACGGAAGCCAGTTCGACAAGGAAGGAAATGTGATCAAAGGCCCGGCCGAATATTCATTGAAAAAATACAATACGACTATTGAACAGGATAAATTAATCATTCATCTAAAAGGATAATTGATCATGAAAAAAAATATATTCATTCCTATAATATTGACACTAATAGTTTTTGAAGCATGCCATAAAGCAAGCAATACCACGCCTGCCGCAGATTTTACTACGCTTGAACAATCAGTCATCACAGATTTCACCAACAACACTGCTCTCTCACAATATAGCAACCTCACCAATGCAGCTGTTGCTTTGAACGGAGCCATCCTGACACTGAATACAAATCCAACGGATGCCAACCTGCAGGCTGCGCAGACTGCATGGAAAAATATTCGTCATATATGGGAACAATGCGAAGGTTTTTTAATCGGTCCGGTAGAAGCTTATGATTATGATCCTAACACTGATACCTGGCCGACGGACTATACACAAATGGATTCATTACTGGCGAGCGACAACGAACTTCAATTGTCAGATATCCAGGTTTTGCCCCAGTCATTGCGTGGCTACCATCCCATCGAATATATCATTTTCGGAGAAAACGGAAGCCGGAAAGCAAGTGAACTGGATGCAAGAAAAAAAGAATACCTGGTAAGTCTTGCAGGTGATATTCTCTATAACAATGTTCAGCCATTGTACCAGAGCTGGACTTCTGCACC
Organism: Puia sp.; assembly: GCA_035499855.1. GTDB lineage: Bacteria > Bacteroidota > Bacteroidia > Chitinophagales > Chitinophagaceae > Puia. Next base: position 66,383 of record DATJXY010000019.1, on the reverse strand, counting down.
TGTGAATTATGCAGAACAGGTTATGAACGCTGGGAAAGGAAGTAATGAATATACCACACGACTTGACTTTTTTTTGGATATCGTTGGTGACAACGGTATGAGTGGAATTTGTGAAGAAGTAGGATCAGAAAAAATGAAAGATCCTTTTGATGCAAAAGATCCGCAATTATGTGAATCGCCTTATTCGGGCAATACACTGAGTGATTTCAGAGATAATATCGTCGGACTGCAAAATGTTTACCTGGGACTGAATAATGGAAAAGGTTTGAAAGATCTTGTCGCAGCAAAAAATAAAAGTTTAGATAACCAGATACAGGCACAGATCAATGCTGCCATCAATTCGTTCAGCAATATTACCGAACCTTATGAAAAAGCAATCATTGATCAGCGTGTCCAGGTGCAACAGACAATGACGCAACTGGAAACATTAAAAGATCTGCTTGAAAACGATCTGACAGATTTTCTTAAACAGAATGTGAAAGATTGATGAACCTGAGACGTGAGTCGCCAGTCAGGAGTTGTAAGTAATCACCTGTTTTTCACGTTTCGTTTCTCAGGTTTCACGAATTAATTCAACAGGAATCAATGAAAAAATTCTATATTATAACAATCATATCTGTTTTTGTCGGAGCATTCAGCATGTGCCATAAAGCAGAGGTTTTTCCCGACAATGGATATGACGAAAGATTGAGCGGAGGTGCGGCAACCGTATTCGATGTTTCTTCAAAAGCATTTACGAATATGGTTGACGGATTAGATGCAAGGAATCAGAAAGTGCATGAAATAGGTGATAAGACTTTCGAACAGGTTTTTGTCGCTCCTCCCTCGCCTATCTTCACAGGATTGGGGCCGATCTATAATAATGTTTCCTGTATCAATTGCCATCGTAATGATGGACAGGGTATTCCCACGGCTGGTTTTGCTAACTCCGGTTTGCTCATGCGCATCAGTCAGCCCGGAACAGATCCGCATGGTGGACCGCTGGCTATTCCCGGTTTTGGTGCACAGATACAGGACCAGTCAGTGCAGGGTGCTAAGCCGGAAGCGAATATCGATATCAGTTATACTGATCAGCTCGTTACCTATCCCGATGGAACGGTCGTCACATTGAGAAAACCAGCTTATGCTTTATTGAATCCATATACCGCGTTAACAGGAGGCTATATGCTCTCTCCCCGCCTCGCACCCCCACTGGTGGGATTGGGCCTGTTGGAAAAAATTCCGGAATCAACCATTCTTTCTTATGTCGATGCATCCGATAAAAACGGGGACGGCATTACAGGCAAGGCGAATTATGTGTACAATCCATATAGCAATCAAACTGAGCTGGGTCGTTTTGGATTGAAAGCAAATACTTCCACCCTTGCTTTGCAAATTGCAACAGCTTATCAGCAGGATTTGGGTGTGACAAGTTATATACAACCCGTAGAAAGCGCCGCCGGGCAGGAACAGATCAAGGTGGTTAACGGTGATGTACAACCGGAATTGCCCGACAGTTTACTAAATGACGTGGTATTTTATGTAAAAACACTTGCTGTTCCGGCCAGAAGGAATGTAACCGATGAAAATATCAAGCAGGGAGCATTATTATTTGATCAGGTAAATTGTTCTGGCTGTCATCGTCCCACCATGCAAACGGGCGTGGATGTTACACTTCCGCAAATAAGCAACCAGCGCATTCATCCATACACAGATTTATTGGTGCATGATATGGGTGATGGACTGGCAGATAACCGGCCCGATTATTTGGCAAATGGCCGGGAATGGAGGACCCAACCACTCTGGGGAATCGGTTTATTGGAAAAAACGACCGGAACTGCTTACTATCTTCATGACGGTCGCGCCAAAACTATTGAGGAAGCAATTTTATGGCATGATGGAGAAGCAAAGAATGCGAAACAAAAATTCATGCAGCTATCAAAAGCTGACAGAGATAAATTGATCAGTTTTCTCCAATCTTTGTAATTTTCGCATGGATTGTTTGATTGACCGATGGTTTGATTGTTGATCTAATAACCATCAAACAATCAAATCATCAATCCATTCAAGCATTTTCAACATAAAATTAGCGATTCATATGCCCATCCGTGTAGGAGTAGTTGGTTATGGCATGGCTGCAAAAGTCATGCATCTTCCATTTATCACCACATTAAAAGAATTTCAGCTGGTAAGTATATTAGAACGACACAGGGATGAGTCGAAAGAAAAATATCCTTATGCAAGAATTGTAAGAAGTATTGATGAGATGGCTGCTGATCCGGGACTGGATCTTATCGTGATCACGACTCCCAATGACACTCATTTTCCATACACAGAAAAAGCGCTGGCAGCAGGTAAACATGTTGTATTGGAAAAACCATTTACAAATACTTCGGAAGAAGCAAGGAAACTGGTTGAACTCTCAAAAAAATATAATCGCATTCTCAGTGTATTTCATAACAGGAGATATGTAGCCGATTTCCTAACGATGAAAAAAATATTACAGGAGAAACTACTGGGCGATATCGTCGAATATGAAGGGCATTTTGACCGCTATCGACCTGAGTTGAGAGTGAATGCCTGGCGTGAAGAGAATAAAGCAGGAAGCGGTATCTTATATGATCTCGGTTCACACCTGATCGATCAGGCGCTTTATTTTTTCGGAATGCCGCAAACAATTACGGCAGATATCCGCCTGCAAAGGGCCAATAGTCAGATCGATGATTATTTTGAACTCTGGCTGGATTATGGGGTCCGCAAGATTATCCTTAAATCGTCTATGCTTGTACGTGAGCCAGGCCCCCGGTATATGATCAATGGTAAACTGGGTTCATTCCTGAAATATGGAGAAGATCCCCAGGAAGCATTATTGAAAGAGGGCGCGATTCCAAATACGCCAGCATGGGGAGAGGAACCGGAAGAACAATGGGGATTGTTGCATACCTCAGTCGATGGAAAAATAATTAAAGAAAAATATCCTTCTCTCAAAGGTAATTTTGGATATTATTATCAGAATCTCTACAAAACAATTGCATTGGGTGAGCCTCTTTCGGAGAAACCGGAGCATGGATACAATACGATCCGGATGATTGAAATGGCCATGGAAAGTAATCAGAAAAAAGCTACTGTCGAATGCAGCGGACTGATGAATGTTTCATATGGCTAATAAACTGCATCCGCGGATATCACTATTATCTTTTCTGCCCAAAACTTCGAATCTTCCACTGGAATCAATTCTTCCCACATCTTCTGTAGCAATAAAAGAACAGGAATAAATATTTGCCAGGTCGATTATATTTAGAATTCCTTCTCCTGATTCATGCACTTCCAGCGGATCATCATCATCCCTTACCAATGCTTTCATCCATGGCACTGATTCAAAAATCCCATTTGATTTTGAATAAGCCTGTGATAAAAGTTCAGTCATCCCGTATTCAGACTGTATCTCATTCACCCCAAGTCTTTCTTTCAATAAAGAATGTAGTTCTGCGCGCGTCATTTCCCGACTCCTTCCTTTCATTCCTCCTGTTTCCATCACAACAGTGTGTTTTAATTTCATTGAAAATTTTTCAACAAAATCCACCAGTGCAAATGTCACTCCGATCAGCAGTGTTTTCTGATTTTCTTTTTCTAATTGGGTCAGCAATTGAAATAATTGATCGTATTCATACAAATAAAATCCTGATTCAGGGTGACGGCTCATTTTTATCAGATCGTTTACCATCGTTACCAATGAGGAATGATCTCTTTCAAGATAAGAAGGCAGGAGGCCAATGATACACCAGTCATCCGCAGATCCATAAAATTTTTCGAACCCTTTCAAATAACTCTTACGATATATGGACAAATCTTTTACATAATGACGGCTTCTCACAGACTGGGTTGTGCCACTGCTTTCAAAAATAATTTCCGGCTCGAAAGAGGTTGTCTGAATTGGATAGATTTTAAACAAATCGATCGGGAGAAACGGAATTTGATGAATTGATTTTATTTTGCCCGGAATAATATTCAATGAATCTGAAAAATTCCGGTAAACCGGGTTATTCTGATATTGAAAATTAAAAATATCGAGCGAATATTGACTAAAAGATTTACTTCCAGATTCAAATATACTTTCGATCAATGCCTGATTCATATCAAAAAAAACTCCTGATTTTATATATCGCAAATTATTCGTTAATCGCAGTAGGTGACGCAACCTCATGCGAATTCATTACGTTATTCGTTATGTAAAAATTAGCAAAATAGTCCCCTTTTTCAATAAAAAATCATGTAGGTTTGTAATATAGTAATCTGATTATGAAAATCAAGTATTTATTGCTTGCTGGTACATTATTCGTCGTTTTTTCCTGTAAAAAAGATAATAACGGGCAGCTTTCCCTAACTATCAAAACTGTCAGTTCTGATGTTGTCGGTCCGGGCGAATCGCTACAGGTTACCTTCGACTTCTCAGAAAAAGGACATGTCATTGATTCCATCTTTATGAGAAAATTCCGTATCAACCAGGATCAGATAGCTACCATACGAGATTCCCTAGGTTATAGTGTCCCTTCCTATCCACAAAGTGCAACAGGCCAATTGCAACTCACGCTTGACTATGATTTCGATCTGACTTCTGCAATTAATCCTCCACCAACAGATTCGATCCATTTTGAGAACGATACGCTGATACTTAAATTTGTTGCGAAAGACCAGGCCAACAATTTAAGTGATACCGTAGCTACGGGAAAAATAATTATTCTCAGGTAACACTTCAGCAAACAGTTCAATCGAAATCAATCTTTGTTAAAATCATTCATACAACATTTAGCTGACTTCTTTCTTTTCAGTAGTCTGTATATTGCTTTATGTGCAGTAATCATGGTCGACCAGACATATAGATTATTGTTACATGCTCAGCCTTCATTCGTCCTTCTTTGCTTTGTTTTTTTCGCAACGATCTGTAGTTATAATTTTCACTGGTACCTGACCCCCCAATCTGTGACATCCTCCCAACGCATTCAGTGGACGCAAAATCATAAAGGATTGCATTTGATATTTTATTTTATCGGACTGACGGGTTCGGCAGTCTGTTTTTTTATGATCAAAGAACATTGGATGGCCATGGCATTTGCAGCTTTTGTTACTTTTCTTTATTCCGCTCCCAAATTGCCACAGAATTTTTTTAAAGCATTAAAAGAGGTCGCTATTGGTAAGACGATTTTCCTTGCTGTTGTCTGGACCTACGTGACTACGGTATTGCCTGTTTTGGTGGAAGGAAGAAACTGGACAATGGAATATAGTTTGTTCGTCTGTAGCAGATTTTTCCTGATCTATGCCATCTGTATTCCTTTTGATTACCGCGACCGGGAAGATGATAAACAGGCCGGAATCCGAAGCATGATCACTTTTTTTGATGATAGAGGAATCAATTTTATATTCATCTTTTCATTATTATTATTTGCCATCAGTACCATCTTATTGTTTTTATATCACTATTCTGTATACACGATTATTATTTTGCTGGTCCCCGGTATCCTGATTGCATTATTATATAATTATTCGAAACGAAATTTCTCTGATTATCTCTATTATTTTGTACTGGACGGACTGATGATGCTTTCAGCATTATTGATGTTGATCTTTGGGATTTAGTTATTTTTGACCACAAATTTAATTCCATGGCTAAAAGTGCTAAAGCATCTACCAAAAAAAAAGGGAATCTTAGTCCGGCAATTCTGACGAGTCATTCAATATCATTCTTAAAAAATTATTTAAATACTGCCTCTCCTGTAGGATTTGAAGTTGCAGGGCAAAAAAAATGGCTGGAATACATCAAACCATATATCGATGACTATTTTACAGATGTCTATGGCACTGCGGTCGGGGTTATCAATCCGAAAAATAATTTTAAGGTCGTGATCGAAGCCCACGCAGATGAAATCAGCTGGTTTGTAAATTATATCAATAAAGAAGGACTGATCTATCTGAAAAGAAACGGAGGAGTCGATCATCAGATTGCTCCTGGACAAAGAGTGTTAATACATGGGAGTAAAGGAATCGTCAAGGCGGTGTTTGGATGGCCGGCTATACATACCCGTTTGGGAAATCCTGACAGCAAAGAGGTTCAACCAAAAGTGGATAATCTTTTCCTGGATTGCGGCGCAAGAAATAAAGAAGAAGTTGAAAAATTAGGAATACATATCGGTTCTGTAGTGACTTATCAGGAAGGATTTGACGAACTCTCCTATGATTATTTTATAGCCCGGGCTTTCGATAATCGGATCGGAGGATTCATGATTGCGGAAGTAGCAAGATTGCTGAAGGAAAAGAAAAAACAAATCCCCTATGGTTTATATGTGGTGAATGCAGTTCAGGAAGAAGTTGGTTTGCGCGGAGCTGAAATGATTGCTCGGCGTATTAAACCAAATATCGCAATCATCACTGATGTTACACATGATACAACGACGCCGATGGTGAATAAAATTATCGAAGGGGATGTGGCCTGCGGAAAAGGACCTTCTCTGGCTTATGGACCCGCAGTTCATAATAAATTGCTTTCCCTGGTCCAGGAAACTGCGTCAAAAAAGAAGATCCCGGTTCAATTGAGAACTGTTTCAAGAAGCACAGGAACTGATACCGATTCTTTTGCTTATGCCAATGATGGTTGCCCTTCGGTGCTTATTTCAATACCACTAAGATATATGCATACCACGGTTGAAATGCTGCACAAAAGAGATATTGAAGATACGATCAGGCTAATGTATGAGACATTACTTACATTATCTCCCAAGACAAATTTGAATTATCTCTGAATTTAAAGCCTCGCATGCCAGAAGCAAATCATTTTTTTCTGATCAAAACACGTGCTACAATCGCAACCAGGTAAAATATGATCATTGCTGCAAATAAATAGTTGGTAAAAATGCGCAGGTAAAACAAATAACCCGCGGCATTGATATTATCGGAGTATAACGCATAGTATGGCCTTAAATAAAAAAATTTCTCCGCGCGTTTAAATATATTTTCAGGATTCATTCTTCTTATAAAATCTCCAAAATAAAAAGTGAACATATTGCCCTGATAGAAATAATATTTTGAAAAATCTGCAACAGCCGAAAAAGGAACTTTGTCTATGCTGTCATTTTGAAAATGATAAGCAACAAGTGCGCTGTCTTCCAAAGGATACCTTATCAATCTTTGGATATCAATTGTATTCATCCATTTTTTTTGATATTGAACCAGTATATTTCCTGAAGTAAGATCTACATAAGCCCATGTCTGATCTTCCTTCATATAAACTTCGCAAAAAACATGTTCACCATTCGAATATCTCTGCCCAATTTCACCGCATGTAACCAAGCGGACGGGCAATCCTGCAGAGGACACTAAAAATGTAAAAATAGACGTAAAATTTCCACACCAAATTTCTGATTTCCCATTTTCAATACTCTGCAATTGCCTTAATGGATGCAAGTGGGAAATACTGTCAGCAGGTATTCCCTTGCGTTTATTTGTCCGGGTCAAAATAAATGCCGCAATTTTTAAAATCTTTTGCTGGCTATTGTCATTGTCCAGGATTTTAATCGAATCTTTCAACAGACGCTTAGATTCAGTTGACACATTGTTCGTATCATTGCCCCAATAATCGAGTGCCCATTCATTACATTGATGCAGGGGCACCTTTCCCGTTAATGCATTTGAAGTAATTTCATAAGTATTCTTACTCGTATTTCCATAACGACGATAAACTGAATCCGGCGTATAATCGATATTGATATCAACCGTATCGCTAGATTCGTTTATCAAAACACCCACTTCAAAAGAACCAGGTTGATGAGGTCTGAATGTTAAAACCTTACCCATAACCTGTCCTTCATAAATAAGATTGCCTGCGGAGAAAATTTTAAAACGATTGCTTAGCGGATGGAGGATCTTCCCTTCAAAATAAATTTCAAGCGAATCCCCTGTGACATGAACGGCTTCGATATGAACTTTATCTTTATCATAATAAAGCTGACTATAGCTGAGAAAGCGCGCATAAGATGCCGGCGCAGTTTTCCTGAGTACGAGATTGATAAAAAAAACAATTACCAAACAAAGGAAAAACTGTATAAAAAAATATTTCTTAAAAATATTGCCTCCTTTCATAGATTTACAGCCACAAATTTTTTGTCGGATTCATTCATACACGAAAGATAATAAAACAACATGATAAGAACCGATTGGTCAGTCGCAGAAATAGAATCAATCTACCAAACTCCTTTATTGGAGCTTATCTATCGCGCAGCTACTGTACACCGTGAGTACAATGATACTGCCGAAGTGCAGGTTTGTACTTTATTATCCATCAAAACCGGAGGCTGTCCTGAGGATTGTGCCTATTGTCCACAGGCTGCGCGCTATCATACCAATGTCAATATTCAATCGCTGATGCAAACGGATGAAGTGCTGGAATATGCGAAGAAAGCAAAAGAAGCCGGCTCTACCCGTTTCTGTATGGGTGCAGCATGGAGAGAAGTTCGTGACAACCGTGATTTCGATCGCGTAATTGATATGGTGAAAGGGGTTAATGCATTGGGCATGGAAGTTTGCTGCACATTAGGTATGCTTAATGAAAATCAGGCTGAAAAATTAGCTGATGCGGGGTTACATGCTTACAATCATAATCTCGACACATCTTCCGAATATTATAATGAAATTATAACCACCAGGACTTATGAAGATAGGTTACGAACGCTGGACAATGTTCGCAACGCAGGCATTACCGTTTGTTGTGGTGGGATCATTGGTTTAGGCGAAACTCATGAAGACAGGATCAAAATGCTGCATACACTTTCCACCCTGCCCCGGCATCCGGAAAGCGTTCCTATAAATGCTTTGGTCCGGGTTAAAGGAACCCCACTGGAAAATAATCCTAAAGTAGATATTTGGGATATGGTAAGAATGATTGCCACAGCCAGGATATTGATGCCATCAACAATGGTCAGGCTGAGTGCAGGCAGAATGGAAATGAATCTTGCAGAACAGGCGCTTTGTTTTATGGCCGGAGCTAATTCAATTTTTGCAGGCGATAAATTACTTACCACACCCAATCCTGCATTTGAAGATGATAATCTGATGTTTCAATTGCTGGGACTGAAACCCAGGGAAGCATTTAAGGAAGAAAAAATGAACGAAGAAAAAAAAGCCGGTCCGACCGTTCCGGTCTGAACGCTGAAATTTATTTTCAAAAAAAAATGTTGATTGTACCGGAAAATAAAACCGGATATGTTTTGGTCAGACCGATGCGGTCAGACTAAAAAAAATTCCTCCATAGAAATGGAGGAATTTTTTTAACCCTTAAAACAACCAACATGAAAAATCTTGTTGTTGTATATATTAACATCAGGGCAAGGGAATAGTTTATTAAAGATTTGTGAAAATGAAAGTCGGAAAGTCCGAAAGCAGGGAAGGGAAATTTCAGATTTGATTAAAAATAATTCTTTCGGAATTTCCGACTTCGTATTACGCAAGCGCAAGTTCTAATACCTGCTGCATTGTTTTCACATAATGAAATTTGAGTCCTTTTATAAAATTGGAATCAATCTCTCCGATATCTTTTTCATTTTGCCAGCAAAGAATCACTTCCTTCAATCCGGCTCTTTTTGCTGCCAGTACTTTTTCCTTTATGCCACCTACGGGCAGAACCTGACCTCTCAAAGTAATTTCACCAGTCATTGCCAGGTATGGCTTTACCTTTTTTGAAGTAATTGCTGAAGCAATTGAACTCATCATAGTGATACCGGCACTTGGGCCATCTTTCGGAACAGCTCCTTCGGGCACATGGATATGCAATGTCTTTTTATTAAAAATTTCCGGATCGATACTGTATTTTTTTGCATTGGACTGAAGATAAGTAAGCGCAGTTGTGGCGCTTTCTTTCATCACATTCCCTAAATTTCCTGTCAGTTTCAAATCCCCCTTCCCGTCACTCAGGCTGGTTTCAACAAATAAAATATCTCCTCCAACATAGGTCCAGGCCAGACCAACTGCAACTCCGGGAATATTGGCTACTTTATATAAATCATTTGAATATTTGGGTTTGCCCAAAATCTTTTCTATATCCTTGCCTTGTAAAGAAGGCTTTATTTTTTCTTTTATTGCATATTCCTTGGCTTCATAACGCATGATTGATGCCAACTGGCGATCAAGTTCCCTGACTCCGCTCTCACGTGTATAGTCAGCAATAATTTTTCCCATCACTTTATCGCCGATTTTAAACTGCAGATTCTTTAATCCATGCGCTTCCCTTTGCTTTGGAACGAGATGTCTTTTGGCAATCTCTATTTTTTCCTCGATCGCATAACCGCTCAAATCGATAATTTCCAACCTGTCTCTCAATGCCGGTTGAATATTATTGATATCATTGGCTGTTGCAATAAATAAAACCTTGCTCAAATCATATTCAAGTTCAAGATAATTGTCATAAAAAGTATGATTTTGCTCAGGATCCAGTACTTCGAGCAATGCAGATGAAGGATCGCCGCGGAAATCATTTCCAACTTTGTCAATCTCATCCAATATCATCACGGGGTTCGATGATTTTACCTTGCGTATCGATTGCAATATTCTTCCGGGCATCGCTCCAATATATGTTTTACGATGACCGCGAATTTCACTCTCATCATGCAAACCCCCGAGGCTGATCCGGACATATTTTCTGCCAATCGTGTTGGCAATACTTCTTCCCAAAGAAGTCTTACCGATTCCCGGAGGTCCTACGAAGCATAGGATCGGGCTTTTCATATCTCCCTTTAATTTCAAAACAGCCAGGTATTCGATGATCCTTTCCTTTACTCTATCCATTCCATAATGATCACGATCCAATATTTTTTTTGCTTTTTTCAGATCGTACGAGTCTTCCGTATATTCCTGCCAGGGCAGATCAAGCATCAGATCAAGATGATTGTACACAACTGAATAATCAGGCGTACTCGGATGCATACGCTCAAGTTTTTCAATCCCTTTCTTGAACATATCTTTCGCAGCAACAGTCCATTTTTTTGCTTCCCCCTTCTTTTGCATTTCCTTTATCTCACGCTCATTCGCATCTCCGCCAAGTTCATCCTTGATGCTCTTCATCTGTTGTTGTAAAAAATACTCACGCTGTTGCTTATCGAGCTCTGTTTTTGTTTTGTTGGTCAGTTTATTCTTTAATTCGGCAAACTGCAACTCTCTTTGCAATAACTGCATCAATAAATCTGCCCGGGACTTGATATGATGCAATTGCAATAATTGTTGTTTCTCGTGTAATTCGGTATTGAGATTACTGGAGATAAAATGAATCAGGAAAGATGGGTTCTCAATATTTTTCAGAATAATCGAAGCTTCCGAAGGAATATTGGGAGATAATTGTATTATCTGTGAAGCCAGGTCTTTGATATTAGAAACATAGGCTTCAAAATCCTGGTCCTTGGGCGCTTCTTCTTCCTGGAGCAATACTACCTGGGCTTTAAAATAAGGATCATCAGAAGTAACCACTCCTACTTTGAACCTCCTCCTTCCCTGGAGAATAACCGTTGTTCCTCCGTCGGGCATTTTTATCAGCTTGATAATCCTGGCAACTGTTCCAACATCTTCCAGGTCAGTAATTGTAGGATCTTCGATATTACTGTCTTTTTGCGCCAGGACGCCTATCAATTTGTCAGCTTTATATGCATCATTTACTGCCTTAATACTTTTGTCTCTTCCGACAGTAATCGGCAGGACGACGCCGGGAAACAGCACTGTATTCCGGAGCGGCAGAACGGGTAATTCCTTAGGAACTTCAATATCAGTAAGGTTTTCACTATCACTCTCGTTCAGAGGAATAATGGGCATAAAATCCATCTCATCTTCAGAACGCTGGAAAAAAATATTCTCTTTCATAATAGATTTACGGTGACAAAATAACACCTGTTGGTGAATAATCCTATCTTTTAAGGACGAAATCTATATTGGTCAATATTAGTGCCGGATATTGGTATTGTGCCGATTAAGAAGAGAGTTCGGGTCTCTGTTTTATCCAGGCAATTAAATTAAAAAACCTCCCCGGTTCGACAGGAAGGCCTTAATTTTTTACTCATCCTAATCTATAGAAGCCGGAGCCCGATATACAATTGAAAACCCTGGTTCTTCCAGGTATCCTCATTGCTTAAGTCGTTGATATCATTTAATCCGATAAAATACCTTGCGCCTACTCTGAAAGCACCTAAATTCAGTTGAGCGCCACCAACTACAGAAAAATCTCCGCTCTTGAATGCCTTGCCAATAGATTCTCCCAAATTATTTGGCTGACTCAATAATATACCGAACTGTGGTCCTGCCTGTAAGCTCAACAAGGGAGTCGGATGAAAAGACAACAGAACAGGAATAGTCAAATAGTTTAATGTTACGTCCTGATTATAAAAACCATCGTAAATCTGATTGAAATCATTCGTTGTGGTAGTTTTGGATTGAGTCCATAATAATTCCGGTTGAATTCCCCATGTCTTTGAAAAATTAAGCTCAGCAAAACCACCCAGGGTATATCCTAATTTGAATCCCTGATCAAAAGACTCACCATCTATTTTTGTAATATTGGCGCCTCCTTTTACTCCGATATGAAATCCCTGCGCATAGCTCCCTGCAGTTAAGGTCGTCACAAGTACAAAAGTTAAAATGAATGATTTCTTCATAAATTAATTGGTTTTAGTTTAATTGATCTCCAAATATATTCTCAACGCCAATTTTATTATTATAGTGAGCTGTTAAAGTATTTTAACAGCTCGTTAATATTAAGAACTGAGATTGTAATCATCAATGCGGATCAGGTAAAATATTCGCATATCCTTGCCTCAGTGGCTAAATATTTCAAATAAATCTTATTGTTCTCACGAATTTCTCAGATTTGCACGGATTTTTGTCATGAGCGTTTGTGCATATCTGAGCACTCTGTGAGAAAATGAATAATGCCAGTCAGGCAGAGAATGGTATCCTGCAAGGCACAACCATAAACGGTATCGAATAACCGAAACCGAATTTCATATCGCGCCAAAAACATCTCAGCTTCTAATGACTAAACAAATATGGAAAAGTTTAAGGGAGATGCCTTATTTTCTATAAAGCGGGAATTAGTTCCGGGCCTATTTAAATTGGATTATGCCAATTCGATCACAGTTATTTCCGGCAGGATACCTACCCTTCCGGGATATCCAATAAATCCATATCCCCGGTTAACATATAATTTTTGTTTGCCTTCTTCATATAAACCGGCCCATTGCTTATAAACATATTGAACCGGGCTCCATTTAAATCCCGGCACTTCCAATCCGAATTGCATTCCATGGGTATGACCTGCCAACATCAGATCAATATCCGGATACTGAGGCCTTACCTGTGCATCCCAATGACTCGGATCATGGCTCATTAAAATTTTAAATGGATATTTTTCTGCTCCCGGATATGCCAATTCCATTTTCCCATATTTTGGAAATCTCGCTTTTGCACTCCAGTTCTCAATTCCAATCAAAACAATTTGTTCATTATTTTTTTCCAATACTACATGCTCGTTCATTAATAATCGCCATCCCAATTGGCCATGAATTTGCTTGAGATGTTCAAGATTTTTTTCTTTGGCAGCAACACTCTCCCAATGAGAATAATCTCCATAATCATGATTACCCAGCGTTGAAAACACTCCCATCGGTGCTTTCAGTTGGTTGAAGACATCCATATAATCGGTCATCTCAACCGCCCTGTCATTCACCAGGTCTCCTGTAAATAATATCAGGTCTGCATTTTCTTTCATTGCTTTGGCAACACCTTTTTCAACTGCTTCCTTATTCGTAAAACTTCCCGAATGAATATCTGAAATCTGTACAATTTTCAGTCCGCGAAATGAAGCCGGAAGATTATCAAAAGCGACCCGTATCCTTCGAACCTGGTAATTATATTTATTACTGAATCCGTATATCAGTGTAGTAAAGAGGCCTCCACCGATTCCCAGTCCAAGCCAGCTCAGGAACACAGATCTTTTGATGCCTTCACCGCTCAGATTTTCTCCCTCAGTATTTCTGAAAAATAATTTTCCGCTTGCCCATTGAATCACACGGCGGATATCATCCAGAAGAAAGAAAACAGCGGCAAATAATTTGGCGAAAAAAAGTCCGATGATTGTTGCAAAAAGATAATTTCGAAGATTTCTCGGCCAGAGATCAACATTCAGGAAGGGAAGCAGGGCAAGAATGATAAGCGCTACTGCAGATACCACCCAATAGCTGCTGTAAACAAATAATTTGATTTTTGAAGAGGCTCCCTGGCTGACAAACTTCACAATCTGAAATACGTAGAAATCAAGTAAGGCAAGTATCACAACAACGATCCATAGAAATCCAGAATTGCGCATATATTAAAATTTGAAGTGCTGCATTTTAAAAATCAATGAATTCTTCCAACTGAGTATGAATGGCAGCTAATGTGGCTTTGTCAACGATAATATTTGATTCATCAAATAATTTGTCGACGACTGATATCGGCAATTTATTCGGATGCACCACCACGCGCAGATAATGCAGGATTCCTGTCAGGTGTTCCATTCCCCGGAGATTGCCAGCCCTCCCCGTCGAAACACCAGTGAGAAGCGCCTTTTTTCCCGGCCACACTTTTTTTGTGTCTGAGATATCGAACATACATTTTAATACACCGGGAATGCTGCCATTGTATTCGGGTGAAATAAAAATATATTTTTCTGCAGGAATCAGCAGTTCATTTTCAATTCTCACAAAATCAGGATTTCTTTCCAGCACATTCAATCCTTCCAGGGAAAGTAATTTCACATCGACACAATCTTCCCGAAGCAAATGTTGGTATTGTTCTGCCACTTTAATAGTATTACTGTCGACCCTGTTTGTTCCTGAAATGATGAGATACATTGTTCCTGGTTCAATAACAAGTCATGTATAGGAATGTTCTGCAATTTATGATGAAGCCTTATTTTTGTCAAAGAACCTGACAGTTTTATAATAAAATGCCTTATTCGTGGCTCAGTGATCAATAGCTGCATTCCAGAATATGGACAAAGCCCTATTGTTTGGGCAAAACTAAATTTTGCAATTTTGTCAATTGGAGACATCTTTACCGTAAAGTCAAAAGGGGTGAGGATTACAGGCTTTGGATCAGACTATAAAAATTAAAAATTTTCCGCCCTTTGGCGAAACAGCATTATGGCAAGAGTAATCGGCGTTGCAAATCAAAAGGGAGGAGTAGGCAAAACTACTTCGGCTATTAATTTAGCGGCAAGCCTTGCAGTACTGGAATTCAAAACCTTATTGGTGGATGCAGATCCCCAGGCAAACAGTACTACAGGCGTTGGTTTCGACCTGCATAATATTACACAGAGCTTGTATGATTGCATGGTCAATAATGCCCCCGTAAAAGATGTGATTCTTAAATCCGATATTCCTCATCTTGATATTGTTCCTTCACATATCGATTTGGTCGGCGCTGAAATTGAAATGATCAATTATCCTAATCGTGAAAGTGTGCTGAAAGGAATTCTTGGACCTGTAAGGAATGATTATGATTTTATTATCATCGACTGCTCACCTTCACTCGGACTCATTACAGTAAATGCATTGACTGCTGCTGATTCGGTGATCGTGCCTGTTCAGACAGAATTCTTTGCTTTGGAAGGTTTGGGAAAATTGCTGAATACCGTCAAGATCGTTCAAAGCCGCTTAAATACTAATCTTGTCATTGAAGGAATTTTAATGACGATGTATGATGGCCGTCTTCGTTTATGCAACCAGGTTGTGAGCGAAGTGAGAAAACATTTTGATGAAATTGTATTCAATACCATTATTCACCGCAATTCGAAAATCAGTGAAGCACCCAGTGTTGGTAAACCTGTAATCCTCTATGATGCATATAGTAAAGGAGCGATGAATTATTTGAATCTCGCAAAAGAAGTCCTGCAGAAGAATAACATGACCAAGATAAAACAGGAAGAAAGAATACTGGAATAATATGAGGCCGGCTCAGTTCCAGCTTTCAACTCCAATCACTAACAATGACCAATCCGAAACAAAATAAAGAAGCATTGGGTAAAGGCATTCGTTCGCTTTTGCAAAGTATCGATACAGATCTTAAAACCAGTTCAGGTGAACTGAAACATGCAGTGGCGGAATCAGCTACAGGCGTATTGCGCATACCTTTGGATCAGATCGAAACAAATCCCCGGCAACCGCGACATGATTTTGATGAAACAACTCTGAATGAACTCGCAGCTTCCATCAGATTGCATGATATCATTCAACCCATTACACTCGCAAAACTTCCGACCGGAAAATTCAGGCTGATTTCCGGAGAACGCCGCCTGCGTGCTGCTAAAATTGCAGACCTGAAAGATATCCCTGCTTATATCAGGCAGGCGAACGACCATCAGTTACTCGAGCTTGCCCTGTTGGAAAACCTGCAGCGCGAAGATCTGAATGCGATGGAAATAGCGCTTAGCTATAAACGTATGATGGATGAACTGAATTATACCCAGGAACAGGTAGCTGAAAGAATGGGCAAGGAAAGGAGTACTGTGGCCAATTATATCCGCCTTTTGAAATTACCTCCGGATATACAGGTAGCTGTGCGCACCAGTCTGTTGAGTATGGGGCATGCACGGGCATTAATCAATGTAGATACTGTCGAAAAACAATTATATCTTTTTTCCGAAATAAAAAACAAAGCACTCTCTGTACGCCAAACTGAAGAACTTGTCAGGAAATTATACAAAAAAAATCCCGCTGTTAAAGATTCTGTAAAAGCCGGATTAGCGCCTGCTTTCAAAAAAATTGAAGATAATTTAGCGTCTCATTTCAGCACCCGCGTGAAACTAAGTCATAGCAAAAAAGGACATGGCAGTATTTCCATTGAATACTATTCGATCCAGGAACTAAATAAAATTCTGGATCAGCTGGGTGTATCTGTTAATTAGTTTCCTGCATGAAGCTGGTAAATCTACTTATTATTCTTTGCTCCTGCCTGTTACCGGCAATCACATTTGCACAAAAAAAAGATTCGGTTCAAAAAAAAGATACCATCATTATAAAGAATGATTCGATTGTTTCGAATCAGCTCGTAAAAGATTCTATTCCAAAAAAGGACACTGTTATCAAAAAAAAATTTGATCCGCATAAAGCCACGCTTTATTCTGCAATTCTGCCC
This sequence comes from Puia sp., assembly GCA_035499855.1. Classification (GTDB taxonomy): domain Bacteria; phylum Bacteroidota; class Bacteroidia; order Chitinophagales; family Chitinophagaceae; genus Puia. The sequence goes on along the minus strand of DATJXY010000019.1, from coordinate 49,208 downwards.
GGAGCCGGACAGGTATACAATAAAAAATACTGGAAAGTGCCCATTGTCTGGGCCGCGGTTGGCATTCCAACCTATACCTATTTTTATAACAAAAGCTGGTACCAGAAATGTCAGTATGCACTCGCTGTTACCGTCAATGGAAGTACTGGCGACAGTCTGAATGCAGTGGATCCCCAGCTAAGGCCTTTTGTAGACCGGGGAGATGTCAACAATATTATTAATTACCGGAATGAATTTCGAAAAAACCAGGACTATTCTGCCTTGTTTGTTTTGCTCTTCTGGGGATTGAATATTGTGGATGCTACCGTGGATGCGCATTTGAAAGATTTCAATGTGAATAATGACCTGAGCTTTCGCGTTAAACCATTGTATATTCCCGGACCGAATGTAGTCGGAATCAGTATGGTTTTTGATTTGCATAAGGGCAAAACAAAACTGATTGATTTGAGCAATTAGTCCATTTCTTTTCTTTGCACGTTTCTCTCTTTGTATTAATTTTCCGGGTTAGAGGATTGATATTAATTTGCCCGATTGAATAATAAATAGCAGTTCATGAAAATAGCCCTTGTTGGATATGGTAAAATGGGGAAAGCGATTGAAGAAAATGCTTTACAAAAAGGTCATGATATTGTCTTAAAAATCGATATTGACAACCAGCATGATTTAACTGCTTCAAATTTATCCAAAGCGGATGTAGCCATTGAATTCACCGGACCTCATAGTGCATTTGATAATATCATGAAATGTATTGCAGCAGGTATTCCGGTCGTATCAGGGTCCACAGGCTGGCTCGAAAAATATGATATTGTAAAACAAAATTGCGAATCCCTGAACGGAGCTTTTCTCTATTCCAGCAATTTCAGCATTGGCGTTAATATTTTTTTTGAAGTTAATAAAAGGCTGGCCGAACTCATGTCATCTCATCCTGATTATGATATCACCATGACCGAAATACATCACACACAAAAAAAAGATGCCCCGAGTGGGACAGCCATCAGTCTGGCAGAACAAATTATCGAAAGAGTTCCCAGAAAAAAAATATGGGTCAATCATATCAGCGATGATTTGAATGAACTTGAAATCATTAGCGAAAGAATTGACCCCGCTCCGGGAACTCATAAAATAAAATATCAGTCATCAATTGATGAAATTGAAATCATTCATACTGCACATAACAGGAAGGGCTTTGCTTTAGGCGCCGTTCTTGCGGCAGAATTTATCCGGGGCAAAAAAGGGATTTTCACTATGAAAGATGTGTTGAATTTATAGAGTGTTTGATTGCTTGATTGTTCGATTGTTGTTAAGCTTAATCATCAAACCATCAAGCCATCAAATTTATTATTCAAAAAAAAATTAACTTGTATCAGTAAAAAATAATAATGCTTTCAAAAAAGTCACAGTATGCATTCCAGGCGCTGATGTACCTGGCCGAGAAAACTAAAGATCAACCGGTGTTGATCGCCGAGATCTCTAAAAAAAAGAAGATTCCTTTAAAATTCCTGGAGAATATTTTGCTTGAATTGAAGAAGGCCGGAATTCTGGACAGTAAAAAAGGAAAAGGCGGAGGATATTATTTTGCCAAGAATCCCAAAGATGTTCTCCTTGCTACGATTATCCGGCAAATCGACGGTCCCATTTCACTTCTTCCCTGTGTCAGTTTATACTTTTATGAGAAATGTAAAAACTGCGATGAAAAACACTGCGGACTACATGAAGTCATGATACAGGTCCGTGATGCCAATCTTAAAATACTGGAGAAAAAAACGATTGCTGATCTGGCTAAACATTGAGGGGCGATGGATTGATGGCTTGAATGTTTGATGGTTAAGCTTAACAACAATCGAACAATCGAACCATCAAATATTTTGAATCAATTCCGCCAGTTTTTCTGCCCAGATAGCATATTCTTTTCCGGAATAATGAAGCCCGTCGTCTGCGACCAGTGATGGATCATTGGCTGCCTTCCTGCTTTCCTCAGTTACATTAATATAGTGGACATGATTTGCGGAAGCTATTTTTCTATTGATGAGATTGAAAGAATCGATCTCTTTTGAAATTAAATCGATATTATGTCCCCGCGCAAATGGAGTTACTGAATAATCAGGGATAGATAATACAATTACATGACCCGCATGATTCGATGCAAATTGAATGGACTGCTTCAGCAGATCAGTAAATTCTGTCTCATATTCAAAAAGACTTTTTCCCTGGTATTGATTATTCACTCCGATTAATAAGGTTACTATATCATAAATACCCAGGGATCGTTTATTCATTTCCGATAGAAGATCAGCGGTTGTCCATCCTGTGGCAGCAATGATTTCAGGATCTTTGAAATCGAGCTTTTTCGTCTTTAAAATTTTCACGGTTTGTGCCGGGTAACGGTCAGCAACAGGAACCGATTCTCCAATCGTATATGAATCACCCAATGCCAGCCAGGATTTCATGGGAAGACTTTTGGTTTGGTGGGATATTTCATGAACCGTGAAAGGTCAGAAGTGAAAAGCCAATTCTGAAACATGATTCACGTCTCACATCTGACGTTTTACGATTTAAGCTCATTTCATTTCCTTCATTTCATTCTTAATCACCTGTCCTCCTTTCATCACAAATTTTATTTTTTCCAGTGATTGTATATCGTCGAGTGGATTTGTTTCCACCGCGACTATATCCGCGTATTTTCCTGCAGCAACAGAACCGATTTTATTTTTCCATCCCACCAGATCTGCCGCACTGATGGTCGCAGCCTGGATGGCTTGCATGGGTGTCATTCCCAATTTTACCATCCAGTTAAATTGTTTTGCATTCCATCCATGCGGATAGATCCCGGCATCAGTCCCAAAAGCAATTTTCACGCCCGCTTTCACAGCCTTGCGAAAACTTTCTCTTTGTATTTGCCCGACAGATTTTTCCTTATTGATGATTTTGTCAGGATACCCCAGCTTTTTGTACTCAGCCAATATATAATCATCATTGTACACATCTGACACCAGGTATGTTCCTTTTTGTTTCATCAATTCAATGGCTTCATCATCCAGCATGCTGCCATGTTCAATAGAAGCAACCCCCGCTTTCACTGCCATCTTGATAGCAGTTGTTCCATGCGCATGCGCACAGGTTTTCTTCCCCCATAATTTTGCTTCATCCACGATCGCATTCATTTCTTCCTGTGTAAATTCAGGTCCTCCCACAGTTTCATCCTCAGACATGACTCCGGCGCTTGCGCCAAATTTGATCACATCGGCTCCATATTTAATATTGTATCGAACCTGTTTGCGAACTCCATCCACGCCGTTTGCAACACCACTCATTTCGGGTGGTAATTTCCAGTCCAGGAAAGGAGAAAAGCCATTCAGGTCGCCATGGCTTCCTGTCGATCCGATAAAAAGTGTAGCAACAATCATTCTTGGTCCTTCGATATCACCATGATTGATCGCTTTTTTTAAAGCCACATCGATAAAAGCCTGTGCGCCTACATCACGGCAGGTAGTGAATCCAGCTTCCAACGTATGTTTCGCATTGAGATGAGCAGTAACAGCATAATCAATCGGGGATTTCCGGAAAATATCTTCATAATAATTTCCTCCAACCTCTTGTGTGAGATGAGTATGGCAATCGATCAATCCGGGCAAAACCGTTGCTGATGAAAGATCGATGACGGTCGCATTTGCTGGTATTGTCAAGTCAGTTCCCACTGACTGAATAGTATCACCACTGATCAGGATGATCTGGTTGGTCAATAATATTCCATTTTCAGTATCTATTAATTTGCCTGCCCTGATAGCTGTAACACGGGTGGTAGTCTGGCCAAAAGAAAAAATATAAGAGAAAATAAAAAGCAGAATAGAGAAGCGCTTCATGCAACTAAGATTTCATGGAAGGTACTAAAAAGAAGAATCCCGTTCAGCATACGCAGAACGGGATTGTACATTCTTAACATTCGAGTGACCTGACTATTAATAATCCATTCCACCCATACCAGGAGCGCCGCCTGGATGAACATGGGGCTCTTCTTTCTTAGGTTTGTCAGCTACCACACATTCTGTGGTCAGCAACATTCCCGCGATTGAAGAAGCATTTTCCAATGCAATACGGGTAACCTTGGTAGGATCGATCACACCTGCTTTATATAAGTTTTCGTAAACTTCAGTGCGTGCGTTAAAACCATAGTCTGCCTTTCCTTCTTTTACTTTTTGCACAACAATGCTGCCTTCAATTCCGCTGTTAGCAACAATCTGACGAATGGGTTCTTCAAGCGCTCTTTTCACAATTGCGACGCCTGTAGTTTCATCTTCGTTACTGCCTTTCAGTTTTTCCAGAGATTCAACTGCACGGATATAAGCTACACCACCGCCGGGAACGATTCCTTCTTCCACTGCAGCTCTTGTAGCATGTAAAGCATCATCCACGCGATCTTTCTTTTCCTTCATTTCAACTTCTGTAGCAGCGCCTACATATAATACCGCAACACCACCGCTCAGTTTTGCAAGACGTTCCTGCAATTTTTCTTTATCGTAATCAGAAGTAGTTACTTCGATTTGCGATTTGATCTGATTGATACGTGCGTTGATATCCTCTTTCTTACCTTTTCCGCCAACGACAGTTGTATTGTCTTTATCGATCGTTACTGAAGTAGCAGTTCCAAGATAGCTCAGGTCTGCATTTTCCAGTTTGTATCCCTGTTCTTCACTAATCACAATACCTTTTGTCAGAACAGCGATATCCTGTAACATTTCTTTTCTGCGATCTCCGAATCCGGGAGCTTTCACTGCAGCCACTTTCAATGTTCCGCGGAGTTTATTAACAACCAGGGTTGCCAATGCCTCACCTTCCAGGTCTTCAGCAATGATCAGCAACGGACGGCCACTTTGAGCGACTTTTTCCAGGATATGAAGAATATCTTTCATTGCAGAAATCTTCTTATCATAAATCAGGATATATGGACTTTCCAGTTCTGCTTCCATTTTTTCGCTGTTAGTAACGAAATAAGCAGAAAGGTATCCGCGATCGAATTGCATTCCTTCTACTACTTCAACAGTAGTATCTGTTCCTTTTGCTTCTTCAACTGTGATAACACCTTCTTTACCCACTTTGCCAAATGCTTCAGCAATCAGTTTACCGATTGTTTCATCGTTGTTTGCAGAAACAGAAGCGACCTGCTGAATTTTTTTGCTGTCATTACCGATGGTCTGAGATTGTTTTTTCAGATGTTCAACAACAGCAATCACTGCTTTTTCAATCCCTCTTTTCAGATCCATGGGATTAGCTCCTGCAGCAACATTCTTTAAACCTTCACTGATGATAGACTGAGCAAGCACGGTAGCAGTAGTAGTACCGTCACCGGCAATATCAGCTGTCTTGGAAGCCACTTCTTTCACCATCTGTGCTCCCATGTTTTCGATCAGGTCTTCCAGTTCGATTTCCTTAGCGACCGTAACCCCGTCTTTAGTAATGGAGGGAGCTCCGAATTTTTTCTCCAGCACAACATTGCGGCCCTTAGGACCTAAAGTCACTCTTACGGCGTTGGCTAAGATATCAACGCCTTTTTTCATTTTATTTCTTGCTTCGATGTCGAAGAAAAGTTGTTTAGCCATAATGAATATGATTAAAAATTAAATGGTTTGAAATTTATATTAATAATACAATGAAAATCTCCTTACAATTTTGCGATGATATCAGATTCGCGCATGCTCAAAAAATCCTGACCATCATAACTGATCTCAGTACCCGCATATTTACCATAAAGAACAACGTCTCCAACTTTTATGACGGGTTTTTTCCCATCTTCGTCGATTTCGCTTACTGCAACTACTTCACCTCTCTGTGGTTTTTCTTTTGCAGTATCCGGAATAATGATTCCGCCTGATGTTTTTTCCTCCGCCGGTGCAGGTTTTACAAATACTCTGTTTTTAGTACCTGCAATTGGGGAGATTCCTAACTTCTTAGCCATAATTGTATTGATTTTTTGTTTGGTTAATAGATGATTTACCCCCTTGGGCTTGGGCGTGCAAAGCTACGCCAATTTTGTACCAAAACTTTCAATTTCCGGAAAAATTGAATAGTTGGCAGTCAAAAATGTGAATTGGCAGGACAGACCTGAAGCCGGATTGGGAATTTTACGACGACAATGACATTTTTTCACTCCATCAGAACCCGGATACTGATATGGGATTGGGGGATGGGAGATATCACATTAGGAATTCTTTCTCCAATCCCATATCTCCAATCCCATATCTCCAATCCCATATCTCCCATCCCATATCTCCCATCTCATATCTCCCATCTCATATCTCCCATCCCATATCTCCCATCTCATATCAACTTATCCAAACGATCTTTACTAATCACAAATCCTTATCTTCGCACCCTCAAATAAGTTCTTACCAATGATCAGCAGAAGAAATATCCGGGTAAAAGTGATGCAGACCTTATATGCCCTTGAAGTGCAGGAGCAGATGTCAAAACCCGGTGAGACAATTAAAATCCTGCAAAAGCATTTTGATCAGACGAGGCAATTATTGGTGTACCTGGTTTATTTTCTTACCGAGCTGGCTCGATATGCAGAGACAGATTCCCTTATCCGCTCTTCTAAACACCTGCCTTCAGATTATGATAAAAACGTCAACACAAAATTGGCAGGAAATGAATTGTTATGGAAGATCCTGAATCATGATTCATTTCAAAAAGCCCTCAATACCGATAAACCTCAGTTGTTAAGAAATCCCGACCTGATCAGGAAATTATACCAGGAACTTGTTGAAACGCCGGAATACAAACAATACATCGCAACGAATGAACGGGATAAGAAAACAGAAAAAGAAATCATGGAATTCATTTTTACTGATTTTCTTCTTCCAAATGAATTGTTTGAAGCATATATAGACGAAATTTTCACCAATTGGGACGACGATGCAGAAATGATAAGCAAATTAGTAGTGGCCTATCTCAACAAACCCCTGTCTTTTAATTTCCAGGAAATCATCAGCAGTGAAAAATGGGATTTTGCGAAGGGATTGCTTCAAACTGTATTGGAAAAAAAAGAAGTGACCATGGAACTGATCAAACCAAAATTAAAAAACTGGGACGCCGAACGAATCGCCACCCTGGATATGATCCTGATGCAAATGGGTGTTTGCGAATTTCTCTTTTTTGAAACCATTCCTCCAAAAGTTACAATCAATGAATATATCGATCTGGCAAAAGATTACAGTACACAGCTCAGCGGCCAGTTCGTAAATGGCATTTTGGATAATATTCATAAGGAACTGGTGAAAGAAAATAAAATGCATAAGGTAGACTTTAAACTATCCTGATTGAATCAATACATTTTTATATAGGTTTGCAAAAATTTAGACATGCGTTTACCAGCGATTCATTTTTTAATAGTGGTTCTCTTTATTTCCTGCGCGGGCAATGATAAAAAAGATGCTGCATCGAATAAAGCAATTTCCCACACCATCGATTCTACAAGTTTCACTACTATTGAATGGCTGGATTCTGCCAATAAGGATTTTGGTAAAATTCCTGAAGGGAAAAAATTAGATGTTTCATTTCGTTTTAAAAATACCGGCGATAAGCCATTGATCATTTCGAAAGTACAGCCCAGTTGCGGTTGTACTGTTGCAGAAGAACCCACTGAACCCGTCCTGCCAGGAAATGAAGGTGTCATCAAAGCCTCGTTTAACAGCCAGGGTCGTGTAGGAGTAAATCATAAAACCCTGTATGTATCGGCCAATACGAAGAAAACCCAAACGCACGAATTGCATTTTGTAGTTGAAGTGGACAAGAAAAAATGGTAATATATATATAGAAAATAAAAAATAACACAATGACGCAATCACTAATTCTCTTACAGGCATCAGGTGCCGGAACATTTCAGTTTCTTCTACTGGGGGGTATGATCCTTGTTTTCTGGCTATTTATGATCCGTCCGCAGGCAAGAAAGGCCAAACAGGCCAAACAATTTCAGGAAGGCATGCAAAAGGGTGATAAAATCGTTACCATTGCAGGGATACATGGAACAGTCAATAAAGTGAATGACGATGGTACGATTATGGTGGAAACAAGTCCGGGCAGCTATCTGAAAATTGAAAAGAGTGCAATCTCCATCGAATGGACTCAGAACCTGAACAAGGCAGTAGCTGCAACAGAAAAAAAGTAAGCCGTTTCTTTTAAGATAAGGATGCGGGTATGGATCCGGGATGTGAAATGATATCCCGAATTCTTTATCCCGCATTTTTTTATTGAAACTTTCTTTGGTATTAATAAAGCTTCATGGCGCTTAAAATCGGATTGACAGGAGGGATTGGTTCCGGCAAAACCACAATTGCCGGAATATTTGAAGTATTGGGTATACCTGTTTATTATGCAGACGAAGCTGCCAAAAGGCTGATGAATGAAGATCCCGGACTGAAAGAAAAAATCAGGATTTATTTCGGACCAGATGCCTATACCGATGGGGTCCTGAACAAGTCATATATCAGTCAGCAGGTTTTTCAGGACAAGGAAAAATTGAACGTATTAAATTCCCTGGTTCACCCGGTATCTATCCGTGATGCCAATGAATGGATGGAAAAACAAACAACTCCTTATGCCGTTAAGGAAGCAGCGCTGATTTTCGAAAGCGGTGTTGAAAAATACCTGGATTATGTAATTGGAGTGTCTGCTCCTGAGTCATTGCGTATACAACGCGCCATGAAAAGGGATTCCATCAGCCGCGAACAGGTGCTGGAAAGGGTGAAAAACCAGATGGAGGAGGATGCTAAATTAAAGTTGTGTGATTTCATCATTTATAACGATGAGGCACAACCGGTATTGACGCAGGTGCTCGAATTGCATCATAAACTTCTTCAACTCGCAAAAAAATAAGCTTTTCGAAATTCTTACTTTTACCAAACTTTATACCTTTGAAAAGGTATGAACAGACCCTACAACCAATTTCGGGCATCCATGGCCGTTGCCAAAGCCAGTCTCCTGGCCACGCTTCGCAGTCCTACTTCAGTCGTTTTTTCATTGCTTTTTCCTATTATTTTCATTATTGTGTTCGGCGCAGTCGTCGACGTCAATGAAGTAGTCATTAAAATAGCTTTTACCAAAAACAGCGATACATCCGGGGTCTTGTACAAATCTCTGATGAATACAAAACTGATCCATCCGATAAAATATGATTTTGAAAAACAGATGTATGAAGCATTATCAAAAGCCCATATCACTGCCATCCTCGATATAGAACCTGATTCAAAGATTGCCTTCATTCCTCATTATCATGTTCGCCTGATCACATCTAATTCATCTCTATATAAAGCGCCGATGCTTCAATCGGTGATTGATGGATTGATCGATGACTTAAATAGAAGGATGTTTAAAAAAAATCTATCCATAGCATCTGTAGAAATAAAAAAAATGCCCGGAAGAGCATATCGGCCTATTGATTTCATTTTGCCGGGGCAGCTTGGATTTTCTTTATTAATGGCAGGAGTTTTCGGTTCTTCATTTTTATTTTTCAGTCTCAGGCAAAGTCATGTACTCAAACGTTTTTTTGCCACGCCCGTCAAACGGACTTACCTGATCATCGGGGAAATGCTCAGCCGTCTTTATTTCCAGGTGATCGGATTTGCGATTATGGTTGCACTCGGATATTTTGTATTTGATTTTACATTGGTAAATGGCTTTCTTACTTTTCTGGAAATGCTTATCCTTTCAGTATTTGGGCTTATCATTTTCATGGGGATCGGGTTCATAGTAAGTGGTGCAACAGAAAACGAAAGTTCTATCGCTCCTATTGCCAATACTATTACCCTGCCTCAAATATTATTATGCGGACTTTTTTTCCCGGTTGAAAGCTATCCATCATGGTTGCAGTTTCTTTGCAATTTATTACCGCTTACCTTTTTCGTGGATGGATTGCGAAAGATCGCATTTGAAGGGGCACATATCTGGCAGATACCGGTTCAGCTGACTGGCCTGGTATGTTGGTCGGTTATCATCAGCATCATTACGGTCAAGGTCTTCCGTTGGGAATAAAGGGTGTATTGATTTCTTTGATACTATTTCTGAAATATCTATATTTAATTCATCTTACCTCTCGCTTCCCTCCATTTCTATTATATCAGGCAATGTGAATTGAAAAAAAAGAAGCGTAGCGGCCTTCCACTTATATTTCCATCATTTAAAAATTCATTGCATGAAACGCAGACAATTTGTAAAAAACAGCTCTCTCGCGGCAATCAGCATTGGGGTATTTGGAAAACTCATTTTCGAAAAAAATAAATTCATAGGCGACACGCCAACAACAACGGATGTGCTGGGTCCCTTTTACAGACCCGGGGCGCCATTCAGAACTGATATCAATCCTCCCGGATTTAAGGGTAAAAAACTTTATTTATCGGGAAACATTTTCAAAGATGACGGGAAAACTCCTTTTTCCGATTGCCTTATAGAAATCTGGCAGGTCAACAATGAAGGGAAATATGACAATATATCCAACGATTTTCTTTATCGGGGAGCCGCAAAAACTGACAAAAATGGAAATTATAATTTCGTCACTTCAATGCCCATTCCATACCAAGCGGGCAAGAGTTATCGTGCAGCTCATATTCATTTGCGCGTAGAAGGCGCACCAGGCGAACAGGACCTGATCTCGCAAATCTATTTTAAAGGCGATCCTTACCTGCACACAGATATGTATTCCGCTGATCCTGCTTCAGCCGGCAGGATTTTAATGGTAACAAAAAATGAAAGAAATGAAGATATGGTTCACTTTGATATTGTAATGAGCAAAGAATTCCCGTTGAATAATGCTGCTTTCGAAAAAATAATTGGCCTTTATGATTTCGGTAAAGGAAACCTTGTTGAATTCTATAAAAAAGGAGACTTGTTGTTTTCGAAAGACAACGGACAGATTTCCGACGCCTGGCGTTATACCGGAAACAATTCATTTGAAGACGGAATGGGTTCGAAATTACAATTTGAGTTCCTTGCGGATGGTACCATCAAAGCAAAAGTCGCTTACCGCGATTATCCGGGTAATAGCATCGAGAAATACGAAGGAACTAAGTTTTTGAAATACTAATTAGAAATCGGGAGTCTGAAATCCGAAGAAATTTTTCTTAAATAATATTTTATACAGACTTCCGGACTTTCCGACTTTATTTCAATTTCGCCAACGCATCTTTAATCCTTCCCCATGCCTTTTCAATATTCTGCATACTATTAGCAAAAGAAAAACGTACACATTTAGGTTCGCCGAATGCATCTCCCATTACTGAAGAAACATGAGCGGTGTTCAAAAGATACATTGAGAAATCGGCTGAATTCTGAATCGTTGTTGTTCCGTCTGATTTACCATAATAAGCGGATACATCCGGAAAAATATAAAATGCACCTTCGGGTTTGAAGCATTTGAGACAGGGAATTTCCTGGACCAGCTCCATGGTCCTTCTTCTTCTGCGCGCAAATTCTTCCACCATTTCAAAAGAAGGTTTCAGATCTGCAGTCAAAGCAATCACGCCGGCTTTTTGAGTGATTGAATTCGTTCCGCTGGTAAATTGTCCCTGTAATTTTTCACAGGCTTTCGCAATCTCTGCGTTTGCAGCAATATATCCCAGACGCCAGCCGGTCATGGCAAAACCCTTACTCAAACCATTGACGATAATAATCCGTTCTTTCAGATCGCCAAACTGCGCTATGCTTTCATGCTTCCCAACAAAATTGATGTATTCATATATCTCATCGGAAATGATGAAAATATTTGGATGTTTTCTGAAAACTTCTGCCAGTGCCTCCAATTCTTTTTTGCTGTATACTGCACCGGACGGATTACATGGAGATGAAAACAGGAATACCTTGCTCTTCTCTGTGATCGCTGCTTCCAGTTGAGACGGAGTGATTTTAAATCCTGATTCCAGCGAAGTATGAACTTCAACTACTTTTCCCTTCGCAATTTTTACCAGTTCTGAATAGGTGACCCAATAAGGAGTGGGGATGATGACTTCTTCGCCTTCATCCACGAGGGCCAGTATTGCATTGGCAAGACTTTGTTTTGCTCCTGTTGAAGCAACAATATTTTCAGGTTTATAATCAAGCTGATTATCTCTTTTAAATTTCAGGCAAATGGCTTCACGAAGATCCACAAAACCCGAGACCGGAGTATAATGACTCCAGTTATCATCAATGGCTTTCTTTGCAGCTTCCTTGATATGAGCAGGTGTATCAAAATCAGGTTCTCCCAAACTAAGATCGATTACATCGATTCCTTTTGCTCTTAGTTCACGGCCCAGTTTGGCCATTTTTAAAGTTTCCGGTTCACTAAACCGCGTCAAAATAGATGAAAGTTGCATAGTTAAAATATGATTGAGCGCGGCAAAGGTATTAAAATATATGAGATGAACTGAGAGGAAAAATATGAAACCGGTTATCATTTTTTTTCGACAAAACAGAAATGAATTCTGAAGGCTGAGGCCCTTTTATAAAATAACATCCCTGATCAAAGGAATATTTTCTTATAAGCCCGATTTCATTAGTTATGTTGAATAACTCCTAAAGAATTAATATTTGTCGCGCTTAGAGGCCCCTTTGTAAATAAGGTATAAATTTTCCCTCCGTAAAAAGTGAGTGAGTCGAGATCATAGAGTGCAGTCGTGTCCATCGCAGCAGTGATATGATAAGTTCCCGGTGTGATGAAAGTTGTTCTTGATAAATCCGATGGATTATGAGTATAACCAACATAAGGAAAGGGCATACTGCCAAAATTGACGGTATCGATTGCATTCGTCATCTGGACAAACAATGAAGGAGTATTTGCAGAAAAATTCAAAAACCTTATGGATGCCAAAGTATCTGGTATCGGATTTAAAACATCCTGCAATATCAATGTGCTCAATTCTCCGTTTGAGGCAGTATCATAAATAAAAAGAGAATAGTAATAATTCTTCAACAGTCCGACATTACCAGTAACATAAGTGTGGCCATTCCCGATAATTGCTAAATTATGGATGCCTGCAACAGCGGTCAGATAAGGATTACCCGGAATTCCGGTTGTGCTATCGTATTGCAGTGGTCCGGATGTGTTCAGGGTATCGTTCCCTTCAAAAACAATATCTAATGGAGGGGCATCAGCTGAAAGATTCGTCGCGGCCAAAAAAGATTTATTTGAAGACGAATTGATACTTTTATTGCAGGCGGCAACGACTGATATAAACATTATCGCTATGAAAAAAAAATTCCTTCCCGATATTACGGAACGACCCATATCATTTATCATATTTTAACCTGAATTTTGCCAGGTTAGGCATATGCGCCCTGTTTCTTTTTGTTTCGAAATCATAAATCACCCTTCCCAGTTGCTTCATAAAAGGCAAACCTACCGTATCAAAATCATATTTTTCATCATTTAAAATCTCATCGCTGTTACAATAGATAGTTGCGCTCAACATGAATTCAATGTGCTTGTCGAAATCAACAAAATAAGAGATATCAGTCAGGAATCCGTATGCATCTCCTTCCTTATCAAAAATGCGGATGTTTTTCGGAAGATTTCCTTTTTCCGAGCCCCAATATAAAAATTTACTGTAAGCGTCCCAATATTCTGCAGAATCATAAGATGGGTATCTTGTTTCCGGCGGAAATTGAGACATATACTGATAAACAAAATTATAATCTTCATCATTGAGATTAAAGCGTTGTTTTTTGGGAACAGAGTTAGGGAAAATAACACTGCGAAGAATATTATGTAAGTCGGACAAACTGATTCTGTTTTTCCGGGAAAAATCCATCGGGTGATTAATCAACTGTCCCTGGCCGTTATAGTATGCTTTTGCAACAGAATCTGTTTTTGCAGGATAAGGCTGCTGGTTAAACTGCATAGGTTGCTGATATAATTTTTTGCCCGATGGATTATAAAACCGAACAGGATTGGTATGACGATTTTCATCTTCTGTCATTGAAACTTCCAGGTGATGCACAATCCGGACATCGTTATAACCCATTTTGTGAAGAGTTTCATTGATATATTGTTGTCCGAGGAATTCATATAACCGATTGAAAGCATCATTATCGCTTACCAAAAAAATTTTCCTGATGTATTGAGCGACGGTAGGTCTTCCATCAGGAGTCGTAGGATCATTCAGTACGATCGTTTGTCCGCTATATGCTTTGTCTGTGATCATCGAGCTGTTTTTATTCAGCCCGGGTAATCTCAACTCGTGTAATTTTTGCAAAGCAAGCAAAGCGATCGGCATTTTCACTGTAGAAGCGGGATAAAAATATTTATCCGGATTCACATTGAAATAATAATTTTTGAAGGAAGGATTATTATTGGCATCTCTGTCAATCCGTGTATAGATGATTTGCACTTTTAAAGAATCCCTTTTCTCCAATATATTGCTGAAGTACTCGGGATATTGTTTCATTAAGTTTTCCAGAAAACCATCATTGAGGGTAGTGTCTTTTTGCTGAATAATTACTGAAGAAGAAGAATAGACCGAAGATGAGTGAGCTGGATCAATAAAAAAACAAAAGCAAAAAAATAGAATAACCGGGAAGCAGAATTTCATCAGCGCGAATTTAAAAATGTGAAAATAAACAGATATGCGGATGTTCAAATCCGCAGACAGAGTATTTATGATTTTTTTGAAAACAGGGGTTTTCTGAATTCAGCCTGCCGGATTCCTTTGACTGATGGTTACGAAAGCTGGCATCCTCTCATTATCAGGCTATTAGATTTAGAAATATTTGACTTTGTTAATATTTAATTATCAATTCTAAAACTTATCTTTGCCGCTCTAAAAAAATAAAAATACCAAATGAGAGCCCTGGTTAGCATTTTTGCTGCTTTATTGATTGTTATTTCTCTCTATCAGCTGTCTTTTACATGGTTTGTGAATAAGCATGAATCAGCCATGCAGGATAAGGCAAAACGTTACGTAAATAATTTATATACAACTGCGGAAAGAAAATATCCCGGAGATAAAGAAGCTCAGGCAGCTTATCAGGATACGCTTGATGAGATCTATAAAGGAAGACTAAAAAAATTACTCGACAGTACAAAAGATACAAAGATCACCTGGTGGGGGTCCAGTTACCAGAAATCAAAAGAAAGTGAATTATTACTAGGCCTCGATTTGCAGGGAGGTATCAGCGTTACACTGGATATTGCCCTGGATGGATTGATCAAGGGATTATCAAATAATCCGCGCGATCCGATTTTATTAAAATCCATCGCGCTGGCTCAACAAAAAAAATTAACGAGCGGTGGTGCAAATTTCATTGACCTCTTTGCACAATCTTTTAAAGAAATAAATCCATCTGGAAGTCTTGCGCCTCTTTTTGCCAATAGCAATCGCAATAAATTAAAATTTGAATCTTCCGACGCCAGCGTGATCAGCTATTTAAAAGAACAGGCTTCAGCAGGCATGAAACAAACCTTCCAGGTGCTGAATAAACGAATCGATAAATTCGGAGTTGCACAACCGAGTATTAACCTGGATGAAAATAAAAATATTATTACCGTTGAACTCGCCGGCGCTACTGACCCCGACAGAGTCAGGAATTATTTACAATCTACCGCCAATCTTCAGTTCTGGGAAGTATATAATATCGGGCAACTCCAGGCCTCATTGCAAAATGCCGACAAAGTTTTGCAGGATTATCTGAATGGAATAAAGGATACTGCTTCTATTGATTCTACAAAAAAAGATACAACCCGGAGTGCATTGAATCAATATCCGCTTAGAATTCTGAGATTGATTCAACCCACCCAGGATGCAAAAGGACAGATCAGGTATTCAGCGCCGATTGCTCAGCCTTTATTAAAAGATACTTCCACTATCAATACTTATCTTAACAATCCTATTGTTCGTAACCAGTTCCCTTCCGATGTTAAATTCTTATGGGGCAAACAGCAAAGGGATGAAAATGATAAACCAGTCAATTATCTGGAATTGTATGCTATCAAGACGGTGCCCAACAGCGATCATGCAAAAATCGAGGGAGATGTGGTAACAGATGCACGCCAGGATTATGATCCTGTTACCGGTGGTGTGGTTGTCGAAATGAGTATGAACAAACATGGAGCAGATATCTGGGCGAAGATGACCACGGATAATGTAGGTAACCCGATTGCTATCGTGCTTGATGATATCGTGTATTCGGCACCGTATGTAAACGGGCCTATCACTGGTGGAAATTCGCAAATCACTATGGGCAGCGGAAAAAGTTCATCGGTGGAAGAAGCGCAGGACCTTGCGAATATTCTCAAATCAGGTAAATTGAATGCTCCTGCTAAAATTGTTCAGGAACAGGTTGTAGGTCCGACCCTGGGTAAAGAGGCTGTACATGGAGGTGCGATGGCATTCCTGATTTCTTTCCTTGTGATCTTTACGCTTATGCTGGTTTATTACAATACCGCAGGATGGGTAGCAAATATTGCTTTGATTCTAAACCTTCTTTTCACCATTGGGGTGTTGAGCGCACTGCATGCAACACTAACGGCGCCGGGTATCGCCGGATTGGTATTAACGATTGGTATGGCCGTGGACACCAACGTAATTATTTTTGAACGCATCAAGGAAGAATTGACAAGGGGCAAAAGCTACCAGTTAGCAGTAAGTGATGGTTATAAACGCTCGCTCGCGCCGGTATTGGATGCGCACGTCACTACATTCCTGACAGCAGCTATATTGGCTTATTTCGGACTCGGTCCGGTATTAGGTTTCGCTACTACGCAAATGCTGGGTATTACACTCTCCTTATTTTGCGGTATCCTGGTATCAAGACTGATTACAGATTTCTATACCAATAAAAATCGTCACTTTAAATATTTCACTTCCATTTCGCGTCGTGTCTTCAAGCACGCGAGCTTTAAATTCATTGAATACAGAAAAGTCGCTTACGGTATTTCTGTTGTTGTGCTCATATTGGGAGTATCTTCCTTCTTCCATGGCTTCAAAAAAGGAGTTGAATTCCTCGGAGGACGCAGTTACATTGTCAAATTTACAAAGACAGTACGCGAGCAATCAGTAAAAGATGAATTGCATAAAGTTTTTAATAAATATCCTGAAGTAAAAACTTATGGATCCCCACAGGAACTGGAAATCACTACAGATTTTCTCGTTGAACAAACCGGACAGGTGGCAGATTCTATTGTGATCAATAAGCTGTATGATGGATTAAAAACTTTCCTGCCAGCGACAGCAACGCAGCAGGAGTTTACCAAAACCAATAAATATATTCAGCAATCAAAGAAAGTCACTGCTTCTATTTCAGATGATCTGAAAGCAGGCGCTTTCAAAGCAACTATTTTTGCTTTGATCGTGATCTTCCTTTATATATTCATCCGGTTCCGCGACTGGAGATATTCATTGGGTACCATCATCGCCTTACTGCATGACGTATTCGTAATATTAGCTGTCTTTTCATTCCTTCAGAATGCAGTTCCATTCCCGATGGAAATAGATCAGCATTTTATTGCAGCCATCCTGACCGTGATTGGTTTTTCAATGAATGATACGGTTATTGTGTTTGACAGGATACGCGAAGACAGCAGGATCATGAAAGGTGCGACCAAGTCTGAAATAATTAATAAAGCTGTGAATGATACACTGAGTCGTACGATTATGACATCATTGACGGTTTTTCTCACGATACTGATCCTTTTCCTGGTAGGAAGTGAAGTAACCAGGGGTTTTGCATTTGCGATGCTGATTGGTGTCATCACGGGAACCTATTCTTCCATTTTCGTTGCTGCTCCTGTACTGGTTGACCTTGCAAAAAGCAAACCTCTTGGAAAAGCAGATACTGTTGTAACCAGTCCTTCACAGAAAAACAAAGCGGTATTGTCTAAATAAGACTTTTCCAAAGTTTAAAACTTTGGAAAAGTTTCATATAAAAAGACCGGTTGAAATTCAACCGGTCTTTTTTATGTTCTGGGAACAAATTTTAATGATGTGGATGCGGGTGGTGTTTCTTATGATGCGGGTGATGATGATAGTGCTTTTTTACAGGGTGCTTTTTGGGAGCATTGGCTGCCATGGCAAATCCTCCAACTACAAATAATAACAGCAGAGATAATAGATACTTTTTCATACTTATGGATTTATGTTTTAAAAATAAGATTGCTTTAAATTAATAATTATTTTTCGTCCATTATAACGGTCGGGGTATATCCGAAGTTGTATTATTCCTAAATTTTACAAAATTGCCACAAAGACAGGAAAACCCTTAGTTCCCGACTTTGTGGCAATTACTAATTGTGCGAGCAGCCTGATCTTCAAAGCATTACTTGGAAGGCGTTTTATTTTCTTTATATCTCTTATCCGGAGTTCCATCCTTCTTCACATGAGTGGTCGTTGTCTGAGCTTTTGCAGCATCTTTATTTGCTTTATAGCGCATATCAGCAGTTCCGTCCTTCTTAGTTGGTCCTGCAGCAGTTGTAGTTGTTTTAGCTGTCGTGGCAGTGGTTTTCGCCGCAGTACCCGTTTTTTTTGTAGTACTCGCTGGAGTTGTTTGAGCAATTGTGAAGCCGGCAAAAGCAAACATCAGGCTGGCAACGAGGATGATTTTTTTCATAACAACTAAATTTTTAACAAAATTAGACCAGAATCCTATTCAAGGCCTTAACCACTTGTTAACAAGTGGTGAATGGTGAAACGTCAAAGGTGAAACGTAATTGATTTAATACCAAAACAGCAAATAGATTAAAAGTATAGAATCAGATACACATGCGCCACCTTTCACGTTTGACATTTCAACTTTCAAGTCAGATGATTCACTATTCACCACTCACCATTCCGATTTTGAATTTTCATTAACCACCACTTAACCATTTTCATAACTTACAGTATATGAAGTATAGCAATTTTGCAGTTTTAGTAGTTTTTTAATATGCGTTCCTCGACTTTAAGATGGCTTGTATTAGTTACCACAGTGCTGATTGCGCTGCTGGTAACTGTGCAATTATACTGGCTTTGGAAAGTCTATTCCTATGAAGAAAAGCAGTTCAACAATAATGTTGTAAAAAGTATCCGGGCCGTGTTTGAAGACCTTGAAATGAATGATAACCCAAAACTGAATCTTCAGCAACTGATCGACAATCCACAAACAAATTATTTTCTTTTTAAAGCAGATACAATTCCTCAAAAAGATTCCCTGACCTTTTATCTGCAACGTGAATTTTCTGATTTTGATGTTTTAACCGACGTTAAACTGGGTGCTTATAGCGCCGCCGACAAAAAATACATTTACGAAGAATATATACCCACTCCAGCAACCCGGTACAACGTACAAACTGTAAGTGATCTTCCCATTATTGCGGAGAATTTTGATCATATCCTCATTTATTTTCCACACAGGTATAAATACATATTGAGTGAAATGAATTTCTGGATTATCAGCAGTGTGGTACTTTTTCTGGCTTTGCTGGGGCTGGCAGTCAGCCTCTTTTATTTTTACAGGCAGAAATTTTTGGCGGAAATACAAAAGGATTTTGTAAATAATTTTACACATGAATTCAAAACACCATTAGCAGTGATGAAAATAGCAGGCGATGTTTTGGCGCAGGAAAATATCTTATATCAGCCTGAACGCATGAGAAGATATGCTTCCATCATTAATAACCAGACTGAACATTTACAAGGCCAGGTAGAAAGGCTCCTGAAAGCATCTGCTATTGAAAATAGAAGGCTGCCTATCGAAAAAGAAACCATCAATCCATATCAACTGATCGAACAGGCGCTCAATAAAGTCCAGCCTCTTGTTGAAGAAAAAAATGCAAGGGTCGAATTAAAAGTAGAAGACGAGAAGGCACAAATAGTAGCTGACGAGGCTCATTTGGAATTAGCCGTGGTAAACCTCCTGGAGAATGCACTCAAATATTCTGATGATCCGCATATTGTTGTTGAAACCGGGAAATATGAATCGGATTTTTTTATCTCGGTAAAAGACAATGGTATCGGCATAGAAAAAAAATATTTAAAAAATATTTTCAAAAAATTTTACAGGGTTCCAACGGGAAATGTACATAATGTAAAAGGTTTTGGAATGGGCTTAAATTTTGTAAAACGCATTATTGACGCTCACGACGGAAAGATAAAAGTGAATAGCCTGCCCGGCATTGGAACAGAATTCAGATTACTCATCCCATACAATTAAAGATCCATGCAAAACCAAAAACCAAGAGTATTGCTGGCAGAAGATGATCTTTCATTAGGATATGTTATAAAAGACAACCTTGCAGACGCCGGGTATGAAGTCATATTATGTCCCGATGGTCAGGCAGCGATCGACAAATTCGGGAAAGATGAATTTGATATCTGCCTGCTTGACATCATGATGCCCAATAAAGACGGGTTCGCAGTCGCCAAAAAAATCCGTCAGCAAAGCGATATGATACCCATTCTTTTTCTCACGGCAAAATCACTGGAAGAAGATAAGATCAAAGGATTTGAAGCAGGCGCCGACGATTATATCACAAAACCATTCAGCATGCAGGAATTATTGATGCGCATGGAAGTCTTTATGAGAAGAACAAGGAAAATGTATTCTGAGAAATCGGTTTCATTTACCATCGGCAAGCTTCAGTTTTCATACACCGATCTGAAATTATCTATTGGCAAGAGTATTTTCAACCTGACTCAAAAAGAAGCCGACCTGCTGAAATTTCTATGTGAGCATCCCAATTGCATTTTAAAAAGAGAAGAAGTTTTGCTCAATGTCTGGGGCAAAGACGATTATTTTTTAGGAAGGAGCATGGACGTTTTTATTACAAAGCTCAGAAAGTATTTTAAGATTGATCCTGCTGTGAACCTCGAAACGATCCATGGTGTTGGATTTCGCTTCAATGCAATGGTTGATCATTATTCATAGACAGACCGTGATACTGCCTAAAATATGACAACTTTACACAATAAATTTGCCATCAATCTGTTATGATTCCCTTTCGGCAAAGCAGTCAACGAGATTTAACTGCTGATTAACCCGGTTTAAATGACTTATTAAAAAAGCAAACAATAATTTCGCAATCCAAATTTTACTGAATTTCCACCAGATGAAAGATCCCTGCAAATACAATAATTACCGATTGATCCTCTCCTTTCCATTAAAAATTACTTCTATCAACAGACCTAACGATATTACCTATGCAAAAAAGAATTAGTCTCTTATTTTTTGGGTGTTTATTTTGTTGTTCTGTGATGAATGCTCAGGTGATGCCCGATACCCTTCATATTAATCTCGACAGTGCCGAAGCCATCTTTCTAAGACAAAATTTTGCTTTACTTGCCCAGAAATACAATATCGATGCGCAGAAAGCACAAATTATTCAGGCCCGGTTGTACAGTAATCCGAACCTTGCTTTCGCTTTCAGTCTATACAATCCTCAAACAAAAACATTTTTTCCTACCGGTAGCGGCGAGACAGGCGGGAACTTTGCAGCACAGCTCTCGCAATTAATTTATTTAGCAGGTAAACGCAATAAGCAGATAAAAATAGCTGAAGAAAATGCAAAGCTCGCGGAATACCAGTTTTATGATCTGATCAGGACTTTAAAATATACTTTAAGGACGGATTTTTTTAATATTTATTACCTGATGCATTCGGCAACCGCTTATGATGAAGAGATCAACTCATTGCAAGAAGTAGTGACTGCTTTTAATGAACAGCAGGGAAAAGGATATATCGCCGAAAAGGAAGTGGTCCGTGTGAAAGGGCAATTATATAGTCTGCAAGCCGAATACAACGATCTCGTCAATCAGATCAATGATATTGAAAGCGAATTAAGATTAGTATTGCAGGTCAAAAATTCATTTATTGATCCCATTGTAGATTCAAATGCTATTGCAGCACTCAACCCATCTAAATATGCTTTGCCCACCCTCATCGATTCTGCGTATAAAAACCGTACTGATCTGATGATCGCCCGATCAAATACCGAAGTGAGCAAGTTGAATTATAATTATCAAAAATCGCTGGCCGTTCCTGATCTCACATTAGCTCTTGCATATGATCAGCAAGGCAGCTATGTTAACAATTTCAATTCCATCGGTGCAGCCATCGACCTGCCATTCTTCAACAGAAACCAGGGAAATATCAAATCCGCAAAAGCTTTCATTGAATACAGTAACGCTTCGCAAAAAAGTACTGAGGCTACGGTAGAAGAAAATGTATACCGGGCTCTGCAAAAAGCATATGCCAATGATAAATTGTACAAGAATATAGATACAAAATTTCTGAATGATTTCAACCGCCTTTTACACGAAGTGCTGTTGAACTATCAGAAAAGAAATCTGACTCTTTTGGATTTTCTTGATTTTTATGCTTCCTATAAGCAAAATATCCTGCAGGCAAATGCGGTCGGATATAACCGGGTGAGCGCTTTTGAAGATTTGAATTTTTATACCGGCACGAATTTCTTTAATAACTAAAAAAATTAAGATGATATATAAATACATTCAATACGGTGTAAAAAAAATACTTCTTCTGCTCACATTGGGTTGTTTTATTGTTGAAAGTTGCCAGACAACAAACAGCAAGAATGTTGATGACAAGCCAAAATATATTCTCCCGGATTCATTACTGAAGACAATAGAAATAGATAGTGTATGTAATTCAAAAGTGGTCAATTCGATTACACTCACCGGCAAGGTGGATTTTAATGAAGACAATGTTATTAAAATTTATCCTCCGATCAGCGGAGTAGTCCAGGATGTAAAAGTAATATTAGGTGATTATGTAAAAAGCGGACAGATTCTCGCAGTTGTGAGAAGTGCTGAAATGGCCGGTTATAGCAATGATTTAATTACGGCCGAAACAAATCTGCAGGTCGCAAAAAAAACACTGGATGCAACCAACGATATGTACAAAAGCGGACTGGCTTCACAGCGGGATCAATTGGCTGCAGAAGCCGGCTATAACCAGGCAGAAGCAGCCCTGGAAAAAGCAAAGCGGGTGCTCGAGGTCAATGGCGGAAATAAAAATGGAGAATATCTTGCAAAAACTCCCATCAATGGTTTTATCGTTGAGAAATTTGTCAATAATAATATGATCATTCGCCCTGATAATGCGACTGGCCTTTTTACAATTTCAGATTTAAAAAATGTGTGGATTATTGCGAATGTATATGAATCGAATATCCCGTACATAAAAGCAGGAGACAGCGTGAATGTAACCACGCTTTCTTATCCGAATAAAATTTTCAAAGGAAAAGTTGATAAAATCATGAATGTACTGGATCCTACGAATAAGGTGATGAAGGTTCGCATCGTCCTGTCCAATCCGGGTTACCTTTTAAAACCGGAAATGTTTGCTAACGTAACAGTGAATTCAACTGAGAACAAAAGAATGCTCAGCATACCAGCAAAAGCATTGATTTTTGATCATAGCCAGTATTATGTACTCGTTTACAAAACTCCTTCTGATATTTCTATAAGACCGGTACAGGTGCCCAATATCGTCGGTGACAGGGCTTATATTTCCGATGGAGTTTCCGAAGGCGAAAGAATTATTGCGACACAATCATTATTAATCTATCAGGAATTAAATAGCTAGACCGCAAACTCATTGTCTGATGAACAAGCTCCTTAAAAACATACTGGCTTTTTCTCTAAAAAATAAATATTTCATTTTTTTCGCTACCGGCATCCTGGTGGTATACGGCATCATTACTTTTAATAATATGCCTATCGAGGCATTTCCCGATGTAACAAATACAGAAATAACGATAATTACACAGTGGCCGGGAAGAAGCGCTGAAGAAGTTGAGAAATTTGTCACCATCCCGATCGAAATTGAATTAAATCCGGTCCAGAGAAAAACCAGTCTGCGTTCAACCAGCATCTTCGGCCTCTCTGTTGTCAAACTTATTTTTGAAGACGGAGTGCATGATATTGATGCACGGATGCAGGTGAATAATCTTCTCGCCAATGTAACTCTTCCTGAAAATATCAATCCCCAGGTTCAGCCACCAACAGGACCTACAGGTGAAATTTTCCGATATACACTGGAGAGTTCATTTCGTGATCCGAGAGAATTAAAAACAATTCAGGACTGGACAGTCGACAGAGAATTGAGATCTGTTCCGGGAGTAGCAGATGTAGTAAGTTTTGGTGGTATGGTGAAAACTTATGAAATCGGTGTGAATCCTCAAAAACTCGCCGATCTTGGCATCACACCGCTGGATGTATTCAATGCAGTCGCAAAAAGTAATATCAATATCGGCGGAGATGTTATTAAAAAGAACTCGCAGGCGTATATAGTCCGCGGAATTGGCTTATTGAACGATATCAATGAAATCAGGAATATCATTGTTACTAATATCAATGGAATTCCGGTGCTTGTAAAAGATGTGGCTGATGTACAGATTTCCAATCTTCCCCGATTGGGTGAGGTAGGCAGAACGGATGCGATTGACAGTACTGGTTCAAGGAAACTGGTCAACAAAAGAGATGCAGTTGAAGCCATTGTCTTAATGCGTAAAGGAGAAAATCCAAACCAGGTTATCAATGCACTCAAACAAAAAATAAATAAATTAAATGATCGCGTACTTCCTCCCGATACAAGAATTATTCCTTTCTATAATCGCGAAGACCTGATTCATTATGCCACACATACAGTGATGCATAACCTTGTGGAAGGTATCCTGCTTGTAACCCTGATCGTTTCCTTATTTATGTTCAACTGGAGAACGACATTGATTGTTTCAATGATTATTCCATTATCACTCCTGTTTGCATTTATCTGTCTCCATCTGATGGGGATGTCGGCTAACCTGCTTTCACTCGGTGCGATCGATTTTGGGATCATTATTGACGGTGCGGTTGTCATGGTAGAAGGTCTTTTCGTGTTGCTGGATCATAAGGCCAAGGAAATAGGAATGGAAAGATTCAATAAGCTGGCCAAAATGGGGATGATCAAAAAAAAAGGTGCTGAACTGGCCAAAGCTATTTTCTTTTCTAAAGTAATTATCATCACTGCATTGCTTCCCATTTTTTCATTTCAGAAAGTGGAAGGAAAAATGTTTTCTCCACTCGCATACACTTTGGGTTTTGCATTGCTGGGTGCATTGATTTTTACATTGACCCTTGTACCCGTACTTGTAAATACGCTGCTCAGAAAAAATGTGAGGGAAAAGCATAATCCCTTTGTTCAGTTTTGTACGTCCAGAATCATGCGGGGATATCGTTTTGTTTTCCGCAACAAAAAATCTTCATTGCTGGTAGCTGCTATGGTGATTGTTGTCGGTTTGTATTCATTTAAATTTCTGGGTTCTGAATTCCTCCCGGAATTAAATGAAGGTTCGATTTGGGTGCGCGCAACAATGCCATATAGCATTTCATTGGATAAATCTGTACAGATTGCCGAACAGATGAGAGGTATCATGATGGGCTTCCCTCAGGTAAAAAGAGTTTTGTCGCAAACAGGACGTCCTGATGATGGGACTGATGTGACAGGTTTTTACAATAATGAATTCAATGTATCGCTATATCCCGAAGATGAATGGAAACCAAAAATTACTAAGGATGAACTGATAGAAGACATGCGAAAGAAATTATCAGTGATTCCCGGAGCTGATCTGAATTTCTCCCAGCCGATTATGGATAATGTGGAAGAAGCCGTATCTGGTGTGAAAGGATCTATTTGCGTAAAAATCTTTGGAGATTCTTTGGATTATATGGAAGCAAAATCAGACGAAGTAGAAAATATTTTAAAAACAGTCCGTGGTATTGAAGACCTGGGAGTCATTAAAAATATTGGGCAACCTGAATTGGATATCGACCTGGATCAAAGTCGTATGGCGCTCTATGGCGTTTCAACTGCAGATGCAAATGCCGTGATTGAAATGGCAATTGGTGGTAAAGCTGCAACACAATTGTATGAAGACTTCAAAAAATTCGATATCCGCATTCGCTTTCCCGAAGAATTTCGTGCTTCCGATTTAGATATCGGCAACCTGCTCGTGCCTACACAAAGCGGATCAAAAGTGCCCATCAGAGAAATTGCAAACATCAGGCAAAAAACAGGACCATGCCTGATCTTCAGAGACGATAACGAACGTTATTCGGCGATAAAATTTTCTGTGCGCGGCCGTGATATGGGTAGCACGATTGCTGAAGCTCAGGAAAAAGTAGATGCAAAAGTGAGACTGAAAAAAGGATATATTATGGTGTGGCAGGGAGATTTCGAAAACCAGCAGCGCGCATCCAAGAGACTTGCCGAAGTCGTTCCCATCAGCCTTTTATTGATTTTCTTATTGCTCTTTATCATGTTCGGTAATCTGAAAGATGCAGGACTGGTATTCCTGAACGTTCCATTCGCGGTAGTCGGCGGCATATTCGCTTTATTAATTACAGGAACCAATTTCAGTATTTCGGCAGGAATTGGATTTATCGCATTATTCGGGATATGTATCCTGGAAGGAGTCCTGTTGATATCCGCATTCAAACAGAACCTGGAAAGAATCAAAGGAGAAAATCCTTTGTATACTGCTGTCAAAAGAGGTGTCAATTCATTGATACGGCCTGTATTGATGACAGCACTGATGGCTACAATCGGTTTACTCCCTGCAGCACTATCAATGGGAATCGGTTCAGAAAGTTCACGTCCATTAGCAAGAGTTGTAATCGGAGGATTGATATGTGCCACAATATTTTCATTGCTGATTTTCCCGGTTGTATTCTTCCTTGCTTATAGAAAAGTTGATACCAAGCACCAGGGTGAAAATGATGAAAGGGCTTAGGAATTTCGAGTTTTCAGTCTGCAGTTTTGAGTTTATAGTTTTAATAAATTTATTGATGAATATTTTAAACTCAAAACTCGAAATTAAAAACTCGAAACTGATTTATACTGCAAAAGAAGTTCCGCATCCGCAGGTTTTGGATGCATTGGGATTTTTAAAAGTGAAGCCACGTGCATTCAATCCATTTTCCCAGTCAATCTGCATTCCTGACAAATAAATACCATGGGCTTTATTCATGATAAATGGTAAGCCATCAAATTCATAAGAATCATCGTTCTCTAGCATTTGATCAAATCCAAGAATATAAGACAGTCCGGAACAACCTCCTCCTTTGACGCCCACTCTCAGCAAAGAGGAACTATCAAATCCTTCTTGCGCCATCAGTCTTTTGATTTCATTGACTGCCTGCTCTGTGAAAGTGACCGGGGATGATATTAAAGCTTCCATGCCTGCAAAAGTACAAACAAAAGGCCAAGGGGCAAAGGTCAATGGCCAAAGGATATTAAGGGCTCAATTGTATTGTAAAAGATGAAGGATTTCACTTCATGCTCTAACATTTACTGTTTCACATTTGACAATCTACACTTTGACCCTTGCCCCTTGGCCTTTGTCCTTTCCTCATATTCCTTACATTTGTTTTTATTAAAACACTATTATGGGATCAGTTTCACAAAGTGAATTATATTGGGCTATAGCAATTGCAGTAGTACTTGCGGGCAGCCTTGCATTCCTGTTCTGGAAGCAAAGAAAAGAAGCCAAGCAATTGCAGAAAGAAAATGGAAATAAAAAAAGCAGCGTCAATATCGCACAACTGCAATTGCAGGCTTATGAAAGATTAATATTACTCGCTGACAGAATCGCCCTTCCCAATCTCATAAACAGGATCAACCAACCCGGATTGAGTGCAAAAGAAATGCAATTATTATTGACTCAGACCATCAAACAGGAATTCGAACATAATATCACACAGCAAATGTATGTTTCACCGCAAGCCTGGGATGCGATCCGCAATTTCAAAGAACAAAATATGCTGGTTATTAATCAGGTTTCTTCCTTTTTACCAGAAGGCGCTACAGGACATGATTTAAACAAAAGCCTGTTGGAACTGCTCATGCAGAATCCAAAAGCATCTTTACAGGAAGTTGTCACTGATGCCCTGAGTTTTGAAGCAAAAAAAATAATGAAATAGAATTATGATTATTTGGTGAGATTGCGGATACTCTGAGAGAAGTGTTGGAGAATATACAGCATGGATCGGTTTGATGGTTCTTTGTTTCTTTCTACTCAATTTTCCGATGGTTTTTTGAAGTTGTTGCAACCAGAAATATTTTGAACCGCTGTATTCATAACAGATGAGAGACGATATAGAAAAGCAATTCATAAAAAACTATGTTTTTAAGCAAGGTTTTCCAGCATATCTTTTGTTATTTTTTCAAGATTGAATTCATTTTTCCATCCCCAGTCAGAACGAGCTACGCTGTCATCGATGCTCTGCGGCCAGCTGTCAGCAATGGCCTGTCGGTAATCGGGTTGATAGCTGACCTGGAATTCAGGAATATATTTTTTAATTTCAGCGCTAATTTCTCCCGGCGAAAAGCTGATGCCCGATATGTTGTAAGAAGTTCTGACCGAAATTTTATCTGCAGGGGCTTCCATTAATTCGATAGTAGCCCTGATCGCATCAGGCATATACATCATCGGCATATAGGTATCTTCCTTTAAAAAGCATTTATATTTTTTATGTTCGATCGCCTCATAAAAAATTTCCACCGCATAATCTGTAGTTCCCCCGCCGGGAGCAGATTTATAACTAATCAATCCCGGATACCGGACGCTCCTCACATCCACGGCGAAACGACGATGAAAATAATTACACCAGAATTCGCCGGCATATTTACTGATCCCATAAACCGTGATCGGTTCGATAATAGTTTGCTGCGGACAATTTTGTTTGGGTGAAGTAGGGCCAAAAACAGCAATGCTGCTGGGCCAGTATACTTTTTGTAATTTCTCTTCGCGCGCAATGTCTAATACATTTAAAAGTCCCTGCATATTCAGGTGCCAGGCCAGTCCGGGATTTTTTTCACCTGTTGCAGAAAGAATAGCTGCCAGCAAATAAATCTGTGTAATATTCTGACGGATTACCTGTACGTGCAGCATCTCCTTATTCATCACATCCAATGATACATATGGACCAGTTCCTCTCAGCAGATCATTTTCTTCCCGCAAATCAGAAGCAACCACATTCCCATTTCCATAAATTCTTCTGAGTGCAAGCGTGAGTTCAACTCCGATCTGTCCGGAAGCACCGATTACCAGGACTTTTTCTTTAACCATTTTATTCGGATTTAGGTTACTTCAAAGAAGCACAAACCTAAGGAAATTTAGTTGACAGACGACAGTTGACAGACGAGAGTAATCAAGAATAACCCTTAAAATTCAGATGCAGGTTTGATATCAATCGCTCTACAATTTTATCCCTGCCAACTGTCAACTGTCATCTGTCAACTCTCCTTATCTTTGCGCCATGGAAAAATTTCTGAAAGATCTGTTTAAAGATCAATCGTATGATGAAAAAAATTTCTTCCTGATCGCCGGGCCTTGCGTGGTAGAAAATGAAGAATTAATTATGGAAGTAGCGGAGAAGGTCTATTCTATCTGCAAAAAACTGGGTATCCCATATATTTTTAAATCCTCCTATCGCAAAGCTAACCGGACAAGCTCATCTTCGTTTACTGGTATTGGTGATGAGACTGCACTCGCACTGGTAAAAAAAACCGGAGAAAAATACAATCTGCCAACAACTTCCGATATCCATGCACATGATGAAGCCGATATTGCAGCGAAATATGTGGATGTATTGCAGATACCAGCATTCCTTTGCCGACAAACAGATTTGCTGATTGCAGCTTCACGCACAGGCAAAATTGTGAATGTAAAAAAAGGGCAGTTTCTCAGCGGACCCGCCATGAAATTCGCCTCGGAAAAAATCCGTAAGGCAGGGAATGACAAAATTATACTGACAGAAAGAGGAACAACTTTTGGCTACCAGGATCTCGTCGTCGATTATAGAAATATTCCCTGGATGAAAGAACTGAACTCTCCTGTGGTCATGGATTGCACACATTCTTTGCAGCAACCCAATCAAACCACCGGTGTGACGGGAGGAAATCCACAACTCATTGGAACCATCGCCAAAGCAGCTATAGCTTCGGGAGCTGATGGACTTTTCATAGAAACACATCCAAATCCTGCAGCCGCACTCAGTGACGGAGCAAATATGCTCAGGCTGGATCTCCTGGAAGGTTTATTGCAAAAGCTGGTAAAAATTCGTCGGGCAGTAGCATAAAGCGTTTGCTGATAGCCGTTGGTAGACGGGTGATAAATATTAAATGATGATTTATCATCGGACGCCGATTATTGATCAATGATTCTACAGATAGCGCAAAGGGTTTCTGCGGGCTGAGATGATATATCTTTTTATATTCATCCAAAACGCGAGAATAAAATAAATGATCAATGGAGAACCCATTGTAAGAAATGAAATATAGATGAACCAGGTTCGAATACGTGAGGTAGCAATACCGAGTTTGTCGCCGATTGCCGTACACACACCGAATGCCTGCCATTCGACGAATTGCTTAAATCTGTTCATACTGCAAATTTAAAAAAATACTGCAAAAAAAGGAAAGAACTCTGTTAATACAATGATACATTTTTGATAAATTTGCATTCCATTCCGGCAATGTTATACTTCAAACACTGCTATAAAACTCTAAAATTGTAAACATGGTTTTCGATCTGGATCTAATCAAAAAAATTTATGCAGAAATCCCGGCCAAAGTGCAAACTGCACGTAAGCTTACAGGTAAGCCTTTGACATTATCAGAAAAAATCTTGTATGCGCATTTGTACCAGCCGGCGACAAAAGCTTATACAAAAGGAAAGGATTATGTGGATTTTGCACCTGATCGTGTTGCCATGCAGGATGCAACAGCCCAGATGGCTTTGCTCCAATTCATGACTTGCGGAAGAGATAAAGTAGCTGTTCCATCAACAGTGCATTGTGATCATCTTATTCAGGCAAAAACAGGGGCTGCCAAAGATTTGGCAACTGCGCTCGATGTCAACAAAGAAGTTTATGATTTTCTCGCTTCCATCTCTAATAAATACGGAATCGGTTTCTGGAAAGCCGGTGCAGGGATCATTCACCAGGTCGTACTGGAAAATTATGCTTTCCCCGGTGGTATGATGATTGGAACAGATTCACATACCCCGAATGCAGGTGGTCTGGGTATGATTGCTATCGGAGTCGGAGGCGCCGACGCCGTGGATGTGATGGCCGGATTGGCATGGGAACTTAAAATGCCGAAACTGATCGGAGTCAAATTAACTGGTAAAATGAGTGGTTGGACTTCAGCAAAAGATATCATATTAAAAGTAGCAGGTATTCTTACAGTAAAAGGAGGAACCGGTGCCATTGTAGAATATTTTGGAGATGGTGCTGACACATTGAGTGCAACCGGAAAGGGAACCATTTGTAATATGGGGGCAGAGATCGGCGCAACCTGTTCAATTTTTGCATATGATCAAAAAATGTCTGCATATCTGAAAGCAACAGGGAGGGAAGAAGTGGCTGCGATGGCAGATAAGATCCGTGAACATCTGCGGCCTGATCCGGAAATTTATGCAGATCCAAAATCTTATTATGATCAACTCATTGAAATTAATTTAAATGAATTAGAACCTCATGTGAACGGTCCGTTCACTCCTGATCTTGCATGGCCAATTTCCAAATTTGCTGAAGCCGTGAAATCAAATAACTGGCCTGAAAAACTCGAAGTAGCACTGATTGGATCCTGTACAAATTCTTCCTACGAAGATATCAGCCGTTCTGCTTCAGTGGCGAAACAGGCAATCGATAAAAAACTGAAAACGAAAGCGGAATTCACTATTACACCCGGTAGTGAGCAGGTGCGATTCACTATCGAAAAAGATGGGTTCCTGAAAACATTCGAAAGTATTGGAGGTGTCGTATTGGCCAATGCCTGTGGCCCCTGCATTGGTCAATGGGCCCGTCATATAGATGATCCAAACAGAAAAAATTCCATCATCACTTCTTTCAACAGAAATTTTGCGAAGCGCAACGACGGACTTGCTTCTACACATGCTTTTGTAGCATCCCCTGAAATCGTT
Source organism: Puia sp. (assembly GCA_035499855.1). Taxonomy (GTDB): domain Bacteria; phylum Bacteroidota; class Bacteroidia; order Chitinophagales; family Chitinophagaceae; genus Puia. Next base: position 17,287 of record DATJXY010000019.1, on the reverse strand, counting down.
ACTGCTTTCGCCATTGCAGGGGATCTTACCTTCAATCCGTTAAAAGATAAACTAAAAAATGAAAAGGGAGAAGATGTATTGCTTGATGAACCAACCGGCATCGAGCTACCTCCGAAAGGTTTTTCGGTTGATGATCCGGGTTATAGTGCACCTGCAAAAGACGGAAGCAACGTACAGGTAATTGTGAAATCCGATTCACAACGTTTACAGCTACTCGAACCTTTTAAAGCATGGGAAGGAACCGATCTTAAAGGATTGAGGCTGCTGATCAAAGCAAAAGGAAAATGTACAACAGATCATATTTCCATGGCAGGACCCTGGCTGAAATTTCGTGGTCATCTTGACAATATCTCCAATAATATGCTCATCGGGGCCGTCAATTTTTTCAATGATAAAACGGACCTGGTCAAAAACCAGTTGACTGGTGAATATGGAGGAGTGCCCGCTACGCAAAGAGCTTATAAAGCAGCCGGCATCGGAACCATCGTGGTTGGTGATGAAAACTACGGAGAAGGCTCATCAAGGGAACATGCGGCTATGGAACCACGTCATCTTGGCGTTCGTGCCATACTTGTAAGATCTTTTGCCCGCATCCACGAAACCAACCTGAAAAAACAGGGCATGCTTGCACTCACATTTGCAAACAAAGAAGATTATGATAAAGTACAGGAAGATGATCTTATCGATATCCTCGGACTCACTTCATTTGCTCCGGGAAAATCATTGACCGTTCTATTGAATCACAAAAATGGCGGTAAAGATGAGATCAGTGTCAATCATACATACAATGAACAACAGATAGAATGGTTCAAAGCAGGAAGTGCATTGAACCTGATCAGAAAACAGGCGGCCAAATCCTGAATCTCTGATAAGAGCCAGGCATCCATATAAAATAAAATATAAACCCGTCGCTATCGCGGCGGGTTTTTGTAATTGCCAGAACTTACCCAACAACTAAAAGCAAATTGAATGATAAAAAGAAGACCTGGCATAATTTTCATTTCTGTTGGAGTAATTCTTTTATTAAGACTCATTTTTATCGGGCTGATGGGGCTCATGCCCCAGGACGCTTATTATGATTTTTATGGCGAGCATCTTGCACTATCTTATTATGATCATCCCCCCGCCATCGCGTATATATTAAGGTTGTTCACTGAAATCTTCGGAAAAAAAGTGTTCGCACTTAAACTGGCTGATTCTATTGTCAGCTTTTTATCACTGCTATTTTTTTACAGGCTTTCCCTGCTTTTCCTTGGGAAACAGGGAGCGCAAAAATCTGTATTGCTTTTCTTTTCAACCCTCATGCTGACAATCCTCTCACTAATCTCCACTCCCGACACACCATTGGTCTTATTCTGGACAATTTCTTTACTATCCTTATATCATGCCATATTCCTGGGAAAGAATATATGGTGGATATGGTCTGGTATATTCATAGGATTGTCATTCGACAGCAAATACACAGCAATATTTTTATTGTTCGGACTATTTGTTTTTCTCTTAGCCTCCAATAAATATCGACGCCTGCTTTTGTCGCCCTGGCCATGGCTTTGTTTGTTTTTCTTCCTTGTCACCATTTTACCTGTAATCATATGGAATGTTCAAAATGATTTCGCTTCATTCAGATTTCAATCGCAGAACAGGATGAAATCAATGAGTGGAATACATATTGATCTTCTCAATTTTGCTGGAGTGATCGGACATCAGTCAGCTATCCTGGTTCCTGTTCTTTTCTTTTCGCTGATTTATTATCTGTTCAGGCTATTCAAAAAATACCGTTTAAAAATTTACAAAATTCCCGACGAAAAATTATTTCTCCTATGTTTTTTTCTTCCTGTTTTCATTGGATTCCTGTGCCTGTCATTCATTTATTGGGTAAAACTAAACTGGATGATACCTGCTTATATCAGCGCTATCATTTGGTTAAGCGTCTATATCGGCAAAAGATGGATCAGGTACCAACTCATCTTTTCAATGATTGTACATTTTGTATTGGCCATTGAAGTAATTTTTTATCCTGTTGATATAAAATCGGATGATACCTGGGCAGGATGGCCGGATTTAGCAAATAGTGTTCGTGAATTAAAAAAAGATCATCCGGGAAATTTTATTTTTTCAGCAGACGATTACAAAACATCTGCCGTATTAAATTTTTACCTGGATGAAATGGTGTATAGCCAGAATATTATCGGGAGGCGTGCTCTTCAATTTGATTTCGTAGGATCCGATTTAAATGCATTGAAAGGAAAAAATGCTTTGTTCATTGATTCCGATCCTTCATTTTCCGACCAGGGAGATAACCCTCCTCTTCCACCTGAGATCTTTCATTATTTTGACTCCGTCAAACCCCTAAACCCGATACTCATGAAAAAATATGGCCGCCCGATCAGGAAATTCTTGGTATATGAATGTGAAAATTATCATCCAAAAGAATAGTCTCTTCAAATGAATTCACGGAATGCGGAAATGAAAATTATTCTACAGTATGAGCTGAGAATCGGTATACCACCAACTTAGCTGAACCAATCCCAAAAGGGAATTTTTTCCGGGAATGGGAAAAAATAGCCGATCAAATGCTTAATAACTCTATAATAACCAGCAATGTACGACTTGGCATTGATTTAGAAGAGCTGGGGCATGAATCTGAAGTCAAGAAAAAAAATTCCCATAAAAAAGGTCTGTACCCTTGTAGTATTTTTTTTGAGTTTCTTTTATAACAGTGAGGCGCAAACGTATACAATTAGCACTAACACCACCTGGAGTGCCGCCAGTCCTGCTCCCTGTTCATCCAATTGTACGTTCAATATTTCTACCGGAGTAACACTGATTGTGAATAAATCTTTCACATGCTCAACATGCACTTTTAACGGAGGTATTATCACTATCAATCAGAACTTAACATGCCAGCCCTGTACATTTGGCGGGAATACTGTTACAATAAATAGTGTACAACTAAAACCCAATTCATCGACTACCAGTTTTAGCAATGTAAATGTAACTGTAAATGGAACAGGAGATATTCAGGCAAATACTGCGGTAAATATCACAAATTCTACTTTCAAATTTTATAATACATCTTATTTCAATAATAACGGCGGACAACTGAATGTAGATAACAGTAGTCTTTATTTCTATGACGATTCTTATTTCAATGCCAATGCTGGTCCTGTAAACCTCAAGAACTCAAGTCGCCTTGTTGCAGGTGATGGAACTTCTACCAGTGGCGCTTATATCAAAATGAATGGACCTACTTTAAATATTTATGATAATTCTCTGATTTCCCTGGCCAATAAAAACAATTATTACTTTAACTGGGGAAGCTATAACTATTATACATCAACGAGTGCCACTTCTCATACTAGCTATTCAACCACCAATAACAATCTTAATTGCGGGGGTTCAGGTCAGAATTCCTGTTCCGCACCTGAGGCATTTGGTTCGGCCACAGTGAACTCGTCTGGATTATCAGCAGGTACTATTTTACCTGTTACAATTACATCTTTTACCGGAGATTTTATCAATAACCATATTGAACTTTCATGGTCAACGCAGGAAGAAATTAATTTGGATCATTATAATATTCAGCGCAGCACGGATGCAAGCAACTGGATCGGAATTGGTGAAGTTGTGTCCAAATATTCTGCAGCAGGAAACAGTTACTACTTTACTGACCCATCTGTTACAAATAATGAGAATTATTATCGTCTGCAAATTGTAGACAGGGATGGAAAAACATCTTATTCAAAAATTGTCAGCATAAAAACAGAAACAGCTATTCAACAGGTTAGTATTTTTCCTAATCCGGTAATCAATCAGGCTTTTAATGTAAAACTTGGCTCAACAGATGCAGCCATTGTAAATATATTTACCATCGATGGAAGATTATTATCCGTTACTTCTTTGAAAGGTCAAACGCAATATCAGATACAATTGCCGGCAGGTGCTGCCCAAAATAATTACATGATCGTTCAGGTAATCAGCAATGGAAAAACAAATTCATTTAATATCCTCAATAAAAAATAAACACTGACCCCTATATCCCTATCCTCCTGGGCGGAACTTTGCCGGTTCCGCTTTTTTTATTTACATTGACCTGATGCATCCTTTTATCGAAGATCTGCAGGTTCAATTCTGTAAATCAGCTGACAAAGAAAAAGCCATTGCAGCAAAAGCTTATTTACGGGATCAATTTGAATGTTTCGGGATCCCTGCACCTTTGCGTAGAGAGATCTGCAAAAATCATATGAAAAAAGAATTGCCGGATTATGGAAGTTTATCAGAGATTACCAAAGAGCTTTGGCAACTTCCGCAGAGGGAGTTTCAGTATTTTGCAGTTGAACTGATCGCAGCTCAAAAGAAACAATGGAAGGATGAAATCATTGATTTGTTCGAATACCTTATCATCCATAAAAGCTGGTGGGATACGGTAGACCATATTGCCAGTGAATTAACGGGCCCCTATTTCAAACAATTTCCACAACACACAAAACACATCACCGGCAAATGGAATCAATCCAACAATATTTGGTTGCAACGGAGCAGCATCATGTTTCAAAAGAGTTATAAAAAGCAAACTGATGTGGAATTGCTTTCTGCATATATTTTGCGATTGCTTGATTCAAAAGAATTCTTTGTTCAAAAAGCAATTGGCTGGTCATTAAGAGAATATTCCAAAACCAATCCCCAATGGGTAAAGTCTTTTGTGAAGAAGCATCCGCTTACTGCATTCAGCAAGAAGGAAGCTTTAAAAAGAATTAAAAAATGAGTGCCCGGAATAGTTTTACTCACTAAAAAATTACAAATTGCACCTGTTGAACAACACGATGCCATTATATTCGTTCTTATGAATGTATCTTCTAAAATGAAATATTTTTTCTTAATTCCTGCCGCTTGCGTATTATTTTTTTTTGTATCCTGTTCTTCTTCCAAAAAAGCGGCTTCAGGAATAAAACATCTGACCGACACTCTCCCATTCTTACCCATTTCCGAAATTGATTTGCCTGTAAAAGTCTTTGCTTCTCCGCTGATTGCAAAAGCAGAACAAATCGTTCCGAAAGAATTTACTTCCGATACATGGCCCAATTATGTGCAGTCATCCTGCGATTTCAGATATAAATATCGTTTCGTCCGATCTGCTCTCACTATCAATTGCGTAAACAATGTGGTCGGCGTTCAATTCGGCGGCAATTACCAGGTAGCGGGAAGCCGTTGCATTTGCACGGCAAATAATCCAGTCAGTCCATGGATATCGGGTAGTTGCGGATTTGGAAAAGAACCGATGCGAAAAGTCAATATCGGAGTACAATCTCAATTAATTTTTCTACCTGCATATCAGGTGCATACTGCAACGAAACTGAACAGGCTACAGGCTATTGACAAATGCATGGTATCTTTTTTTTCAAGTGATGTCACACAATTAGTGTTGGATAGTGTGCAATCTTCTGTTGCAGCTTTTTGTTCTACGCTGGATGAGACAATTGCAGGTATGAGTTTTTCAGGATTGGTGAGACAGGCATCAGAAAAAACTTATCAAAAAACAAACCTTGGTGTATATGGCTTCCTTCTACTCAACCCAACGGCCGTACGCATCGGGCAATTAAATTATATAAAAGATAGTTTTGCAATTTCAGTCGGCTTGAGTTGCAAGCCTGAACTCTCTTCGGATAGCGTAAATCATATCAATATACTTTCGACCCTGCCTCCGCTGAATCAAAAAGAAAATAAGCCAGGGATCACTCTTTATCTCGATGCTCAATATGATTATCCATTTCTTTCAAAAATACTCGCAGATAGTTTACGCAATAAGGTTTTTGAAGTGAAGGGCAGAACGATCGTCATCAAAGAAGTTCAAATGAAAGGAATCGGAAATCACCAGGTAGAAGTGAAAATAGATTTCGCAGGAAGTAATAAAGGCAGCATTCATCTCCGCGGAACTCCAATAGTAGATACCGCTAAACAATCTTTAAGCATACCCGATATATCGTATACTCTGGAAGGACAGGATCTCGCATTAAAACTTGCCAAAAGCTTATTCAAAAATAAAATCAGGAAAACACTTCAGGGAAAATCCTACCTCGATATCGGCGCCCTTGTCAAAAGTAATTTGCCGGCCCTGAATGAACAATTGAACAGGCAACTCACCAAAGGGGTTTATACCAGGGGAAAATCAAAGGAAGTAAAAGTGATCGGATTACTTGCAAAGCAAGATATTTTACAGGTTCAATTATTCGTTTCCGCAGACCTGGCAATTTTGAGTGACGGAGTATTTTAATAAATGCGAAAGTCCGGAGGGCGAAAGAGCGGGTTCAGGAGCCGGAAAGAAGCATTTAAAAAACTGAATTGATCTTTTAGATATATCCTATATTTGGAATCCAGTCTTTCGTTAATGTTTTTGACTTCTACAAGCAACCTTTAACAATTCATTTGCGTAATTAATAGCCATGTGGGATAGTTGCGCTATTATCTTCACTAACAACGTATAAACGGCCTTAAAACACTTGATAACAGGCAATAAGCAAATAAGCGCTATGCTAGCCGGCTGCAGAAATAATGAACGCAGCAGCCAAAAAGAGTTGTACCAACTGCTTAAGGGGTATGCCATGAAGATCTGTTATCGTTATCAAAATCAGGCAGAACAAGTTGAGGAAGTTGTAAACGAAGGTTTTACAAAATTGTTCAAAAATATTCATCAGTTTGATGAAAACAGGCATGCAGATATTTCGATTGCACTGAAGGGATGGTTCAAAAGAATACTGATTAATACCTGTATCGATTATTATCGCAAAAATGCTTCTTATATAAATGGACAAGTTTTATCAGAAGAAACAGAGAAGATAGCTGATCGAGCTGAGAATGGTCTGGATATGCTATCGTATAAAGAAATTATCCAGGCAATCCGCGAATTGTCTCCCGCTTACAGAACCGTTTTTAACCTGTTTGTTATTGAAGGAATGACACATGAAGAAATTGGAGAACATCTTGGGATTTCCATAGGAGCATCTAAATCGAATTTATCAAAAGCCAGAGAAAACCTTAGAAAAATACTTACCAAAAAAACTGATTTAAAAATATATGTCGAATCTCTCCGATAAAGAGCTTGATCGCCTGAGCCGGGAAGCTGCTGAGCATTATGAGCCGGATGAGGATATCTCATCCTGGGATAAGCTTGAGCAGACACTGAACAGGGAAATTACTGATAAACCGCCCGGATCATTACCGCGGCTCAGAAACCGGCCCATCATATATGGTTCGCTGGTTCTGTTATTAGGCGGTATTTCCTATTTCTTAATAAAAACAATAACGCATACAAAACAATCTGCTCTACAAACACAAGTAAGTACAAAAACCAATAATCAGGAAGGGACTGCTGAGAAGAATTTATCGGACAAAACCGATAAGGATCAGAAAGGAGCGATTGAAAATAAATCGGCGAACAGCACTAACAAGGACAATCAATCGGGTCAACCGGTTTCAGGATCAAATAGTGATGTTGCTAAAGAAAAACTGGATCAATCTGAAAAAATCAGTAATGCTCGTGCCGATAAAGTCAATTCAGATATCAACAATAATCAGGTAAATACACCTGCCGCTAAAAATGCAATTGACGCGAACGCCGACAAAAAATCATCAGGAAAAGAAATCGTCAATGGTGGAATCAATCACGATGCAGCTACAAATAATTCTTTAAATAACAGGAGTACAAATTCTCAGAATAAAGGCGCAAAAAATCATAAGAATAAATCCAATCCAGCAACAGGAGCAGGAATCGCAGCCGGTATAACAGCAACGAATAATGGATTACCACAAAATGAAGCAAAGAAAACGGCTGGAAAAGATGTACTCGCTGGTAATAATTCAGAAAATGAAATGAAATCAGCAGTTCTCCCGGGTATTATATTATCAGACAGAAATGTAGGTGAAATTGATGATGCCTCTCTTCGCAAACTGGCTACCAAAACAAGCAGGTCTGTAGATTCAGTAAGCGCGCCTAAACAAAGCCAGGCATTGCATATCAGAAAACCATTGAAGATAGGTGTAATGTTTGCACCTGATTATACCAATGTGGGTTCGGCAACCAATAATCAGTTCAGCTCGAATATCGGTATCACCCTGGGATACGAATTTGAAAACAGGTGGTCGGTCAATTCGGGTATCATTTATACTGCGAAGAATTATGCAGCCAACGGCAAGGATTTTAAAGTAGAATGGGTAATAACTCCAAATAATTACCATCTCGATTTTGTAAACGGCAGTTGTTATATGATTGAAATCCCACTCACGTTGAGATATGATTTCAGCGTTACGAAAAAAACAATATTTTTTGTCAATGGCGGGCTTTCTTCATACCTGATGAAAAATGAAGCATATACTTTCCATTATCATTATTATTATTATAACCCTCCGGGTACAACCAGTGGCAGTGTTTACAAGACTTACCCCGGTAATGAAAACTACTGGCTCGGCGTCGCGAGTTTGTCGGCCGGTATGGAACGTCAGCTGGGTAAGAATTTCTCTCTGCAGGTCGAACCTTTCATCAAGGTTCCGCTGAGCGGTGTAGGTATTGGAAATCTTCAGCTCAATAGTTATGGACTCAGTTTTTCACTGAGATACGCACCTGTGCTTGGAAGATCGAGGCATTAAAAAATTTCCGGACGGTTAGATTGTTTGATGATTGTGTTTTTTAGCCATCGAACAATCTAACCATCAAACAATCCGGCCATCTCCTATTTCACTTCAAACCAAACTGATTTTTTATTATTCCAGTCACCATTATAATTGATGAATAATTCCTCGCCTGCCCCGACATGTCTGATTGTCTGAATGGTGATCATCTCCTCTTCATAATTCATTTGATATTCGCAGTTGGATTGATATGAATGATTATATAATGACAGATATCCGAGTGCCATACAACATTGGCGATGATTTTCTCCCCATTCAAAAATATAATCATGCAGGATAGTTTGATCTAAAAGCTTTCTGTCTGCGGCATCCATTACGATTACGGGAGATATTTCGATAATGGTATTTTCAGGAATATTTTCTGAGGTAAAAACGCCCCGGCCCTTTTCTCCGGAGGTTCCGATAAATAAAAAAGATGCGATCATATCCGGTTTATATAGGGCAAATTTATTCTTTAATTCCTTTTTTTATTTAGATTGCAACCCGGTCATTAACAAACTTCCGGTTATATTTAAATTATTTATTTAGAAGATTCCAATACTTCTTTCAGTAGCTAAGGTTGAAACATTAAATTTGGCGCATGGCTGCGGAAATCGAAAATAGCGATATCAGGGAACAATTTCAGCAAATCTTCGAATCGGAAGATCTGCAGCAACTTCACGATTTTTTGAATCATCAGAATATAAGTGATGTGGCTGAACTGGTCAATGAAAACCCGGAATACGAAGCCCGGATCATCAGCAACCTGAGTATTCATCGCGCAGTAAGTACTTTCAAAATTCTCGATTTCCCTACCCAAAAACGTATCATGCTGGAATTGTCGCCAGCAAAAACCGCAGAACTGCTAAATGCTTTGCCTGCCGATGACCGCACTTCTTTTCTTGAAGATTTGCCCAGTGAAGTGGTGAAAGAACTCGTCAAAACATTGACCCCCGAAGAACGCAAGATTACTTTATCACTACTCGGATATCCTGAAGGCAGTGTAGGCAGGCTGATGACCCCGGATTATATCGCTGTACATAAGGATTGGACGGTAAGAGAAGTGATCAGGCATATACGTGCAGTCGGCAGAGATAGTGAAACAATTGATGTGATTTATGTCGTGGATGATAAAGGCACTTTTATCGATGATATACGGATACGGGAAATTATCATAGCCGATCCTGACAAAAAAATTGAAGAAGTTATTGATAACCGTTACATCGCTCTGAATGTAAACGATGACCAGGAAGCAGCCAACCAGGCTTTCAAAATGAATAACAGAGTAGCATTGCCGGTGCTCGATAATAATAATATTCTCTTAGGGATTGTAACGATTGATGACGTTTTGTGGGTAGCAAGTGAAGAATTTACTGAAGACATTCAGAAGATCGGAGGTACCGAAGCGTTAGATGAACCTTACCTGGAAACACCATTTTTTAAATTGATCAGAAAAAGAGTGGGTTGGCTGATCATTCTTTTTCTCAGTGAAATGCTTACGGCAACTGCTATGGCTTATTACAACGATGAACTGGGAAAGGTTTTGATTCTGACTAATTTTATTCCACTTATCATGTCGAGTGGAGGAAACAGCGGCTCCCAGGCTTCCACATTGATTATTCAGGCCATGGCATTGGGGGAAGTTACATTAGTTGACTGGTGGAGGGTTATGCGAAGGGAAGTTTTTTCGGGCCTTGTGCTTGGATCAATACTCGGACTGATCGGCTTTATAAGAATTTCCATATGGCATATACTGATGGCGCGCGGAATCTTTAAAGATATTTATGGCGATCATTGGCCGCTGGTAGCCCTGACCGTTAGTTTCTCACTGGTGGGAGTGGTATTGTGGGGTACTTTTTCCGGAAGCATGCTCCCCATCATCTTAAAAAAGCTGGGCGCAGACCCCGCTTCATCATCTGCCCCTTTTGTAGCCACACTGGTTGATGTTACCGGATTGATTATCTACTTTAATGTTGCCTTATTTTTCATGCGCGGCATTTTATTATAGCATTGACATATTATATCAACTGAAATGAATAACTGCAAAGACGGATGGGGAGTAGGAATTATCTTTAACCACCCATCTTCCATCGCTATTTTAATATAACTTGTTTTTTATAATTGATTTCTAAAAACCAGATTACGACATGAAGAAAATTCTTTTCCCTTTACTGTTTCTTTCTTATTCATCAATGGTGCAAAGCCAGCCTTTAACTGTAGAAAAAATCATGCAGGATCCAAAATGGATTGGCACTTCTCCCAATGATATACATTGGAGCTATAAAAATCAAACTGTCTGCTTTTTTAGATGGAATCCTGAAAAAGCAATCAGTGATTCGCCCTATGCTTTCACCATTGGAGAAAAGCAACCAGTTAAAATGCATTACGCAGATGCGCAGTTAGCCAGGGCAATCAGTGAAGGTGTACATGACAATTCGTGGAGCAGAATCGCCTATTTATACCAGGGTGATATTTTCATCCTTACCATTTCAGCCAATAAAATCATACGCGTGACCAATACCCAGGAAGAAAAAAGTAATCTCGTTTTTTGTAACCATGATAAATGGATCAGTTATGAAAGCAATGGCAATTTATTTGCGCGGGATATCGCCGATGGCCTCACTCAACAACTCACCGATTTTATTAACCACGACCCTCCTGCACCAAAAAAACATAATCAGCAGGAACAATGGCTGATGGATGAACAATTGCAAACCTCATCAATCATCAAAGAAAGAAAAAATAAAAGAGAACAAAGAGAAGCTTATTTAAAGCTGATGAAATTAAAAGACACGATCCGCAAAATTTATATCGGAAACAAGCATGTTGAAAATCTTCAAATCAGTCCGGATGCAGCATTTATCACCTTCAACCTTGTTGAATCCCCCGCAGATGCAAAAAACACAGTAGTTCCTGATTATGTTACGGAGAGCGGGTTCACGAAGGATATACCCGGAAGAACCAAAGTAGGAGTTCCTCAGGAAAAATCAGTATTATATGTTTTTGACAGAATAAAAGATACCCTGATCACGATCAGTACGGACTCTATCCCGGGTATCACCGATCAACCCCTGTACACAAAAGACTATCCCGAAAAACAAGCGAATAAAAAACCATCTCCCCGCGAAACCTATTTCAGCTCTTTATACTGGAATGAAGAAGGATCAGCAGTAATTGCGGATATCCGTTCCCGTGATAATAAAGACAGGTGGCTGATGCAATTGGATCCATCATCCGGCAAGCTCAGCCTGCTGGACCGTCAGCATGACGAAGCTTGGATCGGCATTGGCTGGATCGATAATGTTTCCTGTGGATGGATCAGCAATCATGTATTTTATTTTCAGAGTGAAGAAACGGGCTATTGTCACTTGTACATCTATGACATATCAACCCATCATAAGAAAGCTATTACGCAGGGAAATTATGAAGTAAGGGGAATTGAACTCAGTCATGATAAAAAGCATTTTTATTTTATATCCAATGAAGATCATCCCGGTAAACAACATATATATCGCATCAATTCGGACGGAAGCAATAAGGAAAAAATCAGTTCCATGGATGGCGGTTATGAAATGAGTATTTCACCTGATGAAAAATATATTGCCTATCGTTATTCCTATCAGAACAAACCTTGGGAATTATATATTCAGGAAAATGCTCCCGGCAAAAAACCTTTGCAGGTTACTGATAAAGCAATGAGCGATGAATGGAAAGCATATCCATGGAGGGACACAAAAATTTTTACGTTTACTGCAAGAGACGGAAAACAGGTATACGCAAGAATATATGATCCGGCCCCGGGCAAAAAAAATAATGCTGCTGTTATTTTTGTTCACGGTGCGGGTTATCTGCAAAATGTCGATTACAGATGGTCTTATTATTATCATGAGTTCATGTTTAATAATTTGCTTGCAGACAAAGGATATACTGTGATGGACATTGACTACCGGGCAAGTGCGGGTTATGGCCGCGACTGGAGAACCGCTATTTATCGTCATATGGGAGGCAAAGACCTCGATGATGAGATTGATGCATCAAAATATCTGGTGAAACAATATGGTATTGATTCAACCCGGATTGGCATGTATGGTGGGAGTTACGGTGGATTTATGACATTGATGGCCTTATTCACTCAGCCTGATGTATTCAAAGCAGGAGCTGCTTTAAGACCCGTTACTGACTGGGCGCATTATGATCAAGAATACACTTCAGCAATTTTAAATGAACCTTTTACAGATAGCATCGCTTATCAACTTTCCTCTCCTATCAATTTTGCATCAGGTTTAAAAAATCATTTATTGATCTGTCACGGGATGATCGATGTAAATGTTCATTTCCAGGATGCAGTTCGCCTCAACCAGCGACTGATTGAATTAGGAAAAGATAATTGGGAAATGGCCGTTTACCCTCTGGAAGATCATGGATTTGTTGAACCTTCCAGCTGGACGGATGAATACAAAAGGATTTTAAAATTGTTTGACAATTGGTTACTTAAATAATAATTTTCCGGGATGATTTCATGTTTGTTAAAACCTTGCAATCAACAAAATAATCCCTGATTTTTTTGTAACTTTAAATAATTCTTTGATATAGATTATAGCCCTTTAAACTCTTCAGAAAACGATCCTTAGAACAGAATTATCTTGGAAAGTTTAACACAAAATATTAAATACCATGAAGAGGTTAATAATCACTTTATCAATAATTTTCCTTGCAACATTAACGGGTTTTTCACAAAAACGTGGTGTGGGTGATCATGCAAGCCATGCAAGAGCTTATCACGGAGCATATCATGGCAGTTCTGCAGGAAGATATTATCATTATTATTACGAACCTTACGTAAGCCACAGTTTTGGATTTGGATTTGGGTATCCCTATTACGGATATGGCTATGCGTATCCTTATGCTTACCCTTATCCTTATTCCTATTATCCATTTGCCGCTCCGGTTCCGAATTATAATTACCCGCAACAAGATACACCCCCGTCTTCAAATGATGAGCAGCAACAACAGCAACAGCCATATCCATCTCAGAATAATCCTGATCACTATAATAACAATAATCAGAACCAGAGCAGCTCTCCTGAAAAAATATGGGTGGCTCCTCACTGGAGGGAAACGAATGATGGACCCGTGTGGATTGAAGGGTATTGGAAAAAAAGTTAATTGAGAAACAAAAAAATTTTATTATATGATCTAAAAATGTCCTTTTGTAAAGGGCATTTTTTTTGCTATTAACAGCAATTCTGCGAGTGAGATTATTTTAATAATATTGCTCGTTGATTCATCTAAAAATATTCTATGTGTGGGATTGTTGCATATATCGGACCCAGGGAAGCTTATCCCGTAATATTAAAGGGGCTCAAACGTCTTGAATACCGCGGTTATGATAGCGCCGGTGTGGCTTTGTTAAATCACGGATTAAAAGTGTACAAGAAAAAAGGGAAGGTAGCCGATCTGGAGGAAAGTCTTATCGGGAAAGATTTGCAGGCCAATGCCGGTATTGGTCACACGAGATGGGCAACACATGGCGAACCAAACGATCGCAATGCACATCCTCATAGTTCTGCCAGCGGAAAACTCGCCATGATTCATAATGGGATTATTGAAAATTATTCCCAGCTAAAAACCGAACTCATAAAAAAAGGATACCAGTTCAAAAGCGATACAGATACTGAAGTCTTACTGAATTTTATTGAAGACATACAAAAAAATAATAACTGTGAGTTGGAAGAAGCTTTGAGAATTGCTTTGAAAAGAGTGGTGGGCGCTTACGTCATTGTATTGTTGGACCAGGATCATCCCGACACGATCATCGCAGCGAGAAAAGGTAGTCCTTTAGTCATCGGAATTGGGAAAGGAGAGCATTTTCTTGCGTCTGATGCTTCGCCAATCATTGAATATACTAAAGAAGTCGTGTATGTAAACGATTATGAATTAGCGATTATCAAATCGGATGAACTTGTATTGAAAAACCTGGGCAACGAGAAGATAACACCTTTTGTTCAAAAGCTCGATCTTGAATTAACAGCTATTGAAAAAAGCGGATATGATTATTTCATGCTGAAAGAAATATTTGAGCAACCCGATACGATCTTTGATTGTCTCCGTGGCCGACTCGATATTCAAAAGGAAACCATCACCATGGCAGGCGTCCAGAATAATATCGAACAGCTCCTGAAAGCAAATCGAATCATCATCATCGCATGCGGAACCAGCTGGCATGCCGGTTTACTGGCTGAATATATAATCGAAGAGCTTTGTCGCATACCCGTGGAAGTAGAATATGCATCTGAATTCCGGTACAGGAACCCGGTTATACTTAGGGGTGATGTGATCATTGCGATTTCTCAAAGTGGGGAAACTGCAGATACTATTGTCGCCATTGAAAGAGCAAAAGAACAGGGAGCATTCATATTCGGGGTAGTAAATGTTGTGGGATCCTCCATTGCAAGAATATCTAACGCTGGCGCCTATACGCATGCCGGGCCTGAAATCGGTGTTGCCAGCACGAAGGCATTCACCGCACAACTCGTCGTTCTGACCATGATAGCTTTAAAACTGGCAATTGAGAAAAAAACAATTGCACCTGACCGTTATATCCATTTACTCAATGAACTGCATAATGTACCTGAAAAAGTAAAAGAAGTATTGCTACTCGACGGACATATTAAGAAATTAGCTGAAAAATACAAAAGCGCAAAAGATGCATTATACCTGGGACGGGGATATAATTTTCCGGTTGCGCTCGAAGGCGCTTTGAAACTAAAAGAAATTTCTTATATCCATGCAGAAGGATATCCGGCTGCTGAAATGAAACATGGACCGATTGCTTTAGTAGATGAGACTTTACCCGTCGTATTCGTTGCCACCAGGGATTCATATCATGAAAAAATAGTCAGCAATATCCAGGAGATTAAAGCAAGAAAAGGAAAAGTGATTGCCGTGATCAGCGAAGGAGATGATATGATTCCAAAAATGGCTGACGACACGATGGTAGTGCCGGAAGCAGATGAGTTGATAGCTCCGATATTGAGCACAATCCCCTTACAATTATTCGCCTGCTATATAGGCATTGCGAAAGGATATGATGTAGATAAACCGAGAAACCTGGCAAAAAGTGTAACGGTCGAATAAAAATATTTCGCAAACCATAATTTAATTTACGATTGCTAAGGCCATTCCGTCCCATTCTTTTAATCCAACGGTTTGCATAATTGTTGCCGTTACTTCTTTATTCACTCCCAATAATTTGTTGAATCGCTGTACTCCTGTCACCATCTCATCCTTGCTGTTTTTGTCAAGTACCTTCCCCTCCCGAATTACATTGTCTGCAATAATCAAAGTACCGGGGCGAGATAATTTCAATGCCCATTGAAAATACTCTGCATATGGAGGTTTATCTGCATCAATAAAAATCATATCAAAAGGTCCAGCTCCTTTTGTTTTCAGCTCCTGCAATAAATCCATGGCCTTACCGACAAGAATATTCACTTTTGATTCCAGCCCAGCTTTTGCGATATTTTTTTTTGCAACAGCTGCATGTTTAGGATCAATCTCCAACGTGGTGATGAGTCCGTCTTCCGGAAGCGCACGGGCCATCCAGATAGTACTATATCCTCCTAATGTGCCCATTTCCAGAATTTTTTTTGCATTGCATAAGCGGGCAAGGATGTGCAGGAATTTTCCCTGATTTGGTGAAATACTGATCTGCGGCATCCCTGCTTCATCCAGTGATTGAATAGTTGATTTCAACATTTCATCCTCAGGCCCAAAAAGTCCGCTGATATATTGATCTACTTCTTCAAAAAGTTCCTGTTTCATTTTTTAATATTTTTTTAAGGATAGAATCATCACTCATTAAAAATAAAGATTATTCTTCTGTCAACTCATTACTTCTCCTGAATCCGATCCTCCGACGAGGGGTCGGAGCCGGGTTAAGCAGTTTTTTTAAATATCCAAAAATTACGGCAATATTTTCATCATGGTGAACTAGTTTCCTTTCTATTTTTTCCAATTGCAATAAGATATCTTTATGACTCAATAAATCTTCTTTCATTTTAGAAAAGATCCGGATCACCTGTATATTCACAGCGATAGCTCTTTCGCTGTTGAGAACACAGTAGAGCATTGTAATTCCCTGTTCGGTAAAACAAAAAGGGGGATAGCGCAATCCCATCCTGTCAGATTTGGAGGACGCAATTTGCGTCCTCCAAATTTCAAGCTCTTCCGTATCCAGTTCGAACATGAAATCTTCGGGAAATCTATTGATATTCCTTCTCACAGCTTCCTTCTATCGTTTGGTTTCGACCCCATATAATTCCGCCAGATCTCTGTCAATCATTACCTTTAAGCCCCGAATAACATAAATCTTATTCATGATTATCTCATCGGGTTGTAATATGAGCTCTTTATTTTTTATTTCAACCATAAATTCCGCGTTTGTCGATTAATACAGGAGTATTCAGGGAAATGTATTGACGATGACTGAGTAAGATAAAATAAGAAATCAAATTTGTCAATGCTACAATCAGGTAGTCTGAAAATTTCAATTATTTTATTTTAAATCATAGAAATGAATACTAAAAAAATACTGGAGCCGCATTCAATTGATAAAATCAGGTTC
>DATJXY010000018.1:0-4854 GCA_035499855.1 Puia sp. | reverse complement strand
TTCTGGTTGTGGGGTTTTTTTTCAGCGATGAAAAAGAATATTCTCACACTATTCATCTCGAACAGACAAAAATGGAAAAGCAATTCTTTGCTTGAAAACAATTACGCGATGTCAAACATATTTACTGCTACGATTCTTTTCGGATATTTCATATTTGGAATAGCAAGTTGGGCGACATTGCAATATGACATTGTTTCTTTTATCATCCTAGCAGTAATATTGTCCGAGAAGGGGCGTTTGGAAAAGGAAGCGGTCAAAAATGATTGATCGATTATTTTTCCCGACGCGAATTTAAGGGAAATTGCTTTTGCCCGTAGTTGATAACTCTCTATAACAAGACATTGAAAAGACTTCCCGGTATATCCGAACCAAGATCGTCATGGAAAGTTTTCATTGAAACCAGATATTCTTTCTTTCAAGGTAAATATTCCAGCCTTAATGCGATCATCGACCATTTCGAAATTGGCATTACGGTGTTACAATCTTCCACCTTGTATAGGGTTGCGAAGATATTATATGGATTTTCTTCAAAGAAGGATTCACCGGTATTTCGTATGGCATACAGATTATATGGGCTTCAAATAAAGGATAAATTAATTGTCCGTTTTTCTCCCGGAAGGAAAATAGTTCATTTTTTGCTGGAGTATCATCCCAACATCTTTTCGCTGAAGATTAAGAAAGCAAAGACGATTGTATCACTTCACCAGCCTGAATCTTTTATGCAGGAACTTCTTGCGAGCCCTCGGAAGAGATTAAGGCGCAGGACCGAGAAGTTTTTGTCATCCTTGAAATATGCGGACTCAGTTGTTTTGTTAGGAAAACGATATTTGGGTTACTACGCAAGGTTTGTGCCATTTGAAAAGTTCAGCGTGATTTTACACGGCGTCGACACAAATTATTTTCGCCCTTCCGCAACTCGCAACAATCAATCCAAGATATTGACAGTCGGCAGTTGGCTTCGCGACTATGATTTGTGGATGAGAGTAGTCAATCTTGTGTTGCGGCGATTTCCCTTCGCAAAATTCAAAGTAATTGCCTCCCAAACGCAAATTAAGCAATTGAAGACAGAAATTTCCACGAATGTGATAGGATATAATCATCAGATTGAAACAGCGGCGAATTTAACTGATGAGGAACTATTGAAAGAATACCATGAAAGTAATATCCTTTTTCTTCCTCTTAAAGATGCTCTGGCCAATAACGCCTTGCTTGAAGGAATGTCTTGCGGCTTACCGATCGTGCTGAGCGACGTTGGTGCAGTGCGAGAATACATTGGTGACAGCAATTGTGCATACATGGTCGATAACAAGCGGCCAGAAGAATTCGCTGATCGAATAATGCAATTATTAGAAAGTCCGGATGACCGAGCGGAGATGGGGAAAAGAGCTAGAGCGCGCGCTGAACAACTTGACTGGAAGCTAATTGCAAAAGAATACGAAGCACTATATGCTAGGATTGCCCAGGAATGAAGAGCATATATTGTAGAAACTTTGTTAGAATCCCAAACAACCATCCTCTTTTTTAACTAGTGATGCGGTTATATAACACGGGCTATATTCCTTTAGCTGCAGAGCTGATAGTTATTTCCTTGCTCATTTTTTCGACTTCCTATTCAGGCGAAAAGTATTTTATCAGTTCTTTTGGTAATGACGGCAACGCCGGCACTTCACCGGATGCACCATGGCGCACGATTAGCAAGCTAAATGGGGCAGACATTGCTCCTGGGGATTCCATTTTTTTTCGACGAGGAGGTGTATGGCGGGAGCCTTTAATTCCCTCGTCAGGGGACTCGCTAAAAAATGTTTACTATGGCTCGTACGGGGAAGGAGATAAGCCAGTGATATTGGGGTCGGTCTCAAAAAAGAACGAGAGCGATTGGAAACAAAAATGGGAAAGCATTTGGGTAACGGGCGGTGAAGCTCAATTTTCAAGCGAACGGGTGGATAAAAAGGAATTTAATTTAGAATTAGGAAATTGGGTTTTGTATACTGGCGGGCTGGCAGATGCCAAATTGGTTAATATCATAGATACGGTTACGAATAAAATTTCGCAACTCAAAATAGTCAGTGATTTCAATAAAGGAGGCAATGACGAAATACAATTACACAATAATACTGACGGACAGATACTATGCGGCAAACTGTATCTATTGACTTTCTATGCAAAATCCTTTCTCCCGTTGAACATGGAGGATGTTTTTTTGATGTCGCACAACACTTCTCGGAAAAAGTATGGCTTATATACAAGCGGCATCGCAAGAGTTCAAAGAGAATGGTGTAAATTTGAATTCTATTTTCGCCCGACTGGGAACTCGAGCGATGAAAGAATAGATTTC
Organism: Puia sp.; assembly: GCA_035499855.1. Classification (GTDB taxonomy): domain Bacteria; phylum Bacteroidota; class Bacteroidia; order Chitinophagales; family Chitinophagaceae; genus Puia. The sequence goes on along the minus strand of DATJXY010000018.1, from coordinate 2,519 downwards.
CTTTTGGGCAAGGCTCTCAGGGATCATACAACTCTTTTATTAAAGGATCTGCATTTGTTTCAGTGTGGCGACGACGAGTTCTATTGCGACGTCGGTAATGTAATTTTTAATCGAGGGGAAGCTTGCGGAACAAGGGTTTGGTCGGAAGCTGATTTGAAAAAGCAGGGAGATTTTTATTTTGACGATTCAACCAAACTCTTGGAGGTATACAGTGAATCCAACCCAGCTACTTATTATAAAGATGTGGAATGTGCCTTAACTAAAACTATTATTGATGAAAGCGGAAGATCGTATATTAAGCTTAATGAGCTATCGGTAAAGTATGGGGGAGCCTATGGTATTCGTGGTGCAAATGTTCATCATCTATCTATAATAAATTGTGATATTTCTTACGTAGGGGGAGGCATCCAAAAAGATAAACTGAGAGCAGGTAATGGGATTGAATTTTGGGGAAATGCATCGAACATTAGTGTAGAAAACTGCAAAATTTGGGAAGTGTTTGATGCTGGTGTGACGGATCAAAATCAAGGTTCGATAGCAATTCAATCTAACATCACTTATAAAAACAACACTATTTGGAATTGCGAATATTCATTTGAATACTGGAATCGTCCAGATTCTTCAATTACAAAGAACATTCGATTTATAAACAATACTTGCGCTAATGCTGGGCATGGCTGGGGTCACTCACAGCGCCCCGATCCGAGCGGAAGGCATTTATGTTTTTTTTCGAATGATGCTCGCACATCCAACATTATCATCGAAAACAATATTTTCTACGAGGCGACTCAAAATTGCTGGTACGCCGCAAAGGGCGTAAGTCAAATCAAGGGATTGTGCGTGGATTACAACTGTTGGTATCAACAAAACGGAACAATGATCAACTTTGCAGGCAGGCAGTTTAACATGGGGAATTTCAACCTTTATCGAAATGAACTTAAGTTCGATGCTCATTCGTTTGTTGCTAACCCTCAATTTGTAGATATTGATAATAGCAATTTTCTTTTGAAGCCCACGTCACCTTGTATCAATGCCGGTGATGCGAGCGTTGCGGCTCAAGCCGGGAAAAAGAAAAATTCGCTTGGTTCTTCGATGAAACAATGATGCGCTCATTTTTTTTAGCCGGCGCTTAGCTATTTTAAAAGACAAGAAAACCCGCAAATATTTTTCAATCTAAATTTTTTAAACAGATCTCCTTTCATATTATTTGAGTGGGGGAGAATCTTTTCTGTGTTAGAAATTTGAAGGTACTCATCGTCAATACATATCATTATCTACGCGGAGGCGACTGCACGTATGCCTTTTCGCTTGCTGAATTGTTGCGGTCGAAAGGACATGAAGTGTTTTTCTTTGGGATGCACCATCCGCAAAACTTCCCTTGCGAGCAATCGGAGTATTTTGTCGATTATATAGATTTCAGGGAAATGAACAGGGACAAAGGGGTGATGAATGCCGTGAGGGTGCTTTCCAGAAGCATTTACTCTACTCAAGCAAAAGCAAAACTTCGCCAGTTAGTTGCCGACCTGAAGCCAGATATCGCACATCTTCAAAATATTCACGCACATTTGACGCCATCTGTTATATTTGAGTTGAAAAAACTCGGAATACCGGTCGTATGGACGTTGCATGATTTCAAGTTGATTTGCCCGAATACGCATTTGCTCTCTCACGGACAAATTTGCGAAAGTTGTAAAGGAGGGAAGTTCTATCAATGCACATTGAAAAAATGCAAAAAGGACTCTTATGCGGCCAGCCTGGTTGCAACAATCGAAGCTGTCGTTCATCGTCAGATGCACGTCACGGATAATGTCGATGCTTTTATTTCCCCGAGCGCATTTCTCAGGAACAAGTTCCTTGAATTCGGCTATAAGTCAGAAAATTTTTACCACATTTCGAATTTTCTGCAGCGCGATCTGCTAACAGGTGTGAAATCTATTGATGGAGGGTATGCCTTATATCTGGGACAACTCGAACAATGGAAGGGCATAAAGACGCTAATTCGGGCCTGGTCTGGAATGAATGGAATGATATTGAAGATCGCCGGCGATGGAAGTTTAAAAAAAGAATTGGAGGCCGAGGTCGCTAATTCCGGGATGAAAAACATCGTATTCCTAGGACACTTGGACAAAAGATCCGTCCAGGAAGTTTTGGCTCAAGCGAGTCTGGTAATTTTACCGTCGGAATGGTACGAGAATTATCCTTACTCCGTGATGGAAGCGATGGCAAGCGGTAAGCCGGTCATTGCCGCGAATATCGGCGGATTACCAGAAATGGTTGGCGACGGAGAAACAGGATTATTGTTTGAATCCGGCAATAGCAAGGATCTAAAAAATAAATTGGAGAAGTTGGCGGGTGACAGTCGATTGCGCTTAGAGATGGGAAAAAATGCAAAAAAGAAAGCTGATGAAGAATTCAGCCCGGAACTCCACTATACAAAGCTTGTTAAAATCTATAACAACGTGATGTCTCCTAGTTTTGCCTGAATTAAATGATTTCAAGGGTGATGCCCATCAATTCGA
>DATJXY010000017.1:0-8615 GCA_035499855.1 Puia sp. | reverse complement strand
GAAATAAAAGTGGAAACAAAAGAAGGCGAGGGTTCAACGTTCATCATCCGAATATGATTCGCCGAATGTAATTTTTAATAAAAATAATTTTTTATAAAATGGATCCCCGGCTCCAATTTATCATAAACAAAATCCTGAATGAAAATAAGCTGACTGCATCTGAAAAAGAGTCGTATATCAAATCTTTGGAGGAAACCGATGCAACCCTGCAAATTAAAGACCGGGAACTGGAAATCGAATCTTCACTCGAGCAGGTTCGAACTGTTGCATTGAGCATGAGAAAACCCAAGGATATGCTGGAAGTTTGCAAGATTATTTCCCAGCAATTGGAATTATTGGGAGTAAGAGAAATCCGGAATGTGCAAACAGCTATTTTCTATGAGGAAAAAGGAACTTACGCAAACTATGAATTTTATGCAAGGCATAACAAGCAGATGGTTACGGATGTGGGTTATAAAAATCATCCGATATCCCAGACATTTGCTGACCAGATGCTCAAAGGAGCTAACCAGGTATGGACGCATGCATTCAAGGGAGAAGAAATCAGAGACTGGCTCAATTATCAAAAATCCACCAATGTATTCATCGATACTTATCTCGAAACAGCAGATACACTCAATTATTATTGGTATTCTTTGGGTCCTGTTGCTTTAGGCATTTCTGCATATGCTCCACTGAATGAAGAAGAAATTAATTTATTCAAACGTTTCCGGAATGTATTTGAACTGGCTTATCGCAGGTATCTGGATATCGAAAAAGCAGAGGCCCAGACGCGTGAATCACAAATACAACTCGCATTGGAAAGAGTGCGTGCCCGTACCATGGCGATGCAAAAAAGTGAAGAGCTGACTGAAGTTGCCGCTTTATTATTCAAACAGGTTAATGATTTGGGAATAAAAACCTGGACGACGGGTTTTAATGTGTGGAGCGAAGACAATAATTCTTATGTCGACTATGTCACAAACCCAAAAGGCGAATTCATTAAACCATATACCGTACAAACAAGTGCCTCACGCATGGGAGCTGAACTATGCCAGGCAAGGAAAAGCGGAGATGAATTTTTCGTTCAATATGCCGAAGGCGAAAAGCTCAGGGAAAATTATCTCGCACTGACCAGCGCTGCTACATCGCAATTTGAAAAAATACTGGAATCGGGGTTTCAGTTCCCTTCCCATCAATATAATCATTTTGTGTTTGGTACTAAAGCGAGCCTGTTGTTTATTACTTACGATCCCATACCCGAAGCTCATGATATCTTCAAACGACTGGGAAAAGTCTTTGAGCAGACCTATACCCGTTTTCTCGATCTGCAAAGAGCAGAAGAACAAACAAGAGAAGCGCAGATAGAAGCCGCCTTGGAAAGAGTGAGAAGCAGAACTATGGCAATGCATAAAAGTGAAGACCTGAGTCCAGTTACAGCAGAATTATTCAAAGAACTTTCAAAATTTGGAGGCAAAATCGGCACCTGTGGATTTGTTTTGTGCGACAGGAATAAAACAGAAGATGAATATTGGGTGTGTTGGGAGACCGGTATCCAGCCACCCATGTTGATTCCCCATACAACAGACCCTACTTGTATAAACTTATATAAAGCCTGGGAGGAGGGAAAAGAATTTTATGCAGAAGAAAAATCAGGTGAAGAATTAAAAGCTCATTTTGATTATATGCTGACTGTTCCTTCCGCCAGGCCTGTATTTGAAAATTGGTTACGTATGGAAGGCAGTTTTCCAATATGGCAAAGATGGCACGCTGCTTATTTTAAATACGGTTTTGTGTTTGTTATTACAGCTCAACCTTATCCCGAAGAACAGATATTTAAAAGGTTTGCCCCTGTATTTGGCCAGGCATATACCCGTTTTCTCGATCTGCAAAGAGCCGAGGCGCAGGCAAAAGAAGCAAAGATTGAAGCTGCCTTGGAAAAAGTCCGTTCAAGTTCTTTGGCTATGCATTATTCTGATGAATTAGAAAAAGTTGTAGTCGCTTTATTTGATAAACTACTGGAACTGGATATTCTCTTTGACGGAGCCTTTATTTTCGTGTTCGAAAAAGAAAAAAGGCATATTCATTTATGGGTAGCTTCGAAAATAAATCCCCCGGTTAAAGTTAATCTTCCATATGATGCAGATATTGCAGATAATCCCATTATTGAAGATTTGTGGTCATCAATAGAAAAAAAAGAAGACATTTTTAATAGGGCTTACTCGGGAAAAGTAAAGAACGACTACTATCGTTACGTTGGAAAAAACAATCAGTTCAACATTCCCGAATCGATAAAAGAAATGATGCTTGAAGCGGAAAGTTGGACTGTATGTTTCGCAGCAGAAAAAAATTCTATCGTCGGTATTGATAGTTGGTCAGGCCATATTACTACAGAGGAAGACTTTCAGATTTTGAAACGATTTGCAAGAGTATTCGATCAGGCATATATCCGCTTCCTCGATCTGCAAAAAGCAGAAGAGCAGGCAAAAGAAGCACAAATTGAATTGTCGCTCGAACGCCTGCGAGCTAAGACGATGGCCATGCACAATAGTGAAGATGTTGGGGAAACGGTCGCCACGATGTTTGCCGAGTTTGTACACCTGGGCATTCATACCAATCGTTGTGGCATTTTGATCTATCATGATGAACAGGTAGCGGAGGTGTGGACAGCAAGATCAACGCAGGATGGCAATGCTAAACTGATCATCGGCAATTTAGACCTGGATGCACATCAATTGCTGAGGTCTGGGTACAATGCATGGAAAGCGAAAGAAGCATTTCATCAATATGATCTTCTCGGTGAAGATATGGTTCGCTATTATACTGCTATCAATGATTCAAAATTTTATCCCACACAATTTGATCTCACTACCTTACCCTCTGAAGAATTTCACAGCGATTTCTTTTTTTCAGATGGAGCCCTGTTTTCATTTACAAATGAACCTGTCGCTGAAGAACACACAAAAATTATCAAAAGATTTGCGTCAGTATTCGGACAGACCTACAGACGATATCTTGATCTTCAAAAAGCAGAAGCACAGGCAAGAGAAGCAAAGATTGAAGCTGCCCTGGAAAAAGTTCGCTCACGTTCAATAGCAATGCATCATTCTGATGAATTAGAGCAGGTAGTTGCTTCTTTATTTGACCGGCTTGTCGAACTCGGTATTTCTCTTGACGGAGCCCTTATTTTTCTTTTTGACAAAGAAAAAAGACATATACATCTCTGGATTGCCACGACACATTTATCAGCTCCGGCTAAGATCGATCTTCCTTATGACGAGGAAATAAAAAACAACCCAATCATAAAAGACTTATGGAATGCAATAGAGAACGGTGAGCACATTTTTAACAAATCCTATTCGAAAGAGACTAAAAATGACTATTTCCGTTATGTTTCAAAATACAATGAATCAAAAATACCCGAATCAGTTCGAAATCTTCAAATTGAAAGAGATAACTGGACGGTCTATTTTGTTGCTGAAAAAAATTCCCTGATTGGTTTCGATAGTTGGACGGGACCGATTGCAGGGGATGAATACTTCCCCATTTTGACAAGATTTTCAAAAGTATTCGAACAGGCTTATACCCGCTTCCTCGATTTGAAGAAGGCAGAAGCGCAGGCAAGAGAAGCACAAATACAACTGGCATTGGAAAGAGTTCGCGCCAGAACAATGGCCATGCAAAAAAGTGATGAGCTTAGAGAAGTAGTTGCTGTGACTTACGAGCAACTGCTGCAATTAGGTTTTGTCCGGGAAGGATCATGCAATATAAATATCATGGATGCTGGCACCGGCGATGTAGATTGGTGGATGACAGGATTCGGGAACCAAAAATATCCGCATAAGTTTCACGTGCAGTATATTAATCACCCTGTGCACATAACTCAGTTAGAAGTATGGAAAACTGGTGAGAAATACACAAGTATCGAGGTTGCCGGAGAATCGAAAAAAGAATTTGACAAATTGATGCTTAGCCAGAAAGACTTTGAAAAAATGTCGGAGGAAACTAAAATGATGATAGCATCATTGGACAGGGTTGTTTTTTCAATGGCGTTTATGAAATATGGCGCCCTGTCCTGGGCAGCTAATCCGATAACAGACGAACAGGCAAATATACTTCAGCGTTTTGCAGGGGTATTCGAGCAAACGTACACACGCTTTCTCGACCTTCAAAATGCAGAAGCACAGGCAAGAGAAGCACAGATTGAACTGGCACTTGAAAGAGTCAGAGCAAGAGCAATGGCCATGCAAAATTCAAACGAATTAAGTGAATTGGTTGCTATTCTATTCGATGAATTGGTAAAGCTCGATCTCATCTTGGCGCGTTGCATCATCTGGATCTTTGATAATGAAACATTATCGGCAAGAGTTTGGATGGCCAACTCAGAAGATAAAAGAATTGCCAATAGTTATTATATTAAACCTCTTGAACATCCTTATTATAAAGCTGTCATCAAGGCATGGAAAGAAAAAATTCCGAAATGGACTTACGAGCTGAGTGGTTCAAACAAAAAATCAATAGACGATCTGCTTCTGAATGACACTGACCTTTCCAAGCTTCCCGAAACTGTGAAATCCGGTATCAGATCATCACAACACACTATTATTTCCGGATCTTTTAACAATTTTGGATTTATAGAGGCTTCGGGTCCCCTGGCTCACACAGAAGAACAGCTTGATATTCTGAGCAGGTTCAGTAAAGTATTTGATCTCAGTTATACCCGTTTCAATGACCTTCAAAAAGCAGAGTCGCAGGCAAGAGAAGCAACGATTGAAGCTGCATTGGAAAGAGTGAGGAGTAAAGCAATGTCCATGTACAACAGCCAAGACATCTCTGCTACTGCAGGTGTGGTCTTTGCAGAATTGGATAAACTCGGAATTAAACCAATCCGTTCCGGCGTAGGCTTGGTTTCAAGGGAAGACCGCAAAATGCAGCTGTACTCCATGGCTTCATCTGCGGATGGAAAGAATCTTTCGCTGATGGGTGAGATCGCCTTGTCGGGGCACCCGGTATTTGATAAACAATACGAGTTCTGGCTGAGAAAGGAAAACTATTTTGTCACCTTAAAAGGTGATGAACTCAGATCATATTATGATATTCTTTCCTCCAAACTGAATACCCGGTTAGACATCGGCTATCAATCCAACGAAGAACAATTTGCTTATTGGATTATGTTTTCTGAAGGCTTCTTCTATACCTGGTCTGAAAAAAAATATTCGGATGCGGAAATCAATATCCTGGAACGTTTCAAAAATGTGATTGAGCTCACATTCAGAAGATATATTGATTTGAAAAAATCAGAAGCCAATGCCAAAGAGGCGGTAAAGCAGGCGGCGCTCGACCGCATTCGCGCAGACATTGCCTCCATGCGAACCATAAAAGATTTAGATAGGATTACTCCGCTGATATGGAAAGAACTTACCATACTCGGTATCCCATTTATACGATGTGGTGTTTTTTTAATGGATGAAGGGCAATCGCTCATTCATACTTTTCTTTCGGAGCCAGATGGACAAGCGATTGCTGCTTTTAAACTGCCTTATAATGCATCTGAAAAAATTAAAGAACTAGTAAAGCGCTGGCACGATAAGAAAAACTATATAGATCATTGGGGTGAAAAAGACTTTAGTGAATTTGCAGGCATAATTGTAAAACAGGGAAGCTTTACTTCGCCTGAAGAATATATAAAAACAATTCCGCAGGGTGGTTTCTATTTACATTTCTCTCCTTTTCTGCAAGGCATGTTATATGTGGGCAATACAACTCAATTGAATGAGGAAGAAATAAAATTAATTCAATCTGTAGCAGAAGCGTTCTCTACTGCCTACGCGCGCTACGAAGACTTCAACAATCTGGAAGCCGCCAAACGACAGGTCGACAAAACGCTGGTAGACCTGAGACAGGCGCAGGCCCAATTGGTGCAATCAGAAAAAATGGCTTCGCTGGGAGAACTGACAGCTGGCATCGCTCATGAAATCCAGAACCCGTTGAACTTCGTGAATAATTTTTCTGATGTCAATTCAGAATTACTCAAGGAAATGAAAAATGAGATTGATAAAGGAAACTTCAATGAAGCCAGATTAATTGCAGATGATATCATCGACAATGAAGAAAAAATTATTCATCACGGAAAACGGGCAGATAGTATCGTTAAAGGTATGCTGCAACATTCACGCAGCAGCACGGGCCAAAAAGAACCTACCGATATCAATGCTCTTGCTGATGAATATCTCCGCCTCTCCTATCATGGACTTCGTGCAAAAGATGGTTCATTCAATGCGATCATGAAAACAGATTTTGATCCATCCATCGGAAAAATTAATATCGTTCCCCAGGATATTGGAAGAGTTTTATTGAATATCTTCAATAATGCATTTTATGCAGTGTCAGAAAAAAAGAAATCCACCCCCCGGCCCACTGAAGGGGGAGTTAGTTACGAACCCTGTATAACAGTTATCACTAAAGCTGTGAAACCACCTTCAGGGGGTTCGGGGGTATTGATTAGCGTTCAAGACAACGGTAACGGCATCCCTCAAAAAATTCTTGACAAAATATTTCAGCCATTTTTCACCACTAAACCATCCGGACAGGGAACAGGATTGGGATTGAGTTTGAGTTATGATATTATAAAAGCTCATGGTGGAGAAATAAAAATCGAAACAAGTGAAGGTAATGGATCAGAGTTTAAGATATTACTGCCATTGCTAAATTAATTTCAGCATGAAAAGCCTGTTGAAAATATTTCTTTGTTTGCTAATGTCTGGTGAAATTCAAGGGCAGCGGGATATTATCAACGGTTTGCTGGAGTCTTCAAAATTTAACGGTCCAGAGAAAAACCAGCTCGATAGTCTGCATCAACTATTATTTTCCGCATCCACTGATTCAATGCGAATCATCGTATACAGAGCTCTTGCCACTTACTATGAAGAAGCAAGCAGGGACAGTGCTCTATATTATTTTGAACAATTTTATCTGCTCACAAAGAAGCACAATTATAAGCTGACTGAGATCAGGGGATTGTTTGAAATGTCAGTACAGTTGGATGAAAAATCGGATTTCGGTCAGTCATACCAGTATTTACTGGAAGCAAAAGAATTGGCAGATGATCCGCGGAATGAAAAAGCGGAATATAATTTTTATCAGTTTTTACCTGATTCAACTTGCAAAGTACCCGCGAGTTTTCGCTTATTTAATCAGGCGTTGGTTGATTGCGGGTTTGGATATCTCTATCGCTCGGCAGGGGATATCAGCAAAATGATGTTTTATGCGCGGGAGGCGGTTCGGATATTAGAGAATTTCAGTGTACATGACTATTATAGAACTTTGTATTTAGCATTAAACAATAATATCCTGGGCGAAGGATATTTTGCACTGAACCGCTTGGATTCAGCTTTGTATTTTTTTAAGAAATCGGTTGAATATTTTGTGGAAGTAGGCGAAAAAAAATACTTAAGTCAACCTTTAAAAAATATAGGAGATACTTACAATAAAATGGGGAACAGTGCTGATGCAATAAGATACTATCATCACGCTATCAGGGAAAGCATGGAGAGCAAAGAAGGAAGCAATAATGGGATTATAGGTTCAGCATACCAAAATCTTGCAAGGATTTTCAATGAAAGAAATAGTTTCGATTCGAGCCTCTACTATATAAACCTGGGCCTTGAGGCATATGAAAATATAGGCTCTTTGTGGGGTATAAAAGATTCATATGAAATCTTCGCTGAAATATATAGCAGGCAAAATCAAAAAGACAGCGTAAATAAATATCTTGTATTAGCCAAAAAAGACAGTTTGTATGAGGATAAAATTAAAAGCCTGCAATCCTATCTGAAACTATCATTCAACAACCAGCTTCTTTTACAGGAACAGCAAAAAGAAAAAATAGAAATACAGGATCGGATAAGAGTCTATGCATTACTTGCAGGACTTGCAGGACTACTGACTGTGGGTATAATTCTGTATCGCAACAACAGGCAAAAACAAAGAGCAAATAAAGTTTTGGAAACAACTCTTTCAAATTTAAAATCCACCCAGGCCCAACTTATTCAATCAGAAAAAATGGCTTCGCTGGGAGAACTTACCGCAGGAATCGCCCATGAAATTCAGAACCCTTTGAATTTTGTAAATAATTTTTCTGAAGTGAATACTGAGCTGATTATTGAACTGAACGAGCAGATCGAAAAAGGAAATCTTGAGGAAATAAAAAAAATTGCCAATGATATCAATGAGAATGAACAAAAGATAATTCATCACGGAAAACGGGCGGACAGTATTGTAAAAGGAATGCTACAACATTCGAGAAGCAGCACGGGACAAAAAGAATCGACGGACATCAATGCCCTGGCTGATGAATATCTCCGACTCGCTTATCACGGGCTTCGTGCAAAAGAAAAAAATTTCAATGCTTCCATCAAAACCGATTTTGATAACAGCATTGGACGGATGAATGTTGTTTCGCAGGATATCGGAAGGGTATTATTGAATTTGTACAATAATGCTTTTTATGCTGTCTCAGAGAAGAAAAAAATAATGCCGGAAGGATTTGAGCCCACAGTTTCAGTGAGCACAAAAAAAATAAGTGACAAAATTGAGATTAGTGTGAAAGATAATGGCAATGGTATTCCCCATAAAGT
>DATJXY010000016.1:0-6335 GCA_035499855.1 Puia sp. | reverse complement strand
GGACTGGGCTTCTTTTAATTCTTTCAGCGAACTATTTAAAGCAGCAGTTCGTTCAGTTACCTGTTGTTCGAGTTTTTCATTTTGAGTAGAGAGTATCTGTTGTTTTTCCTGTTCTTTGTCCAAATTTTGTTTGGATAATTTTTCAACTTCGGATAGCTGAACAGCCAAATGTTTGCTGGTGCGCGCGTATTTAACTGCCAGATAAATAGCAGTGAGTACAAAGAACAGGAAGCCATTCATAGCATAATAAATATCGATGAAGCTGATGGGTCTAAAATAATTAACCATAGAAATGATATTCAAGAAGGAACTGCAAAGACCGACCAGGCCCATAATATAATTCCCTTTCCAAAAAGCAATGACACCAAGACGCAGAAGCTCTAATGCAAATAATCCCCGGGCAATATTTCCAGCGATAATCAAAGGTTGACTGCTTCCGGAATAGAAAAAGATCAAACTGTCAATGATCATGATATAGAAGATAATACACCATTGGTAAATGGTTATTTTTTTTATGACCTCCAAAGAAATGATGGACAAAACCACCATGCCAATAGTTTTATTTACAATATCATATAAGAAGGAAATAGATCCATAGGTACTGATATCCAGACTTCCTTCCGATAAGGTCGATTGTATGACAGGTGTCATCCCGGCAAGAAAACAAAATGCACCAAAAAGTAGATAGGTTCTTTCTTTTGGAATGAAACTGTAAAGCAGGATAAAGAGAAGCCCGAAACCTATATTCAGAAATGAATGACCAATCTGCATTCTTGGTTCAATCAGGGCAGCTTTATAGGTACTTAAGGCATTCATCCAGGGGGAGATGCTAACGGTGATGGGTAACTCATTTTCAGCTTCAAAAAGCCATGGGCGAACTGAAGCATTGCTGGCAAATCGAATCGCTATGATCACGCTGTCGCTTAAATTACCTGGAAATAGGATGGGTTTGTTATGAGGATTGTAATTTTCGATTTTTCCCGGCGATATAATTTTTCCGAATTGAATAAAAATCCTGCCGTTGATAAACCAGTCGGAAGCGCCTGACTGGGACAGAAGGATCGCTGCCTGGCTATTGTTGGATGAGGAATCGATATAAATTTTGCGGCGAAACCAGCCGATATTTTTTTTGATAAAGGATGAAAAATAAGTCTTGTATTGAGTGAGATCAGCCGTTTGCCATTGGCTGTCGTCATAATCAGCATTGGCCCAGGCAGTATCATCTCCCTCATGGAATTTCCAACCCTTGTCCAACAGGATTCCTTGCGGAGGCAGGCTGTCCAGGTGTATGATGGGAATATTATTTTGCTGCGAAAAGCATTTCCCTGCAAACAGGATCATCAGCAGGAATAAAGATTTCATTTTTTTCATACAAGCATTTTTGTGTTCTCTAACCAGGGAGCCAAATAATAAACTCCGCATATTCATTTTCGTTAGTCTCAACCTGAATCGTTCCGCCATGTTCTTTGGTAATAATATCATAGCTCATGGACAAACCAAGTCCGGTTCCCTGCCCGGTAGGTTTAGTAGTATAAAATGGCTGAAAGATTTTGTCCAGGATGTGTTGAGATATCCCTAGTCCATTATCCTTCACCCTGATTTCAATATTATCTTTTAATCTTTTTGTACTCACTGTAACTTCAGGATTAAACTGATCACCCGATTTTTTCTTTTTTTCGGAGACAGAATAGAATGCATTATTGAATAAATTTAATAATACCCTTCCAAGGTCTTGCCGAATGGCATTGATCTTTCCGATTTTTTCATCAAAATGGGTTGATAAACTTACATTGAATAGTTTATCTTTCGCCCGTATTCCGTGATAACATATCTGGAGGTATTCATTGGCGAGTGCATTAATATCAGTTGGCTCCTTTTGCCCGGAGCTCGCGCGGGAATGCTGCAACATGCCTTTGACAATAGCATCGGCCCGGCTGCCATGATGGGAGATCTTCTCCAGGTTTTTGCGAATATTATCGGCGATTTCCATGGCGTTATTGATTTTGCCCGAATGGATTTCCTCTTTCATCTCGTCAATCAACTCTCTGTTAATATCTGAAAAATTATTTACAAAATTCAGAGGATTTTGGATTTCGTGAGCGATGCCGGCAGTAATTTCTCCCAGTGAAGCCATTTTCTCAGCGTGAATAAGTTGGGTTTGTGTCGATTTGAGGTCGTGAAGGGCGTCTTCAGCCTTATTTTTCTGCAATTCTGTTTCCTTTTTTTGTTGCTTCAGCAAAAGATTTGCTTTTTGCTTTTGGCGATTATTTCTGTAAAGAATAATGGCAACGAACAATAATATTCCTGCTGCTGAAATCAATGTGTACAACCTGATTTGATTCTTAAATTTTTCCTTAGCTTCAGTGAGTTCTCTTTCTCTCTGGGTCTCATCTGAAATCAGGTTCTCAATTTTATGAGTATTAGCCTGACTGAAAACACTATCTTTTGAAGCCAGGATAATATTCAAATATTTCAATGAACTGTCAGGAAGATGTTTTGTTTCAAATATTTTTTTCAGGAGATAACTTGGGTTGGCTGCATAGTCAGGAAAATTATATTTTTGGCAAATGGCCAGTGAAAGCCTGGCATATTGTAAACAGGAATCAGTTTTACCTGATTTGTCAAAAAGCCCGGCAAGATTGTTATAAATTCTTGCCAGTATATAAAAATTATTGAATTTTTCACAATGCAATAACCCAAGCCGGTAATATTTTTCGGCAGAATCATCATTCTTCGTTTGTTCGTAAGCGTTTCCTAGAACTGCCAGCGTCAGACATAGATATTTGTAATATTTTTTTGATTTCAGTCCCCATTCGTAACTCTGCTGGGCATACGATAAGGCAGAATCTAATTTTTTCAACCTCACATTGATAATGCTGATTTGTCCGTAAGCGAAATAAATGTCTTCTTTTGATTTTTCCCCGAAGGAAAGAGCAGTCCAGAAATAACTTAGCGCTTCGGAATAGTTTTCCGTATAGCGGTTCACCAAGCCTATTTCATAATTAGCCTGGGCCATTTGGTCTTCCCTGCCTTCATTCAATTGTTCGGCAATTCGAAGGCTTTGGAGCGCCATTTCAAGCGCTTTGGGATAATTTGCCTTTGTATTGAAACCGTAAAAGAGACAATTCAATCCAAGGGTTTCCCCTAGTGGATATTTTATTTTTCTGGAAAGATAAATAGCTTGCTGCGCATAGGAAAAACTGCTGTCAATACCAGTGAAACAATAATAATCGGATAGATTGGACAATGCCACAATTTTTTCAGTATCCGATTTTGCAATCTGAAGTCTGTTGAGCAAGCTATCCAGGTAATGCTGGGATTTTGCAGTAGTTGAACAGATTGAAAGAAGAAAAAAAATATATAGAAAATATTTGCTCATACACAATCGATAATCTTTCCAGCCTTATTTTTTATTTTCATTCTTATTATAATTGAATACTAAAATATCTGCATCTCCCTTGCCCCCTTCATTGGAAATATACATATCTCCGTTTTCATCAAAAGCTAATCCCTCGGGTTGTTTAAAAAGCGCTGGATTGAGAGAATAAAATGTTTTGAGCTTCCATTGTGTATTCAAAACAAGCAGTAATTTGTTAACAGAAGAAATAATATACCATTCTCCTGTAAGTGGGTGTCTGGCGAGACAGGAGGGATGAAATTTGGAACTTTCGCTATTCTTTTTCATATGGATCCCTGAGAGATCAATTTTGAATTGGGAAGCCACAAAGAGCGCCCCGTTTTTATTGCGCCGAACCCGGTACACAGAAACTTCCTTTTTTTGATTATCGCCCGGACAATTTTTACATAAAACAAATAGCTGCTCTGTATCCGCGGATAAACTTTCATATTCTCCTGCCGGCAAAAGATGTTTGTATTCCCTGGTATTTTCGATCTGACCATTTTTTGCCTGACTTAAAGGAAATTCAAAGAGCGACCCATCACTTCTGAGGACTACTATTTCTTCATTTTTGAATAAAGTCACATCCTCGTAGTCGCCTTTTTTGGAGAATTTCGAATGATTGAGTTTGCCACTTCCCAGATGGAAATAATACAGACGGCCGTTTTCATCTTCAATCGCTCCCAACTCATGATCATTTTTATTGAGAAAGACAATGCCTGAAATTTCTCGTAAAGATTTATCCAGTATGTACTGTTTAGGATGGCCGAGATCGTAGCCTTCAGCATAATTAATTGCCGAAGAAGGCGGATTCAATTTGGAGCCGGCAGGAGCAATAAGGAGATAAATTAGTATAAAAAAATGGACAAATAGTGACATGCCGGAGCATTTTATCGCATACCTGACAGTAAGCAGTACTACATTTTATATTACATCAGGCATGCATCCTATTTATAAATAATAATTGCGAGCGCATAGGCTATAACAGTGATGGCTATCCCATACATGAATACGTTATATGATTTATGAAGCAGGTTGTATTTACGTCCCAGCACTTTCCCCTGGGAATAGATATCCCGGATCAGGCTCCCATATAAAAACTCGCTGTCGTTCATCATTTGCCTCATACCGGCTTCGTAATCTTCGAAATTCATTCTGTAGAAACTTCCAAAGAACAATAAGTTAACGGTTTTTTCTTCCAGTTCTTTTTTACTAAAAAGTCCATTTGGAATTCTGGGACGTGTAGCCAATACCGCATAAATAATAGTAACTACATTAACGGCTAACAAAATAAGAGTGGGCACAATCAAACTAACCAGGCTCTTGTTGTCTTCCAGTTTACGTACCACAAGAGCAATAGCGACGGATATGATGATCGAATTAACCGATATCATGATATGCGCTTTATTATCTGCCATCACGCTCAGGCGTTGGTGGTTGGAGGAAGATACCCGGAACATAGTTTCAACTCCCCTGATAGGGCGCTCATTCTTTTTGGGTTTGGGGGCCACTTTTATTTCTGGTGCACCATTCGTTTGCTGGCCCGGGTTAGCCTGCGCAAATGCAGGACTGGCCTGTGTTTCGGGCGGCTGAATAGTTGAAGAAGTTTTTTCAAATGATTTTTCTTCCTGTTTTCTTTTTAATTTTTCCAGGTTTTCTGCCTGGGTTTTATCCAAGATTGAACGGCAGTAATCGGTATGATATTGATGTTTTTCCAGTAAACGTATATTTTGCATTCTCCAGTCATCTCCATCGATCTTTATATTTTTCATCATTTCAATTTCTTTTCTAAGGAGCTTGCTTTTTTCTTTAAATGAATCCGTACCCAGGTGGAATAAATCCGCATCACAAAGAATTTTTTCATTCAGGGATTCCGGGTGTTGCGGCATTTTCGTAGCGAGTATGCAAGACCTGATTTCTGTGATGGTAGGTTCATCTACAGAAAGGTTTCTCAAAAAAATTGTAGCCAGTTCAGCGCTTTTTTCTTCATGATGCGTAGAACTGCCATTTAGATACCCGACATCATGAAACCATGCTGATGCACAAATAATAAAGAAATCATGATCATTGATGCCGTAATGACCGGCTATTTTTTTTGCCGCGTCAACTACTTCAACGGTATGGGGGAGATTGTGATAAACCAGTCCTGCATGGGCACGATCGGAGTAGAACTGTTTTACATGATCGCTTATCTGCTTTAATAATAAATCAGAATTCATAATTGATAATTTTTCTTTTATCCCATAAAACTTTGTGGATACGATAAGCCTTTGCAGAATCCATACGGTATTCCGGATTTGTATATTTATGCCCGGCGTTGATTTTCCGGTTCTCTAATTTATAATAATCTGCCGGTTTTTAATAGCTCCTGCTTTCATATTAAATCCAATTGTGTGTAATAATATTACCATATTTTTTTGTCGTCTGCATAAATTTTGTACATTAATTGAGCATTTCCCCCTCTTTTCACCCCAAACTCATCCATCATGAAAGCATTTCATTTGATGCTGGCTGGCTGTTTGCTTGCGATTAGTTTTAAGGTTTATGGGCAGGTCCAGCGTATCGACAAAAAACAGTTTTTTGTTGATGATAAAATAATAGAAGCTACCCTAAGTACTGATTTGGGAATGTTATTGAGTGGAAAATCGAAGGAAGATTACATACCCGCCAATCTGAGTTTCAAATTCCCCGACAGTGCTGTTATTACTGAAACCATCCGAATCCGCGCCAGGGGCCAGTTCCGGCGAACCAACTGCTATGTTCCATCATTAAAATTAAATTTTCATAATGAAGGATCTCCTCAATTGTATTCTCTCAATTCCCTGAAATTGGTATGTGGATGCAAAACAGGATTCACATTTGACCAGCTATTGCTCAGGGAATATGTTATCTATAAAATATATAACCTGATTACTGATAAAAGTTTTCGTGTCCGGCT
>DATJXY010000015.1:0-7625 GCA_035499855.1 Puia sp. | reverse complement strand
AATAAATTGAATCTTTTTCGAATTGTCCTTCTTTGCTAAATTTATCCAAATCAAGAATATTAGAATATACAAATGAAACCGGCACATGTTTTTTTACTAATGCATCTGGGCTTCCTGTAATCATTGATCCAGAAACATAATGGGACATTACTCTATTGCCGAAGGAACGAGGTTTTGTAGCGTGGACAAGTGTTTGGTTAGTTGAAACAACAGTCTTAAAGATTTCGTCAATCGTCGATTTTACATATTTTGTAAAAGAAGTTTTTTCGGGATCTCTTCTTTCAAATTGGGATATTCCCTGGATCATCCCCTGATTCACCAATTTTTTGTACGGCTCATCATGGCTGATATATCCTAAATCATACAATGCTTTTGTCCACATGCGGCTGTATAATAAATGTCCGACTGCATGTTCGGTTCCGCCGATATATAAATCTACCTGTCCCCAGTAATCGCTGGCCTTTCTGCTGCAGAACTCTTTATCGTTATGCGGATCCATATAGCGCAGGAAATACCAGGAAGAACCGGCATAACCGGGCATCGTATTCGTTTCGAGATGCTTTGCTTTCCATTCGGGAATATTGGCCAGCGGGCCTTCTCCTTCAGGTCCCGGTTTATAATTATCGACATGCGGCAATTCCAGCGGGAGTTCTTTTTCATCCATCGGCCACGCAATACCGTCTTTCCAGATAATCGGAAATGGCTCACCCCAGTAACGCTGACGGCTAAACGCTGCATCACGCATTTTATAATTGACTTTCCGTTTTCCGATACCGAGCTCTTCTATTTTGTTTATAACAATTTCAATCGCATCCTTCATCAATACGCCGTTGATAAAATCACTGTTCTCCAAAATGGCATCCTTGGTCGGATTGGCTTCTACTCCATTATAGTAGCTCCCGATAATATTTGTGATGGGAATATTGAAATGTTTCGCGAATTTAAAATCCCTTTCATCACCGCAGGGAACGGCCATGATCGCTCCTGTTCCATATCCTGCCAGCACATATTCAGAAACCCAAATGGGAATCTCACGTTTGTCGAACGGGTTTATTGCATATGCACCGGTAAAACAGCCAGTGATCTTTTTTTCGGCCATGCGTTCCCGTTCGTTCCGGCTCTTCACATAAGTGAGATATTCCTCGACTGCATTTTTTTGCCCTTCGGTTGTAATTTTTTCAACCAATTCATGTTCGGGTGCCAATACCATAAAATCTACACCGAAAATAGTATCTGGACGCGTTGTGTATACCCTCAAAACCTCTCCCTCAATCCCTCTCCCGGAGGAGAGGGAAGTGGCGATTTCGAATTCAATCTCTGCTCCATAACTTTTGCCGATCCAATTGCTTTGCATTTCTTTCATTGCTTCGCTGAATTCGATTCTTTCCAACCCTTCCAGCAACCTGTCTGCATACTCTGTAATGCGCAGATACCATTGTCTCAATTTCTTTTTTTCTACAGGATAACCTCCGCGTTCACTGACTCCATTGATCACTTCATCATTCGCGAGTACGGTACCCAGTGCTTCACACCAATTCACTTCACCATATCCGCAATAAGCGATGCGGTATTCCATCAAAATATTTTGCTTCGTCATTTCATCGAACCCTTTCCAATCACTTGCAGAAAAAAAAGACTGAGCAGATTGGAATTGCGAATTGGGAGTAGGATGGTTTTTATTTCCTTCTTTTTCGAAAATCTCAATCAGGTTTCCAATACTTTCTGCCTTGTTCGTGGACCGGTCATACCAGCTTTTGAACAATTGCAGAAATATCCATTGTGTCCATTTATAATAATCCGGGTCCGAAGTTTTAACCTGACGGTCCCAGTCGAAACAAAAGCCGATTTTGTCGAGTTGATTCCTGAAATTGTTGATATTTTGTTCCGTACTAACGGCGGGGTGTATCCCATGTTCGATGGCATATTGTTCGGCAGGTAATCCAAATGCATCATATCCCATCGGGTGTAAAACATTGAAACCTTTCAGTCTTTTAAAACGTGAATAGATATCACTGGCAATATAGCCCAGCGGATGGCCTACATGCAATCCGGCGCCACTTGGATAAGGGAACATATCGAGCGCATAGTATTTCGGTTTGGTGCTGTCATTGGATACTTTATATGAATTGTCCTCCTTCCATTTCTGCTGCCATTTTTTTTCTATATCGTTGAACTTATATTCCATAATGTATATTTCTGAATGGTACGGTTTAAATTATTCTCGTAGCTCTATACAACATCATCTCAGCGTGGCTGAGCCGTTTGCTGATTGAATTATTCAGAAGGACAAAATAGTTGGGAAAAAGTTAAAAGTCCGGGCCTTCAAAATAATGCAGTAACGATCTCGTTTAGAGGGCAACAAAAATACGGATTGTGATGGTAATCCTTTATTTTTGTCCGGTACAAATTGTTTACCAACCCGTAAAATTCGATCAAATATGGCGCATTTTGGAAAAGGATTTGCCAAACGGTCAACACCTTCCTATTTCATGGCCATCATAGGGATTTCTGTGGTGCTTTTTTTTCTTGGACTGCTCGGATGGATTGTGATTTATGCCAATAAACTTTCAGAATACTTTAAGGAGAATATAGAAATGAATGTGTATGTGAGGGAAAATGTAACACCCAAGGACAGTGCTGCATTGGTTCAGTATATCGCTGTCCAACCATATGTAAAATCATATGAATACATCTCTAAAGACCTTGCCAAGCAGAGATATCTGCAGGATGGAAATAAGGACTGGGGGGCGTTGCTCGATAAAAATCCATTGCCTGCAAGTGTCAATTTTAAGATCAAGAGTCAATATGTTTCGAATGATTCATTGTCAAAAATCAAAACTGATCTGGCTCAAAATATTGCGGTCAGTGATGTTTTGTACCAGCAATCTCTTGTTTCCAACCTGAATAATATTACCAGCAAAATCAGTATTATTTTACTTGCTGTTATAATTATCATTTCCATATTGGTCATTTTCCTGATTGATAATACAATCAGGCTGGCCATGTTCAGCAATCGTTTTCTCATCAAGACGATGCAGATGGTGGGTGCGACGCGATGGTTTATAGCAAGACCCATGGATGTGCGCGCATTGATCAATGGAGCGATCAGCGGACTGCTGGCTGTGATTGCAATTGTTGTATTCATACTTTTTGCCGAAAATCAGATTCCTTACCTGATTGCACTCCGCGATTACACCTTGCTTGCAATCTTGTTTGCAGTGATGATTTTGCTGGGTATTTGTATTTCTTTCACCAGTACACACCGGAGCGTATTGAAATACCTCAAAATGAAATTAGACGACTTGTATTAATAGACCAGATGAAATGAGCTTCCGAAAGTCATTACTTTATATTTTCTATTCGCTGTTTACTCTGTATATTGCAAACCCAAATAATCTTTGATTATGGCAGAGAAGAAAAAAACAACTACTACCAGACAATATGTTCCTTTATTCGGAAAAGAAAATTACCGTTGGATGATTATTGGACTGGTTGTCATGGCCCTGGGTATTTTGTTGATGATCGGAGGTAAGAGTAAAGACCCCAATGTATTTGATCCCAAAGAAGTCTATAGTTTTACAAGAATTACAATCGCGCCGATTCTGATATTGGCCGGGTTGGCACTGGAAATTGTTGCTATTTTCAAAAAATCGAAAAGCAATCAATCCTAAACAGGGATAACTTTTAGCTAAGCCATCCATGAATTTTATCCAGTCGATTATTTTAGGGATTGTAGAAGGAATCACCGAATTTCTTCCCATTTCTTCCACCGCACATATGAAATTTACCAATCCCCTGATTGGTGTGAGCGAATCTCCTTTTCGTGAAATGTTTGAAATTGTCATTCAATTGGCAGCTATTCTATCAGTGGTTGTTTTATACTGGAAGAAGTTTTTCGATCTGAAAAAAGTAAATTTTTATGTCAAGCTGGTGATCGCTTTAATCCCCGCAATTATCTTTGGCGTCCTTCTTAAAAAACATATTGATGCTGCATTGAGCAACCTGGTATTCATGGCCTGGGTGATGATTGGGGGAGGAGTAATATTGTTATTTATCGACAGGTTCTTTACAAAACCTGTGATTCACAAAGAAGAACAAATCAGTAACAAGAATGCATTGGTAATTGGCTGTTTCCAGGTATTGTCAATCGTTTTTCCTGGATTGAGCCGTAGCGCGGCAACGATTATTGGAGGCATGAGTCAGAAACTCGACAGGAGTACGGCAGCCGAATTTTCTTTTTTTCTTGCGGTTCCCACTATGCTGGCAGCTTCGGTAAAAAGTTTTTATGATGTGTACAAGCACAACCCCGAAGTGCTTGCAAAAGACAATATGATGATTCTTTTTGTCGGCAGCGTGGTGGCATTTATTGTTGCAATGCTGGCCATCCGTTTTTTTATAACCTATCTTCAGAAACATGGATTTAAATTATTCGGTTACTACCGGATAGCAATAGGTGCAATTGTTTTGGTGCTGATCTATACCGGCCTGATACACGCATAAATATTAACTGATCATTTCTCGTGAATTAGACTTATTTTTAGAATCAATTTTTTAACAGGCTGGCTTATGCAAACTGCCCCTAAAAAAGTGATTACAGGCTGGGCCATGTACGATTGGGCCAATTCCGTGTACAATCTTGTTATCACCACTACTTTTTTCCCGATTTATTTTAATGCCGCGACTAAAAAACAATTTGGAACTGAATTGATCCCTTTTCTGGGAAGAAAGTTCGTCAACTCTTCCCTGTATGATTATTCCCTGGCAGTAGCTTATCTTTTTATTGCAATCCTCTATCCTGTGCTGACATCGATTGCTGATACCAGGGGAAATAAGAAAAGCTTTATGCAGTTCTTCTGTTATATGGGTGCTTTTGGTTGCAGTATGTTATTTTTCTTCAACGGAGCCAATCTTTGGCTGGGGATTATTTGTTTCATGATGGCCGCTATGGGATATGTGGGCAGCCTGGTTTTTTATAATGCTTTTTTACCGGAGATAGCTGCTCCCGAAGACCAGGACAGAGTGAGTGCGAAAGGATTTTCATATGGCTATATCGGCAGTGTATTATTACAGATTATTGGATTCGCACTGGTAGTCTTTTTCAAGGACGATCCATTGTTAGGACCCAGGCTAACTTTTCTGCTCGTAGGATTGTGGTGGGCGGGGTTTGCCCAGTTGACTTTTTCGGTGCTTAAAAACAAACCGGCTCAGGCTATTGTAAAGAAAAATGTATTTAAAGACGGATTCTCCGAGGTTAAAAAAGTATATAATGAAGTAAAACATATGCCTGTACTAAAAAGATTTTTACGCGCTTTCTTATTCTACAGTATGGGTGTGCAAACCGTTATGCTTGCAGCTTCATTTTTTGGAATCAAAGTATTGCAGCTGGAAGATACAAAGCTGATCATTACGATGGTGTTGGTGCAATTGGTGGCGATCCCTGGTGCCATCTGGATGAGCCGGCTTTCGAAGGTATTTGGTAACCTCGTAGTACTCATGGGAGTTGTTGTTTTGTGGATTTTCATTTGCATTGCTGCATGGTATACTGCTCGCTTTAAAGAAATGGGCGGAAACCCGGAATTCGGTTTTTATGGGCTGGCTGTGGCCGTGGGTTTGGTGATGGGGGGAATACAATCGCTGAGCCGGTCCACTTATTCTAAATTAATGCCTGAAACAAAAGATACTGCTTCCTATTTCAGTTATTATGACCTTACTGAAAAAGTGGCGATAGTAATCGGCATGTTTGTCTTTGGGTTTATTCATGAACTCACAGGGAGCATGAAGAATTCCGTGCTTTCTTTGATTGTCTTTTTTGTAATCGGTTTTATCTGGCTATACTCTGCCTTAGTAAAAGAACGCCGGCCACTGGCTCATAATATTTCTTCAACTTAGATTTTGGCTACGTAGATTTATAAACTGGATTTTTAGAAATAACCTCTCATGTTTTTTTAGGTAAGATGTCAGCAGATGAATTTATATGCGATCAATACAGGTTTTTTTAAACTGGATGGAGGAGCGATGTTCGGTGCGGTTCCGAAAACCATCTGGAACAAACTCAATCCTTCAGATGAAAATAATCTCTGCGATTGGGCATTGCGCAGTCTGCTGATTGAAGATGGAAACCGCCTGATATTGGTGGACAACGGAATTGGCGATAAGCAGAGCACTAAATTTCTGAGCTATTATTATTTGCATGGAGATGATTCCCTGAATTCTTCACTGGCAAAACATGGATTCAACCGGGATGATATTACTGACGTGCTGTTGACCCATCTTCATTTTGATCATTGTGGTGGAAGTATTATCCGGAAAGGCGAAGACCTGGTTCCTGCTTTTAGGAATGCAGCTTACTGGAGCAATGAGCGGCATTGGAAATGGGCGACAGAACCGAATGAAAGAGAAAAACCGTCCTTCCTGAAAGAAAATATCCTGCCGATACGGGAAAGCGGACAGTTGAAAATGGTTGATGGTTCATCACCGGAAGAGAACGATAAAAAAATGCCTGCTGTTATCCGCCATGTTTCTACAACAATCCCTCACCTCTCTCTACGATTCGTATATGGACATACAGATGCAATGATGCTTCCGCAAATTATTTATAAGGAAAACACAATTGTGTTCGTATCAGATCTTTTCCCATCGACAGCTCATATTCCCGTTTCTTATATTGCATCCTATGATGTATTTCCCCTGACAGCATTAAATGAAAAAAAATTATTTCTTAACGAAGCAATCGACAAGGATTATATTCTTTTCTTTCAACATGATCCTGTCATTGAGTGTTGTAATTTGAAACTTACAGAAAGAGGAATAAGAATGAAGGACAGTTTTAGTCTGAAGGATATTGGCTGAAACCGGAATGCATAATAATCATTTAGATTATGCGTTATAGATATCTTACTAACCCTTTATTATAGTTTAAAAAAGAGCCGGGATTAAGCTTCCGGCTTTTTTGTTGTTCATGGTCCATTGTCTATCGTCTATGGTTTCTTCCTGTAATAATCTTCAGACTCATAATCGAAGGTCTTGATCCGGTTTTTTTTGTAATCGGGATCATAATGGACGAAGAAATACAAATAAATTACCCTGCTCAACCGCATAATCCAGGGTTGAATTGCGATCAGGAAAACGGCGTTGATACCAAGCCACCAAAAAAAACGATTATCCTCGGTGGAGAATCCGAGAAATAACCACCAGGCCAGAAAACTAATTACAGAAATGAGAATCGTCAACACATAACTCACATATCCTGTCCCATACCAGAAGCCGACTTCGAGTTCATATGGTTGTCCGCATTCAGGACAGGTATCCGGCATTTTTAGCACCTGTTTTAATTTCCATGGATTATTATTGATAAACATGGGGCCTCTGCGACAGCGTGGACATTTCATCGTCAGTAAACTCCAGAAATAATTTGGTTTAGTTTCTACAGACATGTTTGATTGAAATAAGGCAGCAAAGTTAATTGATTCGAAGTATACCCGTGTCCTTATTCAGATCCCGGTATGTCTCAGTTTGAAATCTTGAGGTCGGAAAAATATCCTTCTGTCCAATTGCCGACCCATAGGCCTATTGATCCCGACATATTCGCACCATATTTCAGATCGTTTACAATGAGGCAGGGCTGC